>NZ_CAWNBB010000029.1:0-212536 GCF_963872585.1 Vibrio sp. 10N.222.47.A9 | reverse complement strand
GTTGATTTTAGAGCCTGAAGCTAGACGCTCCATTGATGTTTGTTGTGCGCTGTTTGCGTTGTTTAGGTAACGTTGCGCTGTCATCGCTGAAACGTTTGTATTTACATTCACTGCCATGGTGACTTCTCCAATTGATTTTCCGGTATAGCGGTTTCCGACGTCTCGGAAAACCAAGTAGTTATCTCTAAGTTACTATTAATAACGGCGTGAATGCCGAAACCTTTAGGAAAAAAACAACAAAATTAACGAAATAGAGAGAAAGGGGAAGAAAGCGTGACTGGCAGTAAAATTATCAAAAAAAGATGAGAAAAACGCTAAAGTTGTCGATAAGTTGGTCGAGCGAAAAGTTGTGCTTTTATTAACCAAAGGGCTTTAGTTAAGCTGAATTACCTTTATAAGATTCGAAGTGATTTATTAACCTAACAAGGTTAAGGCAAGATTGGGCGCTTGCTTAGCTTGAGCCAAAATAGTGGTACTGACTTGTTGCAGTATTTGTTGCTTGAGCATTTGAGTGGTTTCTTTAGCGTAGTCGGTATCTTTGATTCGGCTATTGGATGTCGCCAAGTTCTCATGAACATTTTCAAGGTTATTGATGGCATGATCAAAACGATTTTGCATTGCCCCTAGTTCAGAACGATGACTATCAACATACTTCATCGCTGTATCCAAAATAGAGACAGCACGCTGCGCGCCACCTACATCAGTGACATTGATGTCATCGACTGATTCGTAATAACCCGCCGACATCGAAAGCTCACTGGCTAACGAACCTGAGAAAGAGATCGTGCCTGCAGTGTCTTCGCCAGACATATAGATCTGAAGCTGCCCTTCATCATTGACGGAAGCAGAGACGAGATCCGTTTGACCGTTAATATAAGTCGCCAACTCTTCGATATCATCGCCTTCTTTCGCGTTGATGGTGAGCTCTTGTGGCTGACCAAAACGGTCGGTAAACGACATTGTCATATCATTCTGGTTGGATTTGACTGCCCACGAGTCACTTGCCATGCCATTGGCGACATAGCTAAAACCACCCATGTTGATGTCATCGGTACGCATATTTTTCAAACCTATCTGCACCGCTTCACCAGAACTGCCACCGATTTGAAATGAAGAACTACCAAAGCTACCGTTAAGGAGTTTTTTACCACCAAACGAGGTGGTTTCAGCAATTCGATTCAACTCATCATTTAGAGCTGTCACTTCTTCTTGAATAGCCGTCCTTTCCGACTGGCTATTCGAACCATTACTCGCTTGCAGCGACAAATCTCGCATGCGCTGCATGATATTGGTGGTTTCATTCATCGCTCCTTCTGCTGTCTGCATAATGGAGATACCGTCGTTAGCATTTCGAACCGCAACATCAATGCCACTCATCTGTGCTTCTAATCGATTCGATATTTGTAAGCCAGCCGCATCGTCTTTTGCACTATTAATACGGCTCCCTGAAGCTAAGCGCTCCAAAGATTGATTCAGCATGTTATTAGCATTAGAGAGGTTTCTCTGAGCCACTAGCGCTGAGACATTTGTATTAACAGTTATAGCCATAGACCTTCACTTACAAAAATATGAATAAAACTCACGATTGCTCTTATATCGACCAGTTCATATAAAACTTTAATAAAAAAAGGAGCCCTGAGGCTCCCGTTCTTTACTGCATACGAGGTGATTTACTTAATCGTTAATGCACTCAACATGTCAGTCGAAGGCGCAAAGTAGTAAGCGCCTGTCACTGCTTTAGTAAAGCGAAGCAGTTGGTCTGTTTTACCATCTGTCACGCCGTACATGCTCTCTAACATCGCATCGAAGTTATGACGAACATTACAGTAAGCAATGAACAGTAAGCCGTGATCGCCCGTAGCGGTACCGTAAGGTAGGCTGTGACGAACAATCTTAAGACCCTTGCCTTCTTCTTTGATATCCACACGACCAACGTGAGACGCAGCTGGAACATCATCTAGCTCGATAGAGTCCGGTTTAGTGCGGCCAACCACTTTCTCTTGTGCTGAGACATTCAATCGATTCCAAGCTGGCAGGTTGTGCACAAAACGCTGCACCATCACATAACTACCACCAGCGAATTCACCTTCAGGCACAATCGCTACTTCAGCGCGCTGTGCGTCTTTCGGGTTTTCAGTGCCATCAACGAAATCAGTCATGTCACGAGAATCTAGGAAGCGGTAACCGTATGTTTCATCAACTACTTCAACGTCCACAGCTACTTCAGATAGCAATTTACGTAAGATAAAGAAGTGCAGGTCGTGTCTATTTGAATGACAATGAATCAGAACATCAGACAATGTGCTCGGTGCAGCGACATCACCTTCACCAAGCGCAGGAAAATCAATCAAATCAGAGGGAGCAGCTTGCTCGAACTTATCCCAAAAAGCTTTTGAAAACGCAACCGATGCCGTTAAGTTCGCATCTGGTTGAGTTTGGTTTAGTTCGTCGATTAAACTCGATAGCTTTTGAAGTTCCGCTAATACGCTAGCAGCGTTCTCATTCACTTTTAGTTGAACATAAAGAGCGAAAGGCCCGGCTTCTGGCAAGATAGCACTTTGAATTTTAGGCTGCTCATTTGAGGTGTTAAGCATAGATTAATCCTTTCATTTTTAGCTTCTAAGTATAATTGTGAATGGGACAAATGTTTTGATGAAAATCAGTCTTCGTGCTCAACCACTTTAAAGCAATCCCTGGCAGCATGGCTATTGGTTAGATAAAGCGCTAACCATAGGAGCAACAATAGGGTGATAGCATTAGACCAACGGAACCATCCGTTATCTAAATAGATTAAATAAAGTGTATGGGTTCCTTGTGCCAAGATAGCCATCATGGAGACCCAACGTCCCCATGAAACCACTTGATTAAGGCGCTTTCTATCTGGTGATCTGAGTCCAAACAACCACATGAGTAACAAGCTCGGAATACTCAATGCAATCCCAACATAAAACATTTGATGATCTGGATAGATGATTTCGAGGATATCAGTGCCCGACTCTCGGCTTGCACCTGCAACAATGAAAACGACCAAAGCTTTCGCCAGAAATAGCCAACCTAACCATAATAGGATTGGGGCTTTTAAAAAGCCGTGCTTGTCGTATTGTTCTATGGAGTACCGCACAAATCTCACTTTCACTTATTTTCAAACCAACACTTTAACGCAAATCATTCATACTTAACTAGGTTTGCGTTATCTTATTGGTTAATCCGTTTTAATTATCGAACTCAGTATGAAAAAGAAAACTAATACACCATCTGTTGAATCTCAACAAGAAGCACTGAAGATAGCCAAAGCCACGCAAAAGCCAGCTCAAACCAAAGAACAAACCAAGTTGATTGCTCAAGGTATCGAGAAAGGCATCGCACTCTATAAAAAGCAGCAGAAAGAACGTGGCCGCCAAGCCGATAAAGCTAAAAAGCGCGTACAAAAAGAGAAGCAGACTCTACAAGCGAACCAAGACCAAGAACAGAATGTCGACTCGAATAATGAAACAACATCAAATCAAGCCAGTAAATTGCCGTGGTTATTATTGTTCGCAAGCTGGATAGGTTTCGCGATTTATTTGATGAGATAACAGGATAAGCGTATGAAAAAGGAATTAATCGCTTTGGCTATGAGTAGCGTGTTACTCGGTTGCACGACACCGACATCAACGCCTCATAGCGAAGCTGCCAACGTGCAAATGGATTACCATGGCGTGATTAATATCGATAAATGTCAGTATAAAGGGGAAGTCACTGGCAGCGAGGGACATTGGTATAGTTACCTGTTTTACCCAAATGACACCTTGATTCAGGGCGCGATGAATGAGCTCAAGTCAAATACGATTGAGTTAGGTGCAGATACCGTGATATTTACACTTCCCCAAGACTTTTCCACTTCCGTGACTATGTTGGGCACTGCCTATCTGTGTAAGTAGGTAGAAACTGTATAAGTAGGTAGAAACATAGTTAGACAGCTCAGCACTCAAATGAGCGAGATGCTACCTCTTCTATTTCGATTTCTACTTCTACTTCTACTTCTACTTCAAAAAAGAAAGCCAGCTTTCGCTGGCTTATGCACTAAATCCAAGGCTTGTTGCTATATCGCCTTTACGCTGGATAACCCATTGACTGTCAAATGGACCCCAGTCGGATAACTGGTAATAGCCATCATTATGACGTCGCCCATCTTGAACAAACATAAGTTCGATACCGATCCCCGGTAACGCCTTGAGTACATCTTGAATAGTACGACGAGGCCAACCCGTTTTTTCGATGAGTTTAGGCACATTTGGCCTATCAAGGCTTTCCACTAACAATGCTAAATATAGCCGCCTTGCAAAAACAGGACTCAACTCCATTGACACCTCCTATATATGTGCAACTCAATTATTTCTTTTTTCGCTGACAACATGTTGAGGTTGATCAATAAGTCTCCAATAGTGACATTTTCTTACTGTTTTTTTTCACTCTATGAAATATTCCTCACTCTATTTTGTCTGAATTGCAGCTTCCTGATAGGATTCAACTCATAACAACGAAATAAAATCACCCAAAGGAAGAACAATGACTATCACTATGTTTGGCATTCCGAACTGCGACACCATTAAAAAAGCAAAGAAATGGCTCGAAGCTGAAGGGATCAAGTTCGAATTTCACGATTATCGCAAACAAGGCATCACTGAAGAGTTGGTTACGACCTTCTGTTCAGAACTTGGCTGGGAACTTGTATTGAACAAACGTGGTACGACTTATCGCCAACTTTCACAAGAACAGAAAGATACATTAACGGAAGACAAAGCCGTGACTCTGCTTGTTGAACAACCAGCAATGATTAAGCGACCAATACTAAAAGTAGACGGTAAGCTTCATATCGGATTTAAAGCCGACCAATACGCCGCTATTTTTGCTTAGAGCACTGTATTTAGATAGACAGACTACTGGACGTTGATCATTAAATCAGCGCCCTAAAAATTAATGACTAGACGTTTTATTTAAACAAGGAATTCAAGGATGACAGATAGCCCAACTTTGGCTCTGGCAAAAGACCTCATTAGCCGCCAATCAGTAACCCCTGAAGATGCAGGCTGCCAAGATTTAATGATTGAACGCTTAAAAGCACTCGGCTTCGAAATCGAAGTGATGGTATTTGAAGATACGACGAACTTTTGGGCTCGCCGTGGTACAGAGGCGCCTCTATTTGCCTTTGCAGGCCACACCGATGTTGTACCTGCTGGCCCGATTGAGCAGTGGCACACCAAACCATTCGAACCGACTATCGTAGATGGTTTCCTACACGGTCGCGGCGCGGCAGACATGAAAGGCTCTTTGGCTTCAATGATCGTTGCAGTCGAGCAGTTCATTGCTAAACACCCAGACCACACAGGCTCAATCGGTTTCCTTATCACGTCAGATGAAGAAGGTCCTTTCATCAACGGTACGGTACGTGTTGTGGAAGCACTAATGGCCCGTGGTGAAAACATCGATATGTGTATTGTTGGTGAACCATCAAGTACTGAGTATGTTGGTGACGTTGTGAAGAACGGCCGTCGTGGTTCTATCACTGGCGATCTCACGATTAAAGGCACACAAGGTCATGTTGCCTACCCTCATCTAGCGAACAATCCAGTACACAGCTCTCTGCTTGCGATCAACGAACTGGCTACTACCGAGTGGGACAAAGGTAATGACTACTTCCCACCAACCAGCTTCCAGATCCCAAATGTAAGTGCGGGCACGGGTGCGTCAAACGTCATTCCTGGTGAATTTAATGTTCAGTTTAATCTTCGCTTTAGTACAGAATTAAACAACGACATCATCGTTGAACGAATCACAAATACGCTCGACAAGTATGATTTCGAATACGATTTGAAATGGACATTCAATGGCGACCCGTTCTTAACAGACGCAGGCTCACTGCTTGATGCTATTGTTGATGCCGTTGGCCACGTTAATGACGTAAAACCAGCACTACTGACTACAGGTGGTACATCTGACGGACGCTTTATTGCGCGCATGAAAGGGCAAGTCGTAGAGTTAGGTCCGGTTAATGCCACCATTCACAAGGTTAACGAATGCGTGAAAGTGGCTGACTTAGAGAAGCTAACCGACATGTATGAGAGAACGCTAGTGAACCTGTTCGCTAAATAGTTCTTTCATCAGCGATTGATAGCATCTAATTATTGAGAGACGCGTTATGACACCAGAGCAGCTAACCGGACAATCAGATTCTCATCTAGAACCTAGCCTCATTGGCAGTAAAACCTTCTTGGTTCACAGTAATGTCAAAGATGACCTAAACAGTTTGATTGAAGCTGCTCAACTCGCTGGCTTTAAAATGGAGATTGCCAGTGGCTTTCGCGACTATGAAAGGCAATCTCTGATTTGGAACCGTAAGTTTTCTGGTGAAGCACCAATATTAGACTCAGAAAGCCAAACACTTGATGCTTCAAGACTCAGTGAACAGCAAAAGTTGTCAGCGATACTGAGGTGGTCTGCACTGCCTGGGGCGAGTCGTCACCATTGGGGTTGTGACTTTGATGTCTTTGCTCGTAATCACTTGCCTGAAGGCACACAGCTGCAACTGGAACCATGGGAATACCTTACTGGCCACCAGCAAGCGTTTTACCAATGGCTTTATGCTAATGCATCTCAATTTGGGTTCTTCTTTCCGTACAGCCAAGACCTCGGCGGTGTGGCGATCGAACCATGGCATATCAGCCATCGAAAAGTATCGGAGTTGTGTTTATCACAGTTATCTCCCTCTTTACTTGGCAAGCAACTCCAATCTAAGCCAATATTAGGGTATGAGATTATTATGGAGCAGCTAGACGAGATCTATGCGCGCTTCGTGGCGAATATCAGTCATTAGGAGCGCATATGTTGGAGTGGCTTACAAACCCTTGGGTGATCATCATCATCGTGGTTAGTGTTGTGGTGGGTAATATTGCTGCGCTCAAACAGACCGCCAATATGGATCTGACTGGTCGTAACAAAACAGAGAAAGACTTAGACAAGCTCAATCAATTGGATAAACAGAACCAAGAGAAAGCTCAAAAAGATGAGTCTACGGACAACAAAGACGCTTAATTTTGTAGCTCTAAGGAGCCAATCTAATTGGCTAATAATCCGCTGACGACTAATCAACGAATACAAAAAAAGAGGACACAATGTGTCCTCTTTTTTATTGGCTTTAGCTAACCACAGGGCTGATATGACTTACTCTGTGGTTTTTCAGCTATGCTCACTCAGTTTTACTTACTCTGCATCAGCTTCTTTGTCATCTTTGGTTTGGTCAGCAACATGTGCTAATACCGGTACCATTGACTTCAGTAGCTCTTCTTCTACTGGCTTACCTGATGCATCCGTTACGTTAATTGACGTACGGTTACCAAGATCACCAAACAAGAAGGTGTAAGTGCCTGGAGCCAAATCAATGGGTTGTAGGCCAATTGTTTCCCAGAATTCATCATCTGGCGCAGCATACTTAGCTTTTACAGTACCTTGAGACTGGTTACGCTCTTCAAGCTCAAAGCCCATCGTCGGTAGCAAGGTAGGCAAACGCTGCCACAATACATTGTATGGAGTACGAGCAATGATCACAGGGAAGCCACTGCGGTCAGCACCCATTGAGATTGGAATGCGTTTAACCAACTCTTGCGCTTTCAACGCTGCTTCAGCACGAAGGTTTTCATCGTACTTAGCCATCACTAGATTCGTTAAGAACGCGTTGTAACGCTCCTTATTGGTTGCCGATACCGGCTTCTCTTCAGAGCCTTCACGCCAATCGATAAGGTTGATCTTGAAGCCATGGCGGTTGTTCGCTTGGAAACGAGAGATAGAGTAACGACTGCCGATCTCTACTTCTTCATCTTCAGAAACCCAAGTAACCCAATCGGTCTCAATATCGTTTTCTGACTGTTCACGAATACCAATGCCACGTTGTGCCAGCATATCTACAGCCGTTTGCCACACGCGGTCTGCTTCTTCAGCACGAAGAAGCCATAGTGTCACTTCACCATTCTGACGCTCAGATCGAGCACCTGGGATCAGCTCAAGAACCTGTTGCGGCGGACGAATATCCACTTCACGGCCTGTACCACCACTGAACTCACCGCTTGGGATGTCAAAATTTGGATAGAACTGAGGTTGAGCATCTTCAGGCAGCTGCCATTGTGAAAACTCAGGTGTTTCTAAGTATTCGAAATCATCTTTGGCTTGGCGACGTTGAGTCGGGCTGCCAGAACATGCTGTAAGAACGAAAACAGCCAGTGATCCAATCACTAGCTGGTGAGAATACTTCATTTATACTCCTAAATGCCGAAGGTTCACTTCGGCATCACTTCATACGTTTTTAGTAAATGCACGCTTCAGTCATTGCTTGAGCAACAACGGGTTGAGCTGGCTTTGACAATTCAGTCAACGGTAGACGTAAGCCACCTTCAGCAATCAGACCCATTTTATGAACCGCCCATTTTACGGGAATAGGGTTGGACTCAACGAACAAATTCTTATGTAGAGGCATCAAACGCTCATTGATCGCTTCTGCTTCTTCAAACTTGCCTTCTTTCGCTAACTTGAACATGGTTGCCATATCAGCGGCTGCAACATTGTTTGTTACAGAGATCACGCCATCGCCACCACGCTTAACAAATTCTAGACCTGTTAAGTCATCACCACTTAGTAAGATAAAATCTTCGCCACAAAGTTCACGGTGAATTGCAATTCTGTCGAGATCACCCGTCGCATCTTTAAGTGCAACGATGTTTTCGATCTCAGCAAGGCGAGCAACCGTTTCAGGTAACAAGTCTACAGCAGTACGACCTGGTACATTGTATAGGATTTGTGGAACGTCACTGACTTCAGCAATCGCTTTGTAGTGTTGGTACAAACCTTCTTGAGTCGGTTTGTTATAGTAAGGCGTTACGCTCAGGCAACCAGCAATACCAGAACCATTCAGCAAACGGCTGAATAGAACAGATTCGTGAGTTGCATTTGCACCTGTACCAGCGATAACGGGAATACGACCATCAGCAAATTCAACGATCTTATTGACGACTTTGACATGCTCTTCAATAGTGAGTGTTGAAGACTCACCTGTTGTGCCAACCGCAACCAGACCATCACTACCTGCAGCAACATGGTGCTCAACTAACTTTTTAAGGCTGTCGAAATCCACTTCACCATCTGTATTAAATGGCGTAACTAGCGCAACGATACTTCCTGAAAACATGTCTATCTCCCTTAATTTATTCTTTTTGCATGTTACTGTAAGCCAATCAATAAACACAAGACATTAAAGTGGCTTACCGGCAACATCTGCATTAAATATTGTCGTATGTTTGAGGTAAAACGACTTCTAACGGCGTTCTACCGAGAATTTGGGTAACCTGCGCTCAATCTAGCGGATAGCACAGCACTGGATGTCAGTAACAAGTAAGCTGTGCTCTCATAGCTCAATCACATTTTTTAACGCGCTCGATATTCTTATCATTGGTTGCATGTTAGAAGCAAGGTGCCTCATAAAAAGCCCCGTACGCACGCTTATTCCACGAGCTAACTGTGCTAACATGCATGAATCAATGGAATATAAAGAGACGTGATTTTATGACTCAACATCTAGTAATCACAGCTGTGGGCACAGATCGCCCAGGTGTATGCAACCAAGTGGTTCATTTAGTCACCCAATCAGGCTGTAACATTATTGATAGCCGTATCGCTCTATTTGGCGAAGAATTTACGCTTATCATGCTGCTGTCTGGAAAGGCAAACAACATCACCCGCGTTGAAACCACCCTGCCCTTGCTTGGACAAGAGCACGACTTGATTACGATTATGAAGCGAACCTCAACTCATGATGTTATTGAGAACTCTTACACAGTAGAGGTGTTCGTTGAGTCAGAAGATAAAATCGGCCTTACCGAGCAGTTCACTCAGTTCTTTGCTGACCGCAACATAGGACTCGACTCGCTGAGCGCCCGAACCATCAATAAATCTAAAGTTCAGCTCGACAACGACCAATTCCATATCTCTATTACCGCTTCTGTGCAATCAGAATGTAATTTGATGCAGCTACAAGAAGAATTCGATTCGCTGTGTCAGAGCCTATCAGTCCAAGGCTCGCTCAACTTTATCAAAAACAGTTTTTAAAAAGGAAATATCATGAATACGCTAACGGCTGGTGTTCCAGCACCTGCTTTTTCTCTTCCAGATCAAGATGGCAATATCGTATCTCTTGGTGACTTCAAAGGTAAAAAAGTCCTGTTCTATTTTTACCCAAAAGCAATGACTCCAGGTTGTATTGTGCAAGCTGAAGGCCTGCGTGATATCAAAGCACAGCTTGATGACCTAAATGTGGTTGTTCTAGGTGTGAGTGTTGATCCAGTAAAACGCCTACCAAATTTCGTCGAGAAGAAATCTCTAAACTTCACACTGCTATCAGATGAAGACCACAGCGTTGCTGAACAGTTTGGCGTTTGGGGAGAGAAGAAATTTACCCCTGATTTTTTTTAATGACAAAGAACCTTGATTGTTTTTTATGACGAGCTACCTTTGATATGTGAGTAACATATTGAGGGTTATTTTGTGATTGAAAGACATGAAGAAACAAACTCCGATCTCTATGATGACTTCAGATTGCTCTCCATAGAGGTAGATACATTAGCAAAGCTAAAACTTAAAGAGAGCATCAATGTTGATTCTGGTGACGTGACCTACTCACCCTACCTTTCACCTTCCAATCTTCAATCACGCTTCAAGAAAACAGACATTGTCATTTCGCCAGATGGAAATGTTGTTTATCCACAATCTCTTTACCTTGTATCAAAATTGCGAGGTGAAGGAGCCGTCAAGAACACAGATTCGATAGCCAAAGGATTACTAGCCTTTACTCGGTATTTAGACTCAACTCATTACTCTCAACTTGATGAAGATGGGACTGAGATTCCACCTGAGTATTTAACTTATAAAACTCTGACCAAGTATGAAGAAGAAGGGGCGCCTTGGCGCTTTGCAGAGTTCCTTTTGGCAAACTGTCGTGCTAAAAAAGGTGCGACTGGTAAAGAGGCATATTCGCTTAGCTCTGCAAAAAGCTATATAGGCGCTGTTATCAGCTTTTATAAGTGGATGCAAAAATACGGTTACCTCAAAAATGATGATGAGCATATATTGACACACTTCACCGAGGTTGAAGGTTATGAGGACGGCATCAACCAGTACGATATGCTTGCTCATACAAAGTCTGGTGAAAAGCGGGTCTATGAAATGTCAAACATCATGAAGATGTTCCCAAAGAGAGATAAAACACCTACTTATCAAAAATTGAAGCCCATGTCGTTCGATCACAAAGAACTTTTCTATCAGTACATAGATAAATTACCAAAGCCCATTTGTCTGATGTTGAGGCTATGTGAAGAGGCAGGGCTTAGGATTGACGAGGCCACTCACTTTCCTACTAGTGATGTTGGTAACAAAGGTTACAGTGGCCTAGAAGTCGTACCTATTCGCATTACACGTACCAAAGGCAGTAAACCTCGCACTGTTGAAATCCCTATCGCACTTTATGAAGAGTTAGAGATATACAAGGAATGTAATCAGCGACAAAAGAACCTAACTCGACGAAAAGAGATAACAGACTCTAAACAAGAACGAGACACTAGCGAGTACCTTTTTATTTCCAACAAAGGGCGACCTTACACAGAGAATACTCTGGAAGTCCACTTTGGCATACTGAGAAAACACATCCGAGCCATAGAACCCAGCTGGTACTACCGAATCCATGACCTGCGCTCAACTTACGCAACAGATTGGCTTTGGAATGAATCTCGGAAACGACAAGTTGACTATGACTATCTAATGGATGAGTTAGCCTTGCTGATGGGGCATTCGAGCACCTCAACGACTGAAAAATACATTAAGTTCATGAATAAGCTTGATGACCAATTGAGAATCGCAAAGAGCAAAAACATCAAGATAAACAAGGGGTGGTAGCATGGCAAAGAGCCCACTCGCTAAAAACTCAAAAACGGTTAAGCATGTTAGAAATAGTAAAAATGTCGTTCCACTTCGTTTAACTATTCCTTCTAAACAAACAAGAGAAAAGATAGGCGAGTTTGATATCTCGCATTTGTTACACATTGGTGCAAGTATTAATAACAATAAAGTTGAAAGCCGTGCTTCTTACTTAAGAAGCTTTTGTAAACAAGCCAAGAAGTATGTTGATAATGGACAATCAGCACAATCAGTCACGGGACGTTACGAGGCATTACGCGCTTTAATTATATTTTGCGACACTCTAAACGTTAATCCACTTTCAAAGGAAGGCTATCTAAAATTCGCTGGCAATGATGGTGAATTACGACACCGTATGAAAATGTACCGCCCATCAAAAAAAATATGGGAAATGAATCACGGCGACGAACTTGGTATCAAAGAATCCTCAGCAGCTCATATTACTTCAAACCTTCGTACAGCCCTATCATGGTGCGGATTACCCACTAATTCGTGGAAGACACTACACCGAGGGTTTTCTGGGGGAAAGACACCAAACAAAGGCTATTCTGATGAGGAGGAAAAAGTTCTTGTATCTAGGTTAAGTACGTTATTTTTTACCTTAGCTCCACAGCTCATTGTGGCAAAAAAAGAAAATCTCATACTACCTGAAAAACTACCTATTGTTATTGATTTGGGAGGACACCAAGAAGTTATTTCAATTCAAACCTCTCTCCAAGCCCAAACACATACTCAGAGCAGAAATGGCACGTCTATAAATCATTCCGCAGCGTTTAACATGGTGATGGGAGCGGCTTATCATCTAATGTGCTTTTTTACCTCATTGAACGATACCGACGTAAGGAAAATCACTCATCCTCTTACGATTCATACTGATGAACGGGATAAAAGCTTACAGGTAATCAAGGTATCGAGCTTTAAAGCTCGATCAAACATAAAAGTAGACGCAGTTCTTACCAATCAAACTCTCGATTTCGATATTGATAAGCGAGATGGAGTAAAGTTTATTAAAACCCTTGAGACACTTTCAGCACTATACTGCGATGGTAACGAAAAAGACTCAGAGCTACTCTTCACGCTCAACGACCAAGGGGAGAAAGGCGACTCGTTTAATTTGATACAATTAAATAATCATTTAGTGATGGAGTTAAATCTACTCTCACCCACTCGCACATCCATTATTCCATGGCTTAGAGAACTGTTTTATAACTATCGAAAACAATATTTTATCAAGCTCAATAAAGAAACAAATGAGCTTGGTAGAGCTATCGTGAGTAAAATAACACGCCCATGCTCAAAAACTAAAGCCACACTAGGCGCAACCAATACCGCGTACAGCATTTTATCGTGTTTCACAGATTTACCACTTAAAGGTGTTCTTCTGCCAATTTCTTACTCGAAGAAAGACTCCAACGGCAATATCCGTGTTTCTTTAAAATACCGAAATGGTGACAGCTACTGCTTCTCTATTCCAGCTTCGGATAAGACGTTAATCCAAGATATTGAGCAATTCGCGACAGAATTGGCGGATAAACAACCTCGTAAGTATGATCGACTCCTATTGAAACGAGGTCATGAGAAGCAACCCCCTAAAGACTGGGACGGAATTAACCCTCTCAGCTCTATGCTCATGTCTACATGGTCAGTTGCGCCCGATGAGTACTTCATCTCACTTCAGTCAAGCCGCTGGAGAGAAATGACCAGCAACCAAACATACACTGATTATGGTAAAGGCAGCGTTCAGAGCCTACTTCAGAATCTTCTTCAAACCATTGATAAGCATTACGCCAATGGTGATCCGAGACTCAACAAAATCATTATCTCGCAAGCAATACAAGTCATGCAGAATTTGAGTGAAGACAAGAGCTTAGGTCAAGCAAAATCTGAGGTTACAACCAGACTTGGTATTACAATGCTGGCACATGATGAATGGAGAAAGAAACAACAGCACGAAAAAGCCAAAACCAATCCAAATGGCGTTCATTGTAATGGGCAGCAAAGCATTATGGACGGTAAAAATACGCAGCGCGAAACCAATAACTCAATGAAGTTGATATTACCGTGTACTGAGTACGACATGTGCTACAAATGTCAGTCAGCTAGAGCAGTAGACGAAGTTCAAGCTATCTATAAACTTATCTCCTTCATCGATGTGCTGAAAGAAGCTGTAGATCAATATCCTAATGAAAAAGAGCAAGTTCATGAAAAGATATACGTTTTTGAGTTCACCCTAGACGGAGCAAGTCAAGATGTTTACGAAGAAGCCATTGCGTTGTTTAACAAAAATGGGCGTCATCCTCGGGTATCAATGAATCACGCCATTTTAGCTTTATATCGTTAATTGGGAGTTTACTATGATAAAACTACCTAAGCATGACCTTGACAGACAAAATGCAATCGTCACTGCGCAAAATAACGTTGGCAACCACACAAATTACCTGAACGATGTATTAAAGCCAGCGATTGAAACAGGTGATTGGGATAAATTTGAAACACTAGATATCGGCTTTAACGTAACTGGCGAGTCACTGGGTAAAATTGGGGATAATGATGCATGGCGAAACCTTCATGCATTCTTTAAACCTAATACTACAGAAAAGTTAGCAATAGACTTCATGCTTAATAGAAAGGTGATGGAGCGCAACCTTCGAAACCAATTGAAAGCGCTCGCTTTAAAGATGATATGGATATCTCCGAAAGACTATTCTTTGGAAACCATTTACAACACTGTTACCGTGTTAAAAAAATTCACATTGCCTCTTTTAAATGAAGGTTGCAATAGCTTTGAGCTTTTAAATTTTGACCGATTAGAATCTTGGGTGTTAAGCGAATTCACCGATATCGACTTTGAAAGGGAGCAGATCTATGTAGCGCTCAATAAGCTATACACTGAAGCAAAAGGCCTACCGTTCAACGTCTACCTTACTAAGAAGTTAGCACCATCAGATTTTGGCTTAGCGATTAAAGAAGCTAAGCAATATATGGTTATACCACAGCGTTTGTATTACTTGGGACTACAAAGATCAGAAGCTTTAGTTAACGAGTTATACCCGCTACGTGATGACTTAGGAAAGCTATCAGATTACATTGCTACCTACCCAGATAAAATCTATCAAGATTATGCCAAATATCTTACCAGCGATGGGGCAAGGTTTGAAAGTGGCAAAATTATATGGTGTTTAAGTAAAGCAAATAGAACGGATAAACAAAAAGCCATCGCCTTTCAAGAAGCCTTTCTGGCACTAAAATCTCCCTCACAAACAACGACCTTTGAATTACTCTATAAGCATAAGCCCGCTATCAGATCTGACTACATCAACCACTTCTATTCTGACCGAACATTGAGGGTTGGTAATAGGATGGTAACTAGCCTCGGAGAAGCACGGTCACTATTTACACATCTTAACGGTGGCTGCCTATGGGCGTTAATGTCTCGAACGGGTATGCGCTGTGATGAAATATTTCACCTTCATACCGCAAATGGATGCTCAAAAGAAACCATATGCAAGCAAATCATTCATATTATCCTTGCTGATCTCTCAAAGACCAATCGAGGGTCTCAGTCAACACAAGATGAATTTGTCACAACAGAGGTCGGCAAAAAGGCTTACGAAATACTACAGGCTTTACATGAACCACTTAGAAAGCTTCACCCCGATAGCAAAGCATTTTTCCATAAGGTAAAAGGAGAGCTCGGTGCGATTACTAAAAACGGACTCAGTCACCAGATTACCGATTGGTTTGAAAGCACTATAGAGGTAAAGCTTACACTAACCGATGACGATGTGATTGATTTGAAAGTATCCGACCCTAACCTTTCGTTTAACGTGGGGGATACTTATAAGTTCTCAGACATCAGCTTCGCCGTTCCTTTGCCTACTATCTTATCGGGTATGAGCTTTGCGCATTTCCACAACTTAAGCAGCAGTTCAGCCATGTATCGATGGCGATGACAAGACATTACGCCAAGAACTCCAATAAATTCCAAAAAATCAGAAAGCAAAAACAAAGCTTGGCTTACGCCATTGATGAAGAAAGGATTGATCAAAAAGCGCAGGTCTATCTAAACATCTATAAGAAACTAGCGAATAAAGAACGTGTCGTTGGCGGCAAAGGAAAAGAGTTTGCCAAAAACATGATGAAGACTAAGCAAAACCTGTTCAAAGATAAAGTCGATGGTGACATGCTATCGTTCAATTACTGGAAAAAACAGATCCGAGATCAAAAACGTCACATTCATGCGGTAGCACCTGGTGTTTATTGTACCTCAACAGGCTGTAGTCTTCGCACACAAGTCAACCTTTTAGAGTGTGTGGACTGTAAAAACGATTACATAGTCGATGCTGTTTTTGCAGAAGCTAAACGCAAAGAGGCTGAAATCAATATGTTATGGGATATTGAGCATGATGAATTAACACCACAGACTGCAAGTGAAGCATATATCAAAATTACCGCAGCCGAGCGTATCATGAGTGACTTAGATATAATTTATGAGCCTGCTAAAATACCACAGGAAGTAAAGGCTCTGCTAATACCTTTCGGAGTAACTGATCTATGACACAAGCAACCAAGAGCAAGCTACTAAGAGCCATAGAACGACTTTTAGAGGGTAAGCCCGAAAACCGCGAGCTGAGGAAAAAAGCCCGAGAAGGTAAGCTAAAAATCAACAATAACACTGTCGAAAAGGAAGCAGGCTTGTCTGTTGGCTCACTGAGAAATCACCCTGACATCAAGGCTATGGTAAAAGACTGTACGCTAACCGTAAAGATTGCAAATAGTGATAGCGCTTCAAGCGAAGTCGATGTTCTAAAAGATGAAATCAACCGATTAAAACAAGAAAAAACAAAGCTAAAAAAACTAAAAAGCAAGTATCTCTCGGAATCAAGAAAAAGTGAACGAGCTTTAGCGACACAAGTTGCGATAAGTATCAAGGTGGTACAAGAGCTAATGGAAATGCTACCAAAAAGTCTACGTGAAAGCGCAATGGATAAAGTAGTTAGTTCGAGGCCAGACAACGTTATCAAAGGCAACTTCCGAGATTAATCGTTTATCTTTGCTTCAATCACTAGACATAACAGCTAGATATCGATGAAAATGCTCTGAACAAGACGTGGCTCACCACGCTACTCAGTAGTTAGACTAAGAAAGCAAGGACAAGATTATGACAATTGAAGCTGGACAAGCAGCACCAGACTTTACACTAAATAACCAAGACAATACCCCAATCACTCTATCAGAGCTACAAGGAAAGAAAGTGCTACTTTACTTCTATCCACGAGCTTCCACACCAGGATGTACTGTCCAAGCTCAAGGGTTGCGTGACACTAAAGCAGAGCTTGATTCTCACAACGTTGTTATTCTAGGAGTAAGTCCTGACACACCTAAAAAGCTTACTAATTTCACTAACAAACAAGAGCTAAACTTTACTTTGCTGGCAGATGAAGACCATGCTGTTTGTGAGAAATACGGAGTTTGGCAACTTAAGAAATTTATGGGGCGTGAAAACATGGGCGTCGTCCGTACAAGTTTCTTAATTGATGAGTCTGGTCAAATTGAGTACGTATTTAACAAATTCAAAACAAAAGATCATCACGAAGTTGTTCTTGATCACCTAAATAATAAGTGATTTAGATATCGACTCCTTATCACTTAGGCAACGTTGGATTTAAATATACAATGGAACTCATATGTGCCAATTTACATCTAACCGAACCTGAGTGATAGAGGAGCGTCACCTAGAGAAGGATCTCCTCTAAAATATAATTAATCTTGTGAGTAAGAAATGCAATTGCTATCATATGATTTTCCACATGATTTGGTGTTAAGAATGGAAGGTTTCACGTTTGGCTCTATTCTCGCAAGTATAGTCGCTTCTATAATATTTGCTGGAGTTAGCTATCTCTTCATCAAGAAGAAAGCAGATAGTAAACAAGAAAATGAAATTGATGACACCAAAGTAATTGGGAATATAGAGCAAGAAATAGAAACAGCTTCAGAAACTGATAGCAACGAGCAACACCTCAAGATTAATAAAAGCCATATTGATGGAGGCATATCTCAAAAAGTCATAAAAAAAAAAGTGTAGAATTTGATTACCAGACGGAACCACTGATTGAGAATGTAAATCAAACTGTAGTCCTTAAAGATTCAAACGCTGAAACTATAATAATTTCAAATGGTTTAGAACAACAGCCTTCTCCTATTTCTCAGTCACAGTTATCACTTCTCTCTAATACACTATTACATCAATTTAAGCCCAATGACCTAGAAAGAGAATTGCTAGAAAGCCAGTCTGATCATTTACCTATCATGGCAAGTGAGAGAACTATTTCACGCGAGTTCGACGGTACAAAAATTCACATCAAAGCACATGAATTTTCGAAAGAAGCACTGGGAACTAACATAATTTTAGCCAACGGAGGAGCTGGAAAGTCATCAGTCCTTTGGTCAATTGCGAAAAATCTAGCAGAGCATAACAGCTTAATCCCAATATTCATTCCTATTAAAGACTTTCCTTCTTTAGAGGAGATTAATAATTTCATCAACGAATACTCTCCTGGGAATGGGCTTAAAGACATTGTTAAATTTGAAAATCTAGTATTTTTCCTTGATGGACTAAATGATATTTCTGGAGGCGTAAAACAGGATAGTGAAATACGAAAAATACTGAGTTTACTATCTAACTCAACGTCTATAATAACTTCAAGGCCTTTAAGCATAATCAATAACGCTACATATTGGGAGCTAGAACTTCTCGATATAAAGCAAGTTAACAGCTACTTATCAAAGAGTAATTTAAATACTAATAATACATCAGCAAACATCTCTGAAGTATTATGTTATCCACTAATGTTAATTTTGTATGTATCTATGCGTGGTAGAGTAAGTAATATCTCCAAGCTCTTTCAAGAATACTTCCTCCATATAACTGCTAGCTTTTCATCTCCAATAGACATCCTTAAATCGCTATCAGAAACAACGATTAATTCTTACCAAAAACATGAATTAAGCACTTACTCCGAATTTACAGTTAATTTTAAATTAAATTACAAGAAGAACACTGGTAAGCAAATTGATCGAGACATAAGATCGTTAGGAGTTTTGAGTAAAAAAAACAACTACATTTCCCCAATTCATGATTCATATTGGGAATGGTTAATAGGCTGTGGTGCTCTCTTTAATTGGGATGAGAATAAAAGTCATATTTACCATGACTTAAACCTTAGAAGATATTTATATATATCTCTTGGGTCATCACTATTACCGATACCAAATGAGAATGAGCTAATTAAACTAGTAGATCTAGATATCATCTTAGCATCATATTTTCTAAAAGAGACCACATCAAACGTCAAGTATAAAAAATTTAGGAAAGCTCTTGAGTATAAGATAAAAGAAAAACTATCATCTTCATTAAGTCATGAAATATTACGAGCCGTAAAATCCGTATTCATATCTTGTCAAGACAGAATGCTTCCTATTGCTATAGATAAGATAAATAGCTTAATTGAGTTACATTGTAGACTAAACACCATACAGGAAGTAATCAATGATGACTTCCTATGGATAAATAGATCTATATTACTAAGATACCTAAAAGATAAAAAACTACCTTATTTAATAGTTAACCATATTGAGAATACACAGTCAGAACGATGGGCGAAGTGGAGTGAGTATGAATATCTACAAGGCAACATTGAGCTTAGTCAGGCTGCTAGGCTTTACTTTTCTTCATCAAGAGAATTACCAAAATGGTTCGAAACCGATTTTAAGTCTATCGATAGAACTGACTTAATCTACTTATTACGAAGTGCTTCCAACCTGGGTTACAACATAGACCTTGCGAAATGGATATATGCAAATATTGATGATATAGCAGATTTTAGTAAAGCTGGAAGCTTAGTGTTTAGTCTCCTAGACGTCTTATATGAGTGTAGTGACAAATTACTGATAGAAAAAATAGTTACTGACTTTTATCAAATGAGTGAGGAAAAACGAGGTTATTTCATATATTTACTCAAGAAAATCTCTATAGAAAATATTCTTCCACTTAAAAATAATCTATTTGATTCACCAATAAAATTCCACGAGAAATCTGACTTGTTTTCTATTTTAGTGCACGAGCTTAGTGACCATGAACTTGAAGTATGGATTAACTCAAAGAGTGAAAAATATTCAGATCTAGGTTGGTCAGCTATAGCAAATAGAAAGGGCTTAGGTATATTGGATCGTATTATTAATAGTTTACCTGATAGCTTTGCTGGCCTCCATATGATTCCACCTCTTAGGGCACTATGCCTGATTGATAACTTGCCCTGCTCGCTTGAAGATATTCTGATGTCAAAGCTAGGATCGCCAATGCAACCAATGGCAACCCAAGATTTTATTCTCGCAATGTCTAATATTAAGCCTCATGGAATTTTAAGCGTTATGAGTATGATTCGCCGTTCACCTTATATGCTGGGCTATTATCACTTCAGAATATTCATGAAAGAGTACTCTAAATGGAAGAATATAAACAAAATAGAAATAATGGGTAAAGTAGATCAGTATGATTTTAAATTTATAGACTGCATACTATATTTAAATATTAGGTATTCAAATGATGACCTAGAAGGTTGGACTGAGTTGGCTTTCGAGCATACAAATGACAAACGCGTACTTTCATCTATCCAAGAGAAAATGGCTTCAAAAGCTTACCTTGAAAATCAAATTAGTCGATTTAAGCCTAAAGTATTTTGTGAAAATATCTTCAATACAGTAATTGATGTTTATGGTATCAACTCTGCGTATAACGTTTATAAAGAAATGTTAGATAGACTCCCTACTAGTTTTATAGAGAACCTATTCAACTTATATTCAAGACAAGACCAAAACACGTTTAATTCCTTTTTATATGACATTTCAAAGCACCCAAGAAATGAAGAGGTTGGTTACTACAAGAACATCATTGAAATATCATTGAAAGCCAATAGGGTGACGTACCAAAATGCTACTTATTTTTTGGAAATACTATCCCCTCTCGATAGCAACGATATTATTAGTATTATAACCAATTATCAATCAGATTTTCCTGACATGATAAATAGCTTGATTAGATCACTTGAGGAGAGGATTGGTGTACAGATAGTTGATGAATCATTGATATTAAAGTAAAATTCAATTGATAATTAATATTGGCCAATACAGTTTAGTAGCCCGATATAATAGCCAATTTCAATAAGCTAGCGCGCTAGATTTATTACTTTATAATGGAATATGGCTTTTCGAAGCAACGATTATTGATTCAGGATTTCCCATTTGAATATACTTTAAACACTCTGGTAACATAAAATCCTCCTCAAGAAGCTGTTTAACCTGGGTAACTTCAATTTTTATTTTTGAACTAATTGTACTTATGATTTCCTCATGCCAATCACTGTTAAGTGGATCAAGGTAGAATCCAATCTCAAGCATCAAGTTACTCTTATCGGTAGCACTCAATAAGCTATTCTTTTGTAAATGGTTTAGAAATTCACTGTAAAAAGTTCTTCGAATCATTCCTGTGACAAAACTTGACCACCTGATACTCACTCCACTATCTCCTTCTAAACGTTTAGGAAGATAGTGTTTAACTCTCAATAGTAATCTAGTAATAAAAACTGATGCCTCATGACTGATAATCGGTAAAGCACTGGCTAAAACTGTTTTAGCACCTGCTAAAAAAAATGCGTTAGCCGTAGTATAGTGATTTCTATCTATTGGACTGGTATCACATGAGCTCAATATGACAATAGGAGAAACCTTCACCTTACCAATTAGGTCATAAATTGAGACGACTTCGTTTTTAAGTTTTATTACTCCGATTTCATTTTCATTATGAGCACCATGTAAGTCAAATATAGTAATAGCTGATTCATTTTCATTCAATACTTCTATCAACTCCTCGCGAGTCGAGACATTGCTCCAATCCAAAGCAACTTCAATGTCTGGAGAACTACCTAAACTAACGTCAATCTTTTTCTTTAATTTACAACTACTGATAAGACTTTTAACTTTTTCATTGTCTAGATCTAATTGTTTTTCTATATATTTAATCTTTGATCTCAAGTCATCTTTTAATGGATCATCATTAGAAAATGAACTAATAACTTTAACTTTTTTGAATCCATCAATACTTAAAATCACTTGCTCTGAGTCTAATATTAATTTAGATGCGACATCACCAGGTGATACTGGTATTCGGCTTGTCTCATGTCTAACCATCAAAGGTAAACCGTCATGATAAGACCACTCAATAGGAAGATTAGAAATTATTTTAATATTAGAAGAGAATTTCTCATCTAAGTAACTAAACCAATTACTGGTAGTTTTTTTATATTCATAAATAAGGCTAAGCATCGCCTTATTTACCAAGTCATTTCTGACTAGTCTGTCAAGTAAACCAATATCTTGTATTTTTTTATAAATTGATGAAAATGGCAGATCTAACTTCATGTTAATGGATAAGTAACTTGCAGAACGCAATGAAAGTAGGGATTCTATAAACATCCTCTCTTTATAATACTCAGCCGAGTACTTATTTTTTGATGAGGTATTTATCCTTGCATTATTTTTTATTAATTCAATAGCTTCATCTAATAACTTTCCATCTAAAAAGCGCTGGAATAATCTCCTATCACTTTTAAAAATAACATCAAAATCACTAGACATGTCACTAATTAAGAAGTCTACTTGAGGAAGTATAGTTGGTGGATAGAGAGTTTTCATTATATGTGATTTAATGAAAAGAATGCGATTAAATGGCTCCATTTGATCTTCTATGTCTAAAGTAAAGTCACACTTTTCATAGCCATATTCATTCTTAATTGAGCTCAATAAACCTAAATTTGATTTGGTATAAACATTACTTACATATGTCTCACCAAAATCGATAAACTCTGATTTTTCATCATAAGAACATACGGATTTTAACTCATTAAAATAATCTCTTTTAGACTTATCTAGTTTTGATATTACCTCAGAAATTAATATAATAAGTATTTGTCTATCTATATCTTTAATGTTACATATTTTATTACTTAAGTCCGTTTCAAGCTCATCTGATATGAATATTACGTTGCGATCTATCATACTGACGTCAGAAACAGAATCTATAAATACAATATTAATATCAAATGGAGAAAAATTCACATCACAACACCTATTCAATAATTTAACACTATAACCATCAAACAAACCACTTATTCTATTACTAATCAGGTGTTCTTTATCATAAAATAGCTCAGATAAATCTTTAGGAAGGGTACATATTTTTTCCAATATATTCGTCTTTTCAACAATGTTGACATCATACTGATTAAATACTGTAATTTCACCTTCACGCGTAATAACAATATAATTAATAATATTAAGGTACTTTTGATCCTTATTTGACCAACGAGTTGACATTTATTGAACCCTTATCATAAATTTATAAAGCAGCTATTATACTTTTAGTTTTTCAATTAAATTTGCATATTACTTTTTTCATACTTGCATAATTAACTTCCATAAATTCTCCTTTATAAGGAATATCACACTCTCGCGCTAGGGATTTTAACGTTTCATAATGAGCAGGAATAATTCGCTCATAACCATCTTTAACCTTGAGAACATGTGAGTTTTTTGCACTTTCTTTTTCAGTATTATACGATAACATTGAATTTGCTAAGCTGTTCAAAGCTTGAAAATATGCAGCTCCTTCAGATTCAACTTTAATAAAAATGTCAACCGTAATGTTTTCTTTTCTATCTAACTTAGATAGTGACTCAATATAATTCTTATAAGCAGAAGCCACCTCTGACTCAAGTTGATTTGATTGTTCTTGCCTTTTGGCATTAACATCAAATCTTTCTTTTTTAGTCATTGTGAATCGAGACAAGATAGCACCCAACAGAAATGAACCTACAGCAATCCCAACTTTAACCAAGTTATCATCAGTCATTATTAGAATTCCTTTCAACGAGTTGCTTAGCTTTTAAAAGTAAAGCTTCAATGGTGTCTGCTTGAGACTTCCTAAGAATACGTGGGTCGATATCAAATACGTCGAAGGCAGCCTTTCTTGATGCTTGCTCTGGCTCCATACAATCAGCTATATTTGCTTGTGTTCGATAATACCACTTTGCTATATCTTCCTCAGTTGGGTGGCTAACCAAGCCATACTTAATAAAAATCTGATGTTCTAGGCTCATAGATTGCTCAAGTATCTTATTTATATCCAATTTCTCTCTTCCATATGCACTGCATTGATAGTGAAAATTGTAACATAACATTATAAGACAGTATGAATATTCTATAAGACTACTCTGCTACTAAAGTAAATCACTCGAATCTTAAATAGAAAACTAAGTAAACCAAACCACCAAGATTCATTTTATAATTCATAAGCAACACCAATCTTCATACACAGGTGAATCGCAAAAAATCGACGAGAGGAAGCACCACCTGTCGCTACCTTATAGCTCCCATTATCTTCAGAAAGCCCTTCGCAATCTTTCCAGTGATGTGCGCTTCTTGAGTAATCAAGTTGCCCTAACTTTTTTGCAGCTTGATAGATTAAGTTTGTCCTCTCAGCAGGTAACAATCCTTCGAAAGTACACCAGATCTTATAAAAAACTAGACCTAAAGCCTGAACAAGCGTAGTTACTAACTGGAACCCGTTTCTATCTTCAGAATAACGCTCTCCTTGATGTTCTATCCATGTATCAAAAAACATCAATAGGTCTTCTCTAACGCTTTCTATATGTTTATTACTCAACATAGATCCATCAGGCATCTCTCTTACACCACGCACTTTAGTTTGCAGCTTGTATCCGCCAAGAGCCCCCAAAACGAAACGGGTTAAGGTATTGAGAGTAATGATAAAATCACTCTTATCCGTCACACGGCTAGAGTCTTTCGCCATACCTCCATGAGAAGTAACTATTGGAAGAGCTCCAATTTCTTTCGCAAATTCAACGACCTCATCTGTTCGAGCAAGTTTCATCAGTTTGTTAGTACTCATTGGGCATTGCTGCCCATTAACATCGGCGAAAATTTGTGAAAAGTCATCTTCCCCCATAGCTCGGTCTCTTCGAAAAATAAACACAACTTGGATAGAGAGAGTAGGAAGCAATGTAGACAATTCTACTCTACGTTTTAGGCGAGCATCGGTTTCAGGAGACTTTTTGATTAAGCTTGTATCGTATCCTCCCAGAACAGTCGCTACTGTAGACAGGCGATTTAAACCATCTACAACAAAGTTATTCTCTGGGTGAACTATCAACGAGTCATTAATTCGAGGATCCTCTGACAACTCGACCTCCACTTCAGACATACACCCAATCAATACTGGCGGAATAACTCCTCCAATTGATGTAGATTGACTCAAGTGTTTATAACAATAGTCCTCAAATCCATTCCTTCTTTGAGGTGTCACTGTGCGTTGAATTTCTTTATAAACACTCCGAAGGTGCTGTGGAATTAGGTCAAAGGCACAAGTACGCAGCAAATCCTCAAGAGGCATCACAGTAGACATCGTGTAGACACCATTAAATCCTGTGTTCGTTACATTCCCGAATACCTGCTTTGTTGTTTGACCAAATCTTTTTTTATCACGACTTTTAATCATTACTCTCACCTTCTGCTATAAAATCGTGATCATTCTTGATCGGGGCGACGCCCCATTCAAGAGGTTTATCAAAATTTTTTGTATCATGCTTAGAAAACAATATCTTAAGAAGGGTGCATGGATACAGTTGATGATATTTTGGTGAGTGGTTTGCGTGAAACAAGCTCACCTTGCGGTATGGCGAGACTTCATACTGTGCTCAAAATTAAAGAGCTGAACTCGCTCCTACCTGATGTACACCCTCTTTTTGATAGCATCTCGTCCAGCTTTGAACGTTCAATAAATGCCGAACGAACGCACAACCTATCCGAAGCAATTCGACAGTCAATCGTTGAAAAGACACCAACAAAGGTCTTTAGAGCAACAATTATTGTTAATGGCCATAATAAAGAGAATAATATCTCTAATGATTACAGTGAGCTGTCATTCAATAAACGAAGCGTGATCTTAATTGAGGGGTTCCACCTCATTAGCGCGATTTGTGAGCTTTTAGGAAAGGTCAACCCTTTCACCAACAAAGTAAAAAATAGCCTCCCTTTGGCTCCGACTTACACCAATGCTCTCCTTGAGATGGAAATACAACTAAGTATTTATTTTTCACAAAGAGGCTACTTTGATGACGACTTGATATCTAAACTATTCGTAGATACTAACAGTCTTGATGAAAGTGTATACACTCAAGCCATATCAATAAGCCGCACCCCAAAATCGCCTCTGTTACTCAGCGCTGAAGAACTAAAGTTTAGTCTAAACTTAGATGCATTTGGTGGTGTATCTAACAGTAGCAAAATTACGAAATCAGATAGTTACATTACAACTCAAAACACTCTGATATACATAATATTAGGAAGTCTGGGGGGGCGTAATCTAAGAATAGAGAAGCAACTCCCTAAACAACTTTCTGATGGAACTGAAATTACTGAAGAACTAGTAGCGAAGGTAGCACCTCAAATCACAAACTTTATGGAAGGTTGGCTTAACGGGTTAGGTAAAGCCTTTAAAGAACATAGCAATGGGTTTCACCGTTCCATGCAGGTTTGGCAGGCACTCGGGCTAGTTATCTTCCACGCTCGTACCCATTTAAATTACTCTCTTGCGGATTACTACAAAGCAGGGCATGCTCTCGCTCAGCTTGATTACAGTAAAGATGCGCCTCATTGGGCTAACTGCAAAGCGTTTAAGAAAGACTCAACAAAGACATACTGGATAAATGCAACAGGTGGTGGGAGAACTTTTCGCGACAAAGTTGCTGAATATTTTATATCTTTGATAAGTTGAGACTCTTCACTACTTACCAGAAAATTGACAACTCAACTCCCTGAGCTGCTGCATTTCTTGAAAAACATAACTAAACTATGTCTGGCGTAGTTTAGACAAACTATTAACAGTAGCTTCTAAAAGACTAGCTAATCTCCCACATTTCCTTGAAAGTTATTAGTAAGCTCTCCAAGCAGATTCATAAACTCTTGCTGGTCTTCTTGCGTAGCAGAACGTAAATTTTCAACCAAGTTTTTGATTGGTGATTGTTCTGCATTAGACTTCTTCATATTTTTTAGCACTTTTTTCATTCTATGAAGCTTACATATTTTGATAGTGTCACAGCCTTTTCCATCATCATCTATTGCTTCGTAAATAGCACCATCATGGATCTCTATACACTGTTCATAGTCATCAAAATGAGGATGAATAATCATAATATTACTTCCGCTTCTTGGATATCGCTTAATTGGCTTATGCAGAACATTATTTGAGCTTTTGGAAGTATTACAGCCAGGACAAGATAACGCTAAGTTCTTAGGGTTGAAAGTAAACTCGCTATATTTTGACTTAGGTATTATATGTTCAATATCTACATTTTTTATGTCGTAACCGAGCTTCCATTTACAATAGCAGCAATTATTATTTTGTTGTATTCTTAAGTGTTCGATAACACTAGCCTTGAAGTCATTAAATTTATCATTACCCCAATCATTATGATCATTAAAATAACTCTTAATATTCTTTAAATCATCTAAAGAAAGCTTATAGGGTATAGCTATTTTATCTACCACAATTACTCACCTAAATTAACAAGCTTATTTAACACATCATAAAGAGGATCAGCCTTGTTCATATTTGGAATATAATCTTTAAACTTACTGACTAGCTCATTATATCGGCTATTTTTCTTTTCACCGCTTGCCAATATTTCAAGAGCCTCCGAAACTTGTTGAGATAAATAATAGTTTCTAGTGGATGGCATATCAAAGACGTTTAGTAGTATATCTTCAGCAGAAAGCCCTTGTGTTTCTTGCTCAATATATTCAACTTCAATAGAAGATTTCTTTCCTTTTTTTAAATGCACAATATAGGAGCGACCAATAGGCAAATCGGAAATTATAAAATGAGAATGCGTTGCAATAAAAATGTGACAACCTGATTTTCTTGTCATAATTCTATCTAATAAGTTTACATATCTATATTGCCAAGAAGGGTGAAGGCTTATTTCAGGCTCATCAATCACAACCAAAGAGTTATCTTCTAGCTCAGGAATTAAAGCAATCAGAGTCGATAGTATGCTAGCCTCACCAGAACTAGCATCATTGAAGTCAAACTCTCCGCCACCTTTCTTGTATAATTTAATTTCAGGCCCTCTTACTAGCTCAAACCTACGAAGCTCCTCTAAAATCTTATAAAATCGGAACTCATCTATACCAAAGTCATCCATTTCTCGATTAATGTTTTCCAGTGAAAAGTTTAGCAGTATCGTAAACACCCTTCTCTTATTACTAGAATTTACATTATTTAATATGAAAAAGTATCCATCAGCTAGCTCCTCCCAATAACTATCGTCTTTGGTTTCTAACATCTGTATTACTGAACTCTGTCTAAAACCACCTCTATTCTCAGCTCGTGACCGAATCAGCTCTTTAAAATCCCTAAAATCTAGTCTATCTATATATGAAAGATCTTTATTTATAAGGACAACTCTATATTCAAGCTTTAACACTGGTTCATAGTTTAGATAGTCAAATATATCTCTATATTCTTCATTGTAGCTAGAATCATTAATACTAGAAATCATGATTGACATAGCTTTATCCATTAAAGCTCTATTCGAAGCTGCACCAGTCCTACTTCTTACTCCAAGGTATGAATAACTATCCTTTTTACGAAGTTCCAAATCCTTATTTTCGTTTCTCTTTTCTACTGGAAATTTGTCTGATAAACTTGTTGTAATGGCTATAATTTTATCTGGAGATCTTCCTCCCGATGTTTCAAACTCTTCCTTGATATCAAATCTATCTAGTACTTTTTGTTTTCTGTTTTTTTCAATATTGTACGTATTACCGTTAATTTCGTATTCCAAACCATAATTGAAATCAACTCTGCTATTACGTTCATTTATATTTTTAAAAGAGTCGACAAGGTTAACCAAAAACCTACTCTTTCCAGTTCCATTGTTACCAATGAGTACGGTGAAATAGTTTTCATTATTTGTAGTCTCATTTTTTGACAAATTTACCACAGGCGTTGAAAAATGACCTTTTTCAACATAAAAGCTCTTTACCCTAAATGACATTTATAATACAACCTTAGAATATATAGTATAACGACAATAGAAGTTGGGGTATAACCCCATAAACACAAGCGCTTCTCGTGCATGTAAGAAAATCAGAAGGGGTACTCCTAAAACTGGAAACACCAACCTTCTTGAATTGGCCTTTGAGCTTAGAAATGCCTTAGCCTACGATATCTTTTATCGAATGCTGCTTCACCACCTTCCATGATATCGCAGACATGCCCTCTAATAATCTTCTCACATAGACCTCCAGCACCCAGTACTTGTACTTGCCCTGCTTTGAAATGTAAAACGTTCACAAACTCAGCGTCTCCATTCACAACAATATTAGGGTTGTGAGTGACCATAATGATTTGTCTTCGTTTTTTATTCTCATGAATCTGAGAAACAATTAACTGATAAATCAATGCATTATCTAAGTCATCTTCAGGTTGGTCGACAATTATTGGATTGTCACCATGACTGAGTAAGAAAGCTAAAATTGCAGCAGCTTTCTGGCCAGCCGACCCTTTTTCTATATTTTCGAATTTTGCTTTATCAATATCTTTAGCGTACTCAACCACTAAATAGTCATCAGGCAACCATGCCATCAAACGGTCAAGTGATTCTGGTTGCTGTTGAGACCTAGTCACAAGAGTGTTTTTTAAGCGGCCATCGACTTTATATCCATCCACATCACTTTCTGAAGCTAATTCCGTAATAGCCAGTTTGAGCTTTTCAGCCTTCTTGACGATATCCTTAAAGCTTTCATCGGTCTCATATAGACCGAATAATAAACTTTTGGGCTGGTCATCCTGATAGATCGAGCTAGCAAAGCTAGACTCAACTCCTATGTGAGCTCTAAATTGACTTTCAATATTGGCTCTGCTCGCAAATGGCTTCAAATGCATCCTGACGTACTTACTTCCGCCGATTACCTTACTAATAAACTTCTGTCGTTTGATCTGCAATCTGCGTCTAAGAACATAGAGGTTGCGTAAAGATACTTTGCTCTGTGCACGCTTTTTGTTGCGCTCACTCTCAACTGTATCTAGCTCGTCAAGTTGAGAATTAATTTCATTTCTTTGATTCAGCCAACGCTCATATTGCTCAGGGTTTAGCTCTTCACCACGTTCTTTATATTCTTCAACAACTTTTAGGTATTTACTCTCAGCATCTGACCCATTTGCAAACCACGCCGATTGCTTTATAGATTTATCTCTATCTTCTTTGGCTAAGTTTATGGTCTCTTTAAGCCTAGTTAGTTCATCTTGAACACCCAATAACTTGCCTTTAAATACCTGATGTATCGCTTCTAACTCAAGGACAACCTCTGACTTATCTTCACCTTCTTCAGATAGGCATAACTCTGTAAAATTTTCAGCTAAGATTTCATCGATAGAGCTGATGAGATTACCTGTGCCAACCGATTTATCAACCTTCTGTTTTTGCTCAGAAAATGTTTGATAAGCGTTAAAGATATCTTTGTGCCCTCCTTGCTCAAAGCTATCGATATCACTATTTAAATCATCTTTCTGAGATTCAAGTGCCCCTCTATTATTAAGTTGAACATCTAACTTACGAGCTTCGGTACAAAGACTCAGGAACCTAGATAACTCATTGTCATACATATATTTCCATGCTGAATAGTTCACTTCGTCAGATCTGTCGATGATCTCTAGTAAACTATTGGCATTTGTTGCCAAAGCATTGATCTGTTTTTGGCTATACAGGCTAACGTGGAAACGCTCATTTGGTTTTCCGTTATCAAGCTCCCACTCCTCACCTTGCTTTTTATTTATGTAAGGTAGACTTCCTTGCTTCCATACAGACTGATAGGTCTCATCACGTCTTTGAATCTCAACACATACCTCTGTATCTACCTTAGTTACTCCAGTTTTAAAGGCAGCAATATCGTCATGAATCGCCTTTAGATCTGACGCTTCATTTTCTCTACCCAAAGCTAGCCTAACAGATTCAATAAAAGTCGATTTACCAGATCCTCGCCCCCCTATTACCGCATTAAACAGTGGATGCAGATTGAAGGTCCCTGGTTTACCAGGGATGCGACCGCAATGAACCATCTGAGATATATTTAATTTTTTTAGGTAGATATCTGGAAGCGAGTTAGGGTTATCAACCCCATTTTCGATACAAAACGTATTATCGTGGAGGGCAAGTCTTAGACCTTCTATCGTTGGTCTGCTCATTTTAACCCAAGAAAAACGCTTACCTAGGCGAGTGGAGTCATGTGCATCTGAACCACGCAATTTGGCTAAATGACCGCAGGCTTGCTTAAGCTCAGGATTGACAGAGTCAAGAAAATCCAAATCTACAAATTCAGCCGCCTCAATCTTGTTAAGCCAGCGTTCAATTTCTTGGTTCGTATTTTTAATACCATTTAACAAACCTTTCTTCGCATCAATATGTGCAGGAATTGCAACACCACCAGCGTTGTGAATGATATCAATTACTTTATCAACAGACTCAGTAGCGCAAGTTTCTTCTGCATCTCCCTGTCCATCTGTAATACCACATTGTCCAAGAACTGCGGTAATCTTTGCGCTGCCACAATCAGGGTCAAATAGTGCTAGTAAATGAATTCTGCTTTGACTTGTACTAACGGTTATCTCCGCCCCAGGAAAAATAGTTAAAGGTCGGTACCATTCGGCACTTTGCTCTAGCTCTTCATAAGTTGACTTAAGCCGATCAACCCATCCACCAGATACATGATCGGTTACAGCAACACAATCAATACTCTCTAACATCAATGCCTTTAACCAATCCAATTCAGATTCGTCAGGTTGTTTATAGTCCGAAGACTCTGGTGTGTGAGTATGGAAGTCAAATTTGTACCAATGACTCCCTAAAGTACCATCACTCATTTTTACTAATCGCTCCTGATTATATATTTTTTAAACTAGTAATATGCCACCTGAATAATATATCAATCATTGTAATTAGGCAGTAATAATTTTATATAAAAATGAGTTCTATCAATAAGATACCTTTCTAAATAATACTTTTGGCTACTTGGTTCAAGAAGAGAAAACAAACTACAGTAGATGAAGGGGAGACTCACAAAAAAGTTTGATAAAAATTTCTGTAAGAATTTTATTCACTTCCATCAAACGTAAACATCTGTTTTGAAAGCAACTAATATAAAAATCAAAGATTTAATCAAATAAAAGTCACAAGGGTAACTTTTCATGGGCAAAGTGTACGACGGTCTGCACCGTATTAGCTTCCTAATTGATGAAGAAGGTCAGATTGAACACGTCTTCAACAAGTTCAAGACTAAGACTCACCACGAAGTGGTTCTAGACTACTTCAATCCAGAAGCTTAATGTTGTTTCTAGTGAATTGATGACCTAATTTCATACCTAGATGATCTAAGTTCACAATTGACTAAGCCAAATACAAAAAGGCCGAATATCATGGATATTCGGCCTTTTTAATACTTACTAACTGTATTGATCTTCAATTACGATTGATGCTCAGGGTCATCGTCGAGAGCATGACTCGGTAAAGCATTCCAAACCGCTTTTACCAGCGTAGCAAGCGGGATAGCAAAGAACACGCCCCAGAATCCCCACAGTCCGCCAAACACCAATACCGCAACAATAATCGCGACTGGGTGCAGATTCACTGCTTCAGAGAACAAAACCGGAACGAGCACGTTGCCATCTAGCGCTTGGATAATACCGTAAGCCAATAACAGCCAGTAGAACTGAGGCTCTAATCCCCACTGGAACAGGCCAACAATCGCAACTGGAACGGTCACAGCTGCCGCACCGATATAAGGAATCAGTACCGAGAAGCCAACCGCGACAGCCAGCAGAGCTGAATAACGTAAATCTAGTATCGCAAAGGTCACGTAGCTGACACCACCGACGATCAAGATCTCAAGTACCTTGCCGCGAATATAGTTCGAGATTTGTTGGTTCATCTCAACCCAAACCTTGGTCGCTAGACGACGGTTTTTAGGCAACACACCACTCGCCATGCTGATCATCTCTTCTTTATCTTTTAGTAAGAAGAAGATAAGCAACGGCACAAGAATCAAGTAAACCGCAAGCGTAGCCAAGCTCACAAGAGAAGCTAAAGAACCTTTAACAACACTTTCACCAAAGCCTAATGCTTTATTTTTCGCGTTAGACACAATCGATTCAACGATCTGCAAGTTTGCTAACTCAGGATAGCGCTCGGGAATGGTCGCGATGAACTTCTGTAAGCCACCATACATACTTGGAATATCATTGATGAGATTACCCACTTGCTCCCAAATGGTAGGCACTAAACCAAACAGCGCCAGCAACATCACGCTAAAGAACATTAAAATCACCAACATCACTGAAGGGGTTCTTGGAACACCAAGTCTTTGGAGTTGGGTAACCGGCCACTCAAGTAAATAAGCCAATACAATAGCCACCAACAATGGCGCGATGAGATGACCAAAGAAGTAGATCGTAATAAAGCCGAAGAGAATGATGGCAACCAAACTGACAGCATGGGGATCAGAGAAACGTCGTTTATACCAACGATTGACCATTTCAAGCATCTGACTGCAATTCCTTTTTAGTGACGAGGAGGTGATAGTAATTAGAGCAAACCTCAGTGATGACGTCATAGGCTTGCTTAGACAAAAAAGTAACAATATCTTTCATTGAGCTGTTATCAGAGACATAAATTGACAATGATTGCCCTACTTCTAACTTTACACTGTGACGCTTGGCTAATAATAGTGCCATTGGACAGCGCTCTTGGCGTAAATCTAGAATATTAGGTGTCATTCTTGAGCTCGATGCTTATTATAAGGGTCGTATTGTAATCTGTTTTTGAAAACGCGCCATCATTCATTCATCTTCCTTCATGATAGCGCACGCACTCGGCAAAGGTTACATCAGATAAAGAACCAATTTGCATTGCACTTGTCTTACTGTCAGAAGAAACGGAGTATTACTGACTAATATGTTTAAACGCGCTCGCTCAATTGCTTGCTTATGCATCGCAGCTACATTAAGCACCCCAACGTTGGCGAATACCAACAGTTTGGAGCTACCCGATATCGGCACCGCTGCTGGCGGCACCCTCACTATCGACCAAGAACTTATCTATGGTGATGCCTACATGCGCATCATCAGAAGCAGCCAGCCTATCGTAAACGACCCGGTTCTCAACCAGTACATTGATACGCTTGGCCATCGTCTTGTCGCAAGCGCGAATGATGTAAAGACACCTTTCCAGTTCTTTATGATCCGAGACCGCAACATCAACGCCTTTGCATTCTTTGGTGGTTATGTTGCTTTGCACTCAGGTCTGTTCCTGCATGCACAATCTGAAAGTGAGTTGGCTTCAGTATTGGCGCACGAAATCGCGCACGTTACCCAACGTCACTTAGCGCGTAGTATGGAAGATCAAGCGCGTCGTTCTCCAGCAACCATCGCAGCGCTAGCAGCCTCTGTATTATTGGCCATTGCAGCACCTGAAGCAGGTATCGCAGCTCTAACTGCCACAACCGCTGGTAACATGCAGAGCCAGATCAACTACACCCGTAGTAATGAAAAAGAAGCAGACCGCTTTGGTATCAATACACTGGCGAAAGCAGGGTTCGATGTGAATGCGATGCCGCGTTTCTTCGGTCGTTTGGCTGATGAATACCGTTATGCCAGCACACCACCCCCAATGCTGCTGACTCACCCATTACCAGAAGATCGAATCACCGATTCACGCGCTCGCGCTCGCAGCTATCCGCCACTTAAACTGGCCCCATCACTGGATTACCATCTAGCAAGAGCCCGCATTGTCGCGCGCTATGCGGGCATTAATAATGATGCTGCTCTAGATTGGTTTGAACGTAAGCTGAAGAAAGCACCTAAAGCCTTGGTTCCATCATTAGAGTATGGCCAAGCACTGGTTTACTTAGATTCTAAAAAATTAGATAAAGCTGAGTCGATTCTGACCAAGCTCATCAACAGCGATCCAACCAACCTGTTTTATCTAGATGCCATTTCGGATCTTCACATCGAGAAGAAGCAGCCTGAGATTGCGATTAAGGAACTTAAATCGGCACTGGTTCGTCAACCAAACAACCCAGTTCTGACCATTAACTACGCCAATGCACTGATTGAAAATGAAGACCTACAGGAAGCCGTTCGCGTGTTGCAACGTTACACGCACGATAACCCGAACGACACCAACGGCTGGCACCTACTTTCAAAAGTAAATACAAGCCTGGGTAATAGCGACGAAGAACTGGCTGCTCGTGCAGAGATCTTGGCACTGCAAGCCAACTGGAACAAAGCGATTCAGTACTATACGCAGGCTAGCCAAATCGCAGAGCTCGGCAGCCTAAAACAAGCACGTTACGACGCCCGAATTGATCAACTAATGATTCAGCGTGAACGCTTCTTGTCGTTACAGTAAGTGTATTTATTGGCAGCGGTTCGTTGTCAGAAGAAAAAGAAAGCTCAACGTTACATAGTAAAGAAGCCACTCAAGTGGCTTCAACTGAACAATTGCTTCAACTGAACAATTAAATCAAAAATAATAATGAGGAAGAACCATGTCCGTCGTGATTTATCATAACCCACGCTGCTCAAAGAGCCGTCAAACTCTCGAACTGCTTGAAGCAAACGGCGTACAGCCAGAAGTTATCAAATACCTAGATACGCCTTTAACTATCGAGCAACTTAAAGTGCTTTTCACGCAGCTTGGTTTTGACAGTGTTCGCGAAATGATGCGCACCAAAGAAGCGGATTACAAAGAGGCAAATCTTGGCGATGCATCGGTTACCGATGAAGATCTATTCTCAGCAATGGCGACAAATCCAAAACTGTTTGAACGCCCTGTTGTTGTTGCGAACAACAAAGCAAAGATTGGTCGTCCACCAGAGCAAGTGCTAGAGATTCTGTAAGCCGATATGAGCATCAACATTCTTGTTCTTTACTACAGTCGCCACGGCAACACACAAGCTCTAGCAAGGCAGATTGCACGAGGGGTGGAGTCCATCCCGGACTGTGAAGCCATGTTAAGAACGGTGAACGACGTGTACACGGTAGAAGAGCAGCCTGATTCACGCTATCAACCAACCGATCCTATTGCCTCGTTACAAGAGCTTCGATCTTGTGATGGTTTGGCGCTAGGCAGTCCGGTTTGGTTTGGCAACATGGCCGGGCCAATGAAGCACTTTTGGGACAGCACAACATCACTGTGGATTAATGGCGATCTGATCGATAAGCCAGCTTGCGTGTTTACCTCTTCTTCATCACTGCATGGCGGGCAAGAGACCACACAACAAAGCATGATGTTGCCACTGCTTCACCATGGCATGTTAGTGGTGGGTATCCCCTACTCAGAACCTGCGCTGCACACCACTCAAACCGGTGGCACACCCTATGGTGCGAGTAGTACCGGAGAGAGCGCTTCATTAAGCAAAGATGAAATTGAGTTGGCGCAAAACCTAGGCAAACGCCTAGCGCGCATCGCAATAAACCAGAAGGGAATTTCTCAATGATGTATATGCCAGAGAAGGCGATGTCTCCCACAACCAAGCTATTCCGCTACCTTGCTTTAGCGGGCAACTTGTCGCTTTTATTCTGGGTGATTGCTTGGCAGATGACACTTTCGCCGCACCCTCATCTAAGTAATGTAACGCTTGCGATCGCTTGGGCTATACCGCTGTTACTGCCATTACCGGGCATTCTAGCAGGTAAACCTTATACGCATGCTTGGGCGAACTTTGTCTTAATGCTCTACTTCCTACACGCATTAACTATTTTGTATGTAGACGGTGGCGAGCGCTTATTAGCGGCTGTAGAACTGCTTCTAACGACTCTAGGCTTCGCGGGCAATATCTTATTTACTCGCTTTCGAGCCAAAGAATTAGGCATCAAACTTAAGCGCCTTTCTGAAGTAGAAAAGACCGAGAAAGCTAAGTTCGAGCAGTAACCTGAATTAAGTTGTCCTGATCTAGTATCAATAGAAAAAAGTGACAACAAACAAAAAGCCCTGCGAGATTTCTCTTGCAGGGCTTTTTTCATGAATTCATTTCAATCGGTCATGTCAGAAGACAATCACTAGCGAACCCATTCGTATACTAGGCTTGGCTTAGCATGTACTGGCGCAACAACTGTTAGCTCTTCCGAGCCAGGCGTATTCGTTAGCTCAGCATCCGCTTCAGTTGATAACTCACTACCTTTGATGACTTGAACACTTGGGTCTGCTTCATTAGCCGTCGCTTCTGCGCCATCGTTCAGGGTCGTATCAGTAACAGCTGCTGAATCATCGCCTACAGACATGGTGTTGTTTTGCGTTTCAAATTCAGGGCTCACTTCAGGTTCAATGTAAGATTCTTCAACCTTTGCGACTTGGCGAATGCTTTCCACTTCTTGCTCAAACTCTTGTTGAGTCGACAACAAGTGAATTCGGAAAGTCACTTCGTTGTTTTGAATTTTAAGGATATCTAAGCTTGCCACCGAGTTTAAACGCTTCAGTGCATTCTCCAATTGGAAGAAGTCTTGTGCGTTATTCAGGCTAATAAATTGCGTTAAAATCGACTCTGATGATTCACTTGCTACTGTAACCGCACTTTTACCTGCGTAGTAGTTACTGATTTGGTCGACAAGTTTCTTAGAAGTCGTCGCGCTGTTGCCCGATAGCGAACCACTGACTGGCGATTTTGGTGCGCTCGTCAGTTGGTTTGGTTTTTGATCGTATAGAGTCCAACGTAGACCTGAAGATTGAGCTTTTATCACCAGAACAGCATCAACCGGGTAACGCTGACTCGCTTTACTGATTGGTGTAACAAAGCTACCCCAAAGGTCAGAGGTCGCAATACCCGTAATGTCATCAAAATCACCCACAGGTAGCGTTAGAGGCAAACCGCGCTCTTTTGCGTTGGCTTGTAAACCTGCCGCTAATTGTGAGTTGGAGTGTTCCCACACAATATTCTTGTCGTAGTTCTGTTCTTCCACCAGCCAAACAAGGATATTTGAGCGAGTATCAGGCCAATACGGCAATTGTGCTTGAGTCAGTAGCGAACGGATTTGAGCGCCGTTAAAACGCATGCGCAATGTTGATTGGTCATTGCTTTCACCAAAACTCATTTGAGACATGTACTGCGAACTCTTACGCATCGCCTTTTGAATCGTCTCATTCGAAGCGACATCAGTTTGGCCAGTCGCACGTATCAAAACCTGCTCCATGCCGGTATTTCTTGCCACTTGTTCTGGCTGTTTGTTTTCAGCGTTAATCGCAACTTCAGCACTAAAGATATCTACTTGAGTTAATGCATAACTCGGAGAGGCTAATAGTCCCATCAACAACAATGCTATGTAGCGCATACTGATCCTAATATTCAAATCTTGTGCCTAGATGATAAGCAACTATGGATTGAGGGGCAAGGTCGATAGCGCCCACTGTGTTTAATAACCACAAAATATCACCTGGCCATGATAAATCGCTCACTTATAAACTGAATTTTTCGAGCTTTGACGAATATAAAATATCACTAAGATAAATAAATTTGATCTATTTGGTGTGGCAATCGATTGCTAAGTGATAGAATCCCGCGAATTTTATTTTTCACTTTTCATATAACGACCATTTTTAAGGACATCACATGAAGAATGCTCTGCAAGGTGCACAAATGCTGTTTGTAGCTTTTGGTGCGCTTGTATTAGTGCCGCTACTGACTGGACTCGATCCCAACGTTGCACTCTTTGGCGCGGGTATCGGTACCCTTTTATTCCAACTTATTACACGCCGTTCAGTGCCAATCTTCTTAGCGTCTTCTTTTGCATTCATCGCGCCTATCATGTTTGGTATTCAAACTTGGGGTGTCGGTGCAACCATGGGCGGCCTAATGGCAGCAGGTGTTGTGTATGTCTTAATGGGCGCGTTGATTAAAGTGCGTGGCGTAGCCTTCATCCATAAACTGCTTCCACCCGTGGTGGTTGGCCCTGTGATCATGGTTATCGGCTTAGGTCTTGCGCCTGTTGCAGTAAACATGGCGCTAGGTAAAACCGGCGATGGTGCGGTTCAACTTATCGATGCAGACGCCGCGTTATGGATCTCGTCTATTTCATTGCTAGTGACGATTGTCATCAGTGTTTTCTCGAAAGGCTTCCTTAAATTATTGCCTATCTTTGGTGGCATTGTTGCGGGTTACGTAACGAGCTTGGTATACGGCGTAGTTGATTTTACCCCCGTAGCTCAAGCAGCTTGGTTAGCGCTACCAAACTTCACTGCACCAGAGTTCAACATCAACGCTATCTTCTTTATGGTGTTTGTGGCAATTGCACCTGCTGTTGAGCACGTGGGCGACATGCTTGCTATCTCGAACGTAACCGGTAAAGACTACCTTAAGAAGCCAGGTTTACACCGCACCATTACTGGTGACGGTGTGGCAACGATTGCCGCTTCTATGCTGGGTGCGCCACCCAATACAACCTACAGTGAAGTAACGGGTGCTGTAATGCTGACTAAAGCATTCAACCCAGTAATCATGACTTGGGCAGCAGTAACAGCGATTGTTCTGGCTCTAGTAGGTAAGCTAGGCGCTCTTCTGCAAACGATCCCAATTCCTGTGATGGGCGGCATCATGATTCTACTGTTCGGTTCTATCGCGACGGTAGGCTTGAATACTCTAATTCAGAATAAAGTAGACCTACACAAATCACGCAACCTTGTGATTGTGGGTATTACGTTAGTCTTCGGTATTGGCGGCATGGCATTTGGCATCGGCGACTTTAGCCTACAGGGCGTAAGCTTATGCGGTATCGTGGCAATCCTACTTAACCTAGTCCTTCCAGAAGAATTAGGCGACAACACCGTAGTAGACAAAGCTCAAATCGATTAATTTATCGGTAAGGCTAGATTCAAAAGAATCACAACCTAACAAGATCAAAAAAGGGAGAGCATCGAATGCTCTCCCTTTTATTTATACGGCTAATTAAGCAGGTTCAGTTAAGTTTAAAAACTTTTTAAATTAACTTACACCGAAACTGAATTACTTAGTACCGAAGATCTTATCACCAGCATCGCCAAGACCAGGAACAATGTAGCCCTTGTCGTTTAGCTTCTCATCGATTGCAGCCGTGTACAGCTCAACATCAGGGTGCGCTTTTTCTAGAGCAGCGATACCTTCAGGAGCAGCAACAAGCACAAGAATTTTAAAGTGCTTACAACCTTTCTCTTTCATAAGGTCGATAGTCGCGATCATAGAACCACCTGTCGCAAGCATTGGATCTACCACTAGAGCAATACGCTCGTCGATGTTAGATGCAAGCTTGTTGAAGTATGGTACTGGCTCAAGCGTTTCTTCATCACGGTAGATACCAACAACGCTGATACGTGCACTTGGGATGTGCTCAAGAACGCCGTCCATCATGCCTAGACCAGCACGTAGGATTGGCACTACAGTTACTTTTTTACCTTTAATTTGGTCAACTTCTACTGGACCGTTCCAACCGTTAATCGTCACACGCTCAGTTTCAAAATCTGATGTCGCTTCGTATGTTAGAAGGCTACCCACTTCTGTCGCTAGCTCACGAAAACGCTTAGTGCTAATGTCACCTTCACGCATCAGGCCAATTTTATGTTTTACTAGCGGGTGTTTCACTTCAACAACTTTCATTTCCAACTCCGGCAATATTTAAACAAACCTGTAGATTATACACGAACTGTGGGGTTATTTCAGAATCTTTATTCTAATAAAAAAAACCGCGCAAACGTTTGCTCTTGGTAATCAAGCCCTGTTAGAATAGCGCCGTTTTCACATCCAACTTAAGTTCGAGGACTATCCCGTGAGTGGTAATACTTCTTCTCTAAGCTACAAAGACGCTGGTGTTGATATCGACGCAGGTAATGCACTAGTAGACCGTATCAAAGGTGCTGTTAAACGCACTCGTCGCCCTGAAGTAATGGGCGGTATTGGTGGCTTTGGCGCCCTATGTGAACTTCCAACGAAATACAAAGAGCCAGTACTTGTTTCAGGTACTGATGGTGTTGGTACTAAACTTCGCCTTGCTTTGGATCTGAAAAAACACGACACCATTGGTATCGATCTAGTGGCAATGTGTGTGAACGACTTAATCGTTCAAGGTGGTGAGCCGTTATTCTTCCTAGACTACTACGCAACAGGTAAGCTAGATGTAGATACAGCTGCAGACGTTGTTTCTGGTATCGCTGAAGGTTGTGTTCAAGCTGGCTGTGCACTAATCGGTGGTGAAACGGCTGAAATGCCTGGCATGTACGAAGGCGATGACTACGATGTTGCTGGCTTCTGTGTTGGTGTCGTAGAAAAAGCTGACATCATCGATGGCACTAAAGTAGCTGCAGGTGACGCACTTATCGCTGTTGGTTCAAGTGGTCCACACTCAAACGGTTACTCTTTAATTCGTAAAGTTCTAGAAGTTTCTGGTGCTGATAAAAGTGAAGAGCTAGAAGGTCGTACTATTGGTGAGCACCTACTAGAACCGACTAAGATTTACATCAAATCGGCACTTAAGATGATTGCTGAGCATGACATTCATGCTATCTCGCACATCACAGGTGGCGGTTTCTGGGAAAACATCCCACGCGTACTTCCTGAAGGCACTAAAGCAGTGATTGACGGAAAAAGCTGGGAATGGCCTGCTATCTTCAACTGGCTACAAGAGAAAGGGAACGTGGAAACATTTGAAATGTACCGCACTTTCAACTGTGGTGTAGGCCTAGTTGTTGCTCTACCTAAAGAGCAAGCAGACGCTGCTGTTGAACTACTGAAAACTGAAGGCGAAAACGCTTGGGTTATCGGTGAGATCGCAAACTCTGAAGCTGGCGAAGAGCAAGTAGAAATCAAATAAGTGATACGCTCACTTACTTAGTTAATCAATGAGGACCTTATGGTCCTCATTTTGCTATTTAGCCCGCAGAAAACCTTAGTTTATGTAGGTACATTGTAAATACTTCAGTTAACCAATCGCATGACCCACTCTATGAAGAACAGCCATTCTATGAATAACAGTCACTCTAAGAAAAACATCGTCGTTTTAGTCTCAGGAAGCGGAAGTAACTTGCAAGCCATTTTGGATGCCTGTGACAGCCACACGATTGACGCCTCTGTTAAGGCCGTTTTCTCAAATAAAGCGGATGCTTTTGGTCTAGAGCGTGCAAAATCAGCAGGTGTTGACGCTCACTCGGTGAATCCAAAAGAATTTAACTCCCGTGAAGAGTTTGATCATGAATTGATGGTTCAGATCGATGCGTACCAACCCGATCTAATCGTACTCGCTGGCTATATGCGTATTCTGAGTTCAGAGTTTGTTCGCCATTACGCGGGGAAAATGATCAATATCCACCCTTCTCTGTTACCTAAGTACCCAGGCCTACACACCCACCAGCGTGCCATTGATGCGCAAGACAAAGAACACGGCACCAGCGTTCACTTTGTTACCGAAGAACTCGATGGTGGCCCTGTGATCTTACAGGCTAAGGTGCCAGTATTTGAAGATGATGATGCCGACATGTTAGCAAGTCGAGTGCTGACTCAAGAACACTGCATTTACCCTATGGTCTGTAAATGGTTTGCCGAAGATCGTTTATCGATGGTAAACGGGCAAGCTGTCTTAGACGGTAAAGTATTAGGCAATCACGGTTACGCAGAAGAGTAATTCGTATAGCTATTCTCGCAATAGTAAATCACGGAATAAAAAGTAAATCACTGAAGAGCAGCCCTTAAAAATCAGAAAACAAAAAGGCCGCTTACTGACTTATTAGTTCAGTAAGCGGCCTTTCTTTTGTTCGGATCAAAAATGATACTATTCGGAACGTTTAGCTCAATGGCTCAGTTGGTGCTTGGCTTGCAACCTTTTTAGGTGCATAAGCAACATCTTCCAATGCTTTGTGGTTATTGCCGATCAGCTCACCAAAATGAAACAACGCGTATTCGCCCGGCTTCATTCTAAACCACTCTTCATTGCATGTTAGAGGCTGAGTTGCTACCACCGTGACCACATCATTCGGCGTGGTCTCTTCTTGGAAGTTTATCTCAACATCTTCATCAATCAGGCTCGCATTACCAAAAGGCGCGCGTCTTGTTATCCAGTACAAATGATTCGTACAGTAGGTCATCACATACTCGCCATCACTGAGTAACATGTTGAAGACGCCTTTCTCTCTTAGCTGGTCACAACACTCAGCGACAAAGCGAAACATACCTTCCATGTCTTGAGGTGGCTCAGGAAAACGATCTTCTAGTTGTTTCACTAACCAACAGAAAGACAGTTCACTGTCCGTCTCACCGACCGGTCTGAAACGACCACTAACCAGATCATCGTAATCCGTTAATTGGCCATTATGGGCGAAGGTCCAGTATCGTCCCCAAAGCTCACGGGTAAATGGGTGAGTATTTTCTAGATTAACGCCACCACGATTAGCTTGACGGATATGACTGACAACAGCTTGACTTTTAATTGGGTAGTTTTGAACCAACTCAGCGATCTTGGATTCACAACTAGGGTTAGGATCTTTAAACGTACGGAAACCCTTTCCTTCATAGAAAGTAATACCCCAGCCATCGCGGTGCGGGCCGGTATTGCCTCCACGCTGCATAAGACCAGTAAAGCTAAAACAAATATCAGTTGGCACATTCGCGCTCATACCGAGCAATTCACACATGGTTTAATCTACTCCCTATCAAAACCAATGGAGCCTAAGTTGGGCCCCAAATGTCTTTAAAACTATTATTCCATTTCTTTTTCAACAAGCTGAATCACAATATGGATGATCTTAATGTGAATCTCTTGGATGCGGTCAGCGTAACCAAAATGTGGAACTCGAATTTCGATATCGGCACAACCTGCCATTTTACCGCCATCTTTACCGGTTAGCGCAATGGTTTTCATGCCTTTAGCTTGAGCAGCTTCAATCGCTTTCAAAATGTTGGCAGAGTTACCTGAAGTCGATAAACCAAACAACACGTCCCCCTTACGACCTACCGCTTCTACATAACGAGAAAATACGTGGTCGTAGCCAAAGTCGTTACTTACACAAGATAAATGGCTAGGATCTGAAATCGCAATACCAGCGTAACCTGGACGATTTTCACGGTATCGGCCAGTAAGCTCTTCCGCGAAGTGCATCGCATCACAGTGTGAGCCACCGTTACCACAAGAAAGTACTTTACCCTCTTGCTTAAATGAATCTGCAATCAGTTTTGCGGCAGCTTCAATTTGGGCAATGTTATGGTCATCACTCAAGAACTTATTAAGAACGTCAGCAGCTTCGTTCAATTCACTTTTGATTAGGTCATGGTACATAAGGCTTATCTCTTATTTTTTTGACGCAACTTAAAGTGCGCGAAATGAGAACTGGGGGTTTCCCCCTCTTTATTACTGAGTTTACCCACAAACATGAAATAGTGTCGACACTTAAGCCCAAAGATTGCCACCTTAATTAGAGTCTCACTGCCGAACCGCCCAAATATTCGCCACCAACCTCTCACAATTAGAACTTTAACTCTATTGAGATCACTTTTTACCCACCTTGGAGTTTTACAAATATTTAATATTTTGTTTACACTTGACTGGTTAGACCTCTTACCTAAACTTAATAACAATAAGTGATCTCTGAAAAGGAAATCGATCATGAACATATTGCTCTCCCTACTCGGCATGACAGCCGTCTTAAGCGTCTGTCTTTACCATAGAGTTAGCCTAGTACGCGCATTAATCGTATTAACCGGCACAATGGTAGCATTAACACTGTTTGGCGGCGTTGCTGTCACTGGCTGGCTTTGCTATCTCTCAGCCATTGCGATTTTTGCTGTACCGGCAATTCGTCAGACTATCATCAGTCAAAAAGCACTTTCTTTGTTTAAAAAAGTACTGCCTGCAATGTCTCAGACAGAAAAGGAAGCATTAGAAGCTGGTACTGTGTGGTGGGAAGCAGAGCTGTTCAAAGGCAAGCCTGAATGGAAGAAACTTCAAAACATCGCTGACCCTAAGCTGTCTGAAGCTGAGCAAGCATTTTTAGATGGTCCAGTAAATACAGTGTGTGAAATGGTCAATGATTACCAAGTAACGCATGAGCTGGCTGATTTGCCACCAGAAGTATGGCAATACCTGAAAGACCATAAATTCTTCGCAATGATCATCAAGAAAAAGTATGGCGGTTTAGAATTCTCAGCTTACGCTCAATCTTTAGTGCTACAAAAGCTAACGGGCGTTTCTAGCGTATTGTCATCAACCGTTGGCGTACCTAACTCGCTAGGCCCCGGTGAGCTATTGCAGCACTACGGTACAGAAGAACAAAGAAACCACTACCTACCCCGCTTAGCGGAAGGTAAAGAGATCCCTTGTTTTGCCCTAACTAGCCCAGAAGCAGGCTCAGATGCAGGTTCAATCCCCGATTACGGCATCGTATGCAAAGGTCAATGGCAAGGCGAAGAAGTTCTAGGTATGCGACTCACTTGGAACAAGCGCTACATTACCCTTGCACCTGTCGCAACAGTATTGGGACTTGCGTTTAAATTACGAGATCCAGACGGCCTACTTGGTGACAAGCAAGAGCTCGGTATCACTTGCGCGCTTATCCCTACAGATTTAAAAGGCGTGAAGATTGGTAATCGTCACTCCCCACTTAACGTACCGTTCCAAAATGGCCCAACCCAAGGTGATGATCTCTTCGTTCCTATCGATTTCATCATTGGTGGCCAGAAAATGGCCGGCCAAGGCTGGCGTATGCTAGTTGAGTGTCTATCTGTTGGTCGTGGTATCACACTGCCTTCAAACTCAACGGGCGGCATTAAATCGGCTGCGCTGGCAACCGGTGCTTACGCTCGCATTCGTCGCCAGTTCAAACAACCTATTGGTCGTATGGAAGGGGTTGAAGAGCCGCTTGCACGCTTAGCAGGTAATGCCTACGTAATGGATGCAGCGAGTAACCTAACGGTTGCAGGTATCGATCTTGGCGAAAAGCCTTCGGTTATCTCAGCAATCGTGAAGTACCACTGTACTCACCGTGGCCAACGCAGCATCATCGATGCGATGGATATCGTCGGTGGTAAAGGTATTTGCTTAGGTCCATCAAACTTCTTAGCTCGTAGCTACCAAGGCGCGCCAATCGCGATTACCGTGGAAGGTGCCAACATCCTAACTCGTTCGATGATCATCTATGGTCAAGGTGCAATTCGTTGTCATCCTTACGTACTGAATGAAATGGAAGCCGCTTATTCTGAAAGCAGCGATGCACTGGATAAGTTTGATTCAGCGTTAGCAGGACACGTTAGCTTTACGATGAGCAACCTAGTCCGCAGTGTGTGGTTTGGTTTAACTGATGGTCGAGGCTCAGACACGCCAACACCATCTAATAAAGCGGACAAACAAACTCAACGCTACTACCAAAAATTGAACCGCTACAGTGCCAACTTAGCGCTACTTTCTGACATTTCAATGGCCGTTTTGGGTGGTTCACTGAAACGCAGAGAGCGCCTATCAGCAAGATTAGGCGATATCCTAAGCCAACTGTACCTAGGTTCAGCAACACTTAAGCGCTTCGAAAGTGAAGGCAGCCACGCTGAAGACTTACCGTTAGTACATTGGGGTATGCAAGATAGTTTACGTCAGACTGAAGTTGCGATTGATGAGTTCCTAGCGAACTTCCCTAATCCTGTGATTGGCCGTTTACTTCGTGTTGTGTTGATGCCATTCGGTCGCATTCGTCGTGCACCAAACGACAAACTGGATAGCCAAGTCGCGCACATTCTACAAACGCCAAGCGAAACACGTTCTCGTATCGGCCGTGGCCAATACTTGGAAGCGACTGAATACAACCCAGTAGGTAAGATTGAAAAAGCGTTAGAAGTGATTCTTCAAGCAGAACCTCTATTCAACAAAGTCTGCAAAGAGACGCACCAAAAGAGCGCTTTCTTACGACTAGACCTTGTGGCTCAATTAGGGTTAGAGAAAGGCATCTTAACGCAAGAAGAGGCAAATTTGCTGATTAGCGCAGAGGAACATAGACTGTACACGATTAACGTTGACGACTTCTCTCCAGAAGAGCTTGCAGCAAAGTCTCAGTACCCAGACCAATCGATTGATAACGTCGCTTAAGGTTAGAAAAAGAAACAAAAACGGGACTCCTATGAGTCCCGTTTTTTTTGTTCATGACATCGTTGTCACAAATTTTAATGCTGACATTCTCGAAGCTTACACTATCTAAGTTTAGTCTCTCGAGGTTTGTTGTCCCGACGTTTGCTCTCTCAGGACAACTCTAATGATATAAGCGAGTTACTTAGGAGCCTTAAGCTGCATCTCTGGTTGAGCTTTTTTCTTCGCCTTTACCCGACGAACCACAAACCAAATCAATAAACCTAATAGAATCGCGACCACATTACCCACCGCAATAATGATCATACTGCGCTGTCTGTCATCTTCTCGCTTCTGAAGTATCATCAACTCTGCTGCGATACGCTTTTGCTCAGCAAGCGCTTCTTCTTGCAGACGTCGTGACTCCGCTAAGTCGATATCTTCAACAACGCTGTACGAGTGCTCGGTAATGGGAAAGATCAGTGGACGTTGGCTTGAGGCATCAGTAGCGTAAACCATCCCCGACCAGTTATAAATCCCCAAATCGCCATTATAAGGCAGCTCTAAAGCGACTTTCATTGCATCGACCTCAGCTTGGCCCTGCTTATACATTTCGTATTCATCCGGAGCCTTGTGTTCAACATGAACCGCTAACGAACTAGGCGCAATCATGCCCGGCTCCCCTGAAACGACAATCGTATGAGGCTGCCCCTCTTTTCGAGACTGAATGAAGGTTGTAGTGATCGGTGTTGGGTACACCAAAACTTCTTGCTCTTGCGCTCGCAGGAACACACCATTGCCAGAAGTAATACGCGCGCGGTATTTACCGGGCTCAATATCAATCGGCAACGACACAGTGAAAACGCCATCTCCGGCTTGTTCATCAAGACCACTGCCATCGTCGGCAAACTCGCCCATCACAACCGGAATTGGGCGCGCCTCTCTCACTAAAGACTCTTCATTTTCAACGAACTTAGTAAAAGTGACCTTAAGTTTCACGCGATCTAAAAAATCACGCAGCACAAGAGGCTTGCCGTCAGAGGTCAAACGAGCCGTAAATTTAATGTGTTCGGTTTGATACAGTTTGTCTGGGAAGTCATTGGCATCCAAAACAAGGTGAGACAATAGCTTGATGTTGTTCTTAGGTGAGACTTTACCTACCGCTTGCCAAGGTCCTGGCATCGGTTTGTCGATAGATATGATGTCCATGGATGATTCTTCGTACCAACGGACATTATCAGCATTGCGCCAAGAGTAATATTTCTTGCCATCCGGACGAACCAAAACGACAGGTTTAGAGTTATCGGCTCGATAAATCACAAAGGTGACTTGTTCAATACTGGGATCAACGCGAAAACGGTTGTCCAATAAACTCATTACGGATTCTGTTGCCGCATGTAAGCTAAAGCTTAACAACAATAAGCAACCGGTAGCCAATACCCTTAACATACTTTCTCCCTACTGACGCCAGAGGCAGCTTCCGCTTTTCTCGACGAGATCTAAACGACTTTGATGCGCTTCTACTTCATCGGCCGTAGCTCGTAAAACCTTTAGGGATTTTCGACCACTTTCTGCTCTTCGTATACTTTCACCTTCACCTTCCTTTTGCCCGGCGTTAAATTGCAGCGAAGTTTGCCCACCCGTCATCAATAAATAGACGTCGGCTAGGATCTCCGCATCGAGCAATGCGCCGTGGAGAGTACGGTGCGAGTTATCAATACCGTAACGATCACATAAGATATCTAGGTTGTTTCTTTTGCCTGGAAAGATCTTCTTCGCCATGGCCAAGGTATCGGTAACTTTACAGTAGTCATCCGTTTTACCTATCGCTGGGTTGAGCTTCTCAAACTCATAATCCATAAAGCCCGTATCGAAGGGCGCGTTATGAGCTACCAGCTCAGCACCTTTGATAAAGTCGAGAAACTCTTTATGTATGTCTTGGTATTCTGGCTTATCAATCAAGAATTCATCGGTAATACCGTGAACGCCAATCGCCTCTTCTTGAATCGCACGATCGGGCTTTATATAGACGTGGAAGTGACGCCCGGTCAGCCTACGGTTGATGATCTCTACCGCACCAATCTCAACGATGCGATGCCCCATATAGTGAGGGCCACCTTCTGTATTCATACCGGTGGTTTCGGTATCGAGTACAATGATGCGCTTATTTTCGTCCGAACTGTTTTTTTCGTTCGTGTTTTGTTCTGGAGTGCTACTGGTATTCATAAGGATAACTGTGTCAGACTATGCCGATAATGTGCTTGAGGTAATAGTATCAAATCATGACGAAACAAGTTGAAATTTTCACTGACGGTTCTTGTTTAGGCAACCCAGGTCCTGGTGGCTATGGCATCGTACTTCGCTATAAAAAAGTAGAAAAGACACTAGCCGAAGGCTTTACACTAACGACCAACAACCGTATGGAAATGCTCGCAGCTGTCATCGCTCTCCAAGCACTCAAGGAACCTTGCTCCGTGATTCTGACCACGGATAGCCAATACGTTCGCCAAGGCATCACACAGTGGATCCACAACTGGAAAAAGCGTGACTGGAAAACCGCCGACAAGAAACCGGTTAAAAACGCAGACCTGTGGCAAAGGCTCGATAAAGAAACTGCTCGTCATAGTGTTGATTGGCGCTGGGTTAAAGGACACGCTGGGCACCGAGAAAATGAAATGTGTGATGACTTAGCGCGAAATGCAGCGGAGAATCCGACTCAAGAAGATACGGGCTATCAACCAAGCTAACCGTCTTTTAAATGAGATGCAGATTTCAGAAACAGATTCATACTTTCCAAACCTGATTGATAGTTTCCTAACCTGATTGATAGCTTCTCAAACTAGTTGATAATTGATTAACCTAATTAATAGATCAAAAGCCGACTACTAGTCGGCTTTTTCTGTTTTCAACGGATATGAAGCTTTAGCTGAATCCATGGTACGACGCGTATTGGTTCTAAAGCTTGCTCCAACCGGAGAGAAACGTCGCTTAAGGTGCCAATGTGGCTTGATAGGCTTAAGTGGGTAAGTTCGTTTACGAGCAACAATAAAGTATTGGCTGCCAGCAAAGGAAGCACAGCCGCCTAAACTATTCTCCAACCACGTCCACATCGCCTGATACTTACTCATCGGAAATAGTGCATAGGTATCGCAATGAATCACTTCGTAGTTCAATACACCTAACCAGTCTTTAATTCGGTTTGGCGTGTACATACGTCCACTCCAAGGCAAGCTGTTCTTTCGCCAAGGCAGTAAACTTGCGAGTCCGGTAATACTAAACGGATTGAAGCCAGTAATGATGATATAACCATCGTCCATCATCACTCGGTCGACTTCTCTCAATAATCGATGCGGGTCATTGCTATAATCTAACTGATGACTCAGCACCACAACATCAAAGCTTTTCTCCAAAAAGGGTAAATTATAGACATCCGCTATCACATTATGTAATGGGTTCTGGATATCTAGGTTTACTTGATGTTGAATGTTGCATGTGCAGCTAGAAATCTCACTACTGAGACCGCCAAGCTTGAGCATATGGTAACCAAATAGCTTTGGGCACCACTCATCGAGTCGAGTTTGAATAGATTCTCTCAACCAGTCCCCATTGTGCAATTGTGCCCAAGTGTAAGGACGCTCAAACTTCTTTCTGCTACGTGCTGGCTTCATCAATAACCTGTCTCACTTATTCTGTCTCACTAAAAGTGACTGGAGAATCAATAATGTTACATATCAAAAGCATACCTGCATTTAACGACAATTACATCTGGCTGATTCAAAATAGCGATCGTCGTTGTGCTGTCGTCGACCCTGGTGATGCGGCTCCAGTATTAGAGTACTTAGCACATCATGAGCTAACTTTAGATGCAATCTTGATTACACACCACCACCATGATCACATTGGTGGCGTTCCAGAACTAGTCAGACAGTTTCCAAGCATAGATGTAGTGGGTCCAAGGAATGAACCGATCCCGACCTTAACTCACCCCGTTGATGATGGTGACCAATTAGAATTGTTTGGTGAAGTCTTTTTAGTACTCGGGCTCAGTGGCCACACCGCTGGTCACATTGGTTATGTGGGCGATGCCAAACTATTTTGTGGCGATGTGCTGTTTTCAGCAGGCTGTGGTCGAATCATGGAAGGCACGCCACAGCAAATGTTTGATGCACTGAACAAGATCACAGCACTTCCTCAAGAAACCGAGGTTTACTGTGCTCATGAATACACCGCCGCGAACATCGCTTTCGCATTAGCGGTTGAGCCTGACAACCAACATTTGCAGCAATATCGCGACCAAGTGAACCGACTCCGAGCTCAGAATAAGTCGACCATCCCCACAAATTTGAGACAAGAGAAGTTTGTGAACCCTTTCTTGCGCTATACCGAGCCAAGTGTAGTGAAATCAGTATCTAATCGTACTGAGCAGACCGATCCTTTATCGGTATTTACCGCTTTACGTGCGTGGAAGAACGAATTTTAACAAATACAGACTTGTCACTCATAGGGGGTGGCAAGTATTATCACCGGCCGTTAATTAAAAAGGCTGTAACATGCGAGTTAAGTACAGCTGGGCTTTGGTATTACTACTTTCTGGTTGCCAATTAACTCAGTCAGAGAATCCAGACCAAGCTTCCGAGCAAACCAACACATCTCCTACTAAAGAAGTTTCTCAAGCGAACGCTTCATCAGAAGCAACAGCCAAAGAAGATCAAAAAGTTGAAGCACCTGTCGTTACTCCACAAACACAAGAAGATGTTTGGAAACGTATTGCGATGCAACTTGAAATGGAAGTACCCGACCAAAAGAAGGTTGATTACTACCGAACTTGGTATTTAAAGCACCCTAGTCATCTAAAAACCGTCTCACAACGTGCTGAACCTTTCCTTTATCTGATCACAACTAAGATTGAAGAAAAAGGCTTACCACTAGAATTGGCACTATTACCCGTTGTAGAAAGTTCTTTCGATGCGTTTGCCTACTCTCATGGCAGCGCAGCAGGTCTATGGCAATTCATTTCTGGCACAGGCAAAGACTACGGGCTTGAACAGAACTTCTGGTACGACGGTCGTCGTGATGTGGCTGCCTCTACTGACGCCGCATTGGATTTCCTCTCAGACCTTAACCGACGTTTCGATGGCGATTGGAACCATGCCATTGCTGCCTATAATAGTGGTGGCGGTCGTGTAAACAGTGCTATCCGCAAGAACAAGAAGCTGGGTAAGCCAATCGACTTCTTCTCTTTGGACTTACCAAGAGAGACCAGCAGCTACGTACCTAAACTGCTTGCTCTAGCTGATGTGATTGCCAACCAAGAAAAGTATGGCATCGATATCCCTGCGATTCCAAATAAGCCAGTACTGGCCCTGGTTAACCCAAACGAACAGCTTGATTTAGCGATTGCTGCAAGCTACGCAGGTATTCCAGTCAAAGAGCTGCAAGGCTACAACCCCGCTTATAACCAATGGGCGACGGCACCTGAAAAGCATCAGCAATTATTGCTTCCTCTAGGCTCTGTTGAAAAGTTCAACAAAGAAGTGGCGGCCAATAAAGGCAAAGGCATGAAATTGGTGCGTTACAAGGTTCAGTCTGGTGACAGCATTAGCGTACTAGCAAGTAAATATAACACCACCAGCAAAGTGATCCGCTCTGCAAACGGTTTAAGCAACAACAATATTCGTATTGGACAGCACTTACTTATCCCAACATCCACCAAAGACGACAAGACATACGCACTAAGCGCTTCAAATCGCCTAGCAAGCACACAGTCGAAGAGTCGAGGTCAATATAAGCTTAGTCATACCGTAAAAAGTGGTGACAGCCTATGGACGATTGCACGCGCAAATAAGGTATCTCATCAATCACTGGCTAAGTGGAATGGTATGGGGCCACGCGACACGCTTCGAATTGGTCAAGAACTGGTCATTTGGAAGAATAGTTCCGACGGTGCCATCATTCGAACTGTCTTTTATAACGTAAGATCAGGTGACACAGTCAGCGGTATTGCATCAAAGTTCAAAGTAAAAAGCGCAGATGTTGTAAAATGGAACGCTTTGCAGAACAAGAAATACCTACAGCCAGGACAAAAACTGAAGCTGTATGTTGATGTAACTAAGGTAAGTGTATGAACCCGTCAAGTAACCCACTCGTCATGCTGTTGGATATATTCCGTTCACCAACAGCTTGTTTCTTAGCGCTTTATCAGCGAAGTGCTTGGGGATGGCAACCCTACGTCGTATTAATGCTCAGCCCATTTTTATTCTGGGGTGCTTATTTTTCGAATGTAGATTTTGCATGGTTAAGTGCAGAATTGTCACAACAACTGGCTCAAACGAACCCTGACCAATTGGCGTTACTTGACAGTAATACCCTACTCGCGAGTGAAATCATCAGCGATGTGTTTGGCCGAACATTAACCATCATTCTGTTGGCATTCTGGTTTAATCTAGCAACCAAACCAAGCCAGCATCAACATAGCTTTTGGCGATGGTTTGCAGCGGCATCGGTTGTGATATTCCCGGCTGTTTTAGGTGACGTAGCAAGCTACGCAAGCCTGATACTCAAGCATGGACAAGTGATGAGCTACGCTGCTGACTTGAACAGCTTAAACGGCTTAATCAAGTTACCACTAACCAATGATTGGTCGCAGTTTGCCAGCTCTTTACCACTGTTATTACCATGGTATATCGTGTTGGGTTATGCTGCAGTATTAACGTGGACTGAGTTTGAACGTGGGCAAGCGCTTGTGATTTCAGGCTTACCATGGGTTGGCTACTACCTAATCTGGGCGCTCTACATTTTAATCTTTTAAGTTGAAGAGGTAAGGCTAGCGAAAACTCTCTAGCCTATTTGCTCCGTTAGATTACCCAACGTAACTACCGTGCGAATGGTTAAGCTCCAATGACTAATAGCTATTTAGCCTTAAAGGTCACTCGCATAGGGTTATGATCAGAAGCGTCCGTAATGGGCGCTTTTGCATTTTCTACCTCTAGCCCTCGATAGAACACATGGTCGAGCACCAATCCTGTCATAAACTGAGTTCGGTTATCCGGTTCAAAGGCAACCTCCGTCAAACCGACCTGTTCCAACGCGCCTTTCAATACCGCAAAGCGAGCTTCACTCCAGCTATTAAAATCCCCAGCAAAAATAACAGGCCCACGATACTGTTGCAGATTGTCAGTTAAGCTATTCAGCTGAGCCTCGTAATCTTCCGTACCAAAGGTAAAGTTCACGGCATGGATATTAATCACAGCCAACTCTTCGCCATTGCTTAGTTGGTAACGCGACCAAAGCGCCGATTTAGGCAATTGAAGCCAAGGTTCTTCATGAGTATAAGCACAAGCTTCGATCGGTAAATGCGTCGCTAAGTTAAGTACGCCAGCACTTTGTTCAAAGGCTTTAAACGCATTCACACGAGTGCTTCCCCACTGGCCGCTTGTCACCCATTGGCGAAGCTCTTCTGTCATACTCGCTTCTTGCAGCAATACAAGATCGCTTCCTGCCGTCAATTTGTTCAGTTCACTCTGCCAATTACTGCGATTTTGCTTGTAGATATTCCACACGGTAATGCTTAGTCCATCAGACACATCAATCGCTTTCGGTGCGGAGTTTTGGTAGCAACTGTAGATGTCGTTACTGGTACTTTGAGAGGAAGTGATCAGGTTGGGTTTATTCGGGATCACGAAGATAAAATGAAAACTAACGACAGCAAGCGTTATCAATACGGCGATAACAATGATGGTTTTCTTAAACATACAGCACCCTACCAGAAATGAAAAAGGAGCGATAAACGCTCCTTTTAGGGTAATAGTTTTTTTATACGGCGTCTTCGTCTTCCTCGCCAGTACGAATACGTACCACACGTTCAACGTCAGTAATGAAGATCTTACCGTCGCCGATTTTACCGGTTTGAGCCGTTTCGATAATGGTATCAACACACTGGTCAGCCACTTCGTCGGTCACAACGATTTCCAATTTCACTTTAGGTAAAAAGTCGACCATGTACTCTGCGCCGCGATATAGCTCAGTATGACCTTTCTGGCGTCCAAAGCCTTTAACTTCAGATACTGTCATACCCGTAATACCCACTTCTGCAAGTGCTTCACGTACATCATCAAGTTTGAATGGCTTGATAATGGCTTCAATCTTTTTCATGTTCATCCCTTAAACTGTGCGAATAGCTCATTATCGGTTAGCTATAGTAAACATTCAATGAAAAAAGCCAGAGCTTTAAAGCTCTGGCTCGAAATTTATCATCTTGTTTAATCAGCGCTTTGAGAAGGTTTTACTTAAGGCTTGCGTAGTAAGCGGCTAGATTCGCGATATCTTCATCACTCAGCATAGAAGCTTGAGCCTGCATCACAGCGGCCAAGCCACCATTACGCTGTTTTGTTTTGTAAGCGTTGATCGATGAAACGATGTACTGCTCGTTTTGTCCTTTCAGGTTTGGGTAACCTGGGATCATAGCGATACCATCGGCGCCATGACAAGCCGCACAGATTGCTGCTTTAGCTTGGCCCGCAGCAACATCACCCGCCAGAGCGTTACCACTCAATAGTCCAAGTCCGAGAACTAATCCTAGTGTAATTTTCTTCATTGCATATTCCATTAATTATTTTTATTAAAGTGACGGTGAATTGTGACACAAACTTTTTCTACTTGCTCCAAAGCGCTTCACAATCTTGACCTTCGTAGTTTTTATCTACGAATAAGCCTAAAACAGCGATCACTCGATCGCCATCCATTAATATCGGCGTTCTGCGTCTTAACCAACTGGGTACTTGGTACTCTTGAAACAGCTTCTTGAGTTTTCTACTACGCCCGCGCCCAACAGGGTGAGCCGAAAGTCCTTCAGGGTTAAAGATCACTCTTAGTGTTGCGTTTGTATCCGACAAACTAAAGCTTTGCACATCACGGTTGTTCGATGCGCCATCACTCAGTGCTGAATTTAAGCGTAGCTCCCCTAAGCCATCGGGTAGCGTCAAACTCTCTCCCATTGAAAGATGGCTTTGCCAGTCGGATAGGTCTTTAGTCTCTCTCACCAAATAGAGCTGATGATTAAAGCGTCGAACTTCGGCATCATTCAACACCAGCTTAGGGTTGGCGTCCGCCTGAGCGCATGCGACTTCATCCCAAATAAGCTTGAGCTGCTTTTGACTCGGCATCGGTTGATTGCAATGACTCAACCACATTCTTAGCAGGCGTGCTCGTAACAAGTCTGAGTGTTGAGATAACGCCTCAATGCTTAAGTTTTGGCTATTCCCTAAAGCTTGCTGAAAGTGTGATTCAAGCAACTCATCCAACAGTAACTCTTGCTCTGCACATAGCTGAGCACTACGACTGACTGACTCTCGGAAACTAGGCCAACGCTCGGTCAGTGCCGGAGTGACTTGATGACGAATAAAATTGCGGTCAAAGCGAACGTCTTGATTACTCTCATCTTCGACCCAAGTTAAACCCATGTCGTGCGCAGATTCTTCAATATCCGCTCGAGTCACTGACAGCAAAGGCCTCACAATAAACGCTTCGCCAAACGACATCACTTTCGCCATAGAAGAGAGTCCTTTCGGGCCACTTCCTCGCTTCAACGCTAACAAGAAAGTCTCAAGTTGATCATCGATGTGTTGACCTGTAATGAGAACATCACCAAAACTCAGGTACTTCTGAAACGCATTGTAGCGAGCATCTCGAGCCAGCTTTTCTACGCTCTCACCACTGTCGATATCCAGCGAGACTCGTTCTATAGCTAACGAAACCGACAAAGCATCACACCATGTTTGGCACTGCTCTGCCCAGTGATCAGCATTCTGGCTTAAACCGTGGTGAACGTGCACCGCGCAGCACTCAATGTCATAAGTTTGTGCGTACTGTGCTGCTAACTCCAATAAGACTCGAGAATCAACACCGCCACTGAAAGCCACGATCAATCGACTAGGCTTGAGTGCGCTTTGATGAAGTACAAATGTGAAGGTTTCGATTAAGTGAGTCATGAGCGAGTGAACCATGAGAGTAGGTTTGAAGGGAGAATATTTTAATAATAAAAAAGGGTTGGCACTGAGTCCAACCCTTTCATCATCTTGTTACTTGAAGCTGCCTCATTTCAAGGCACGCTTATCAGCAGTAACCGTAGCTCATTAGGCGTTGGTAACGACGCTCAAGTAGTGCTTCGTTATCAAACTGCTCTAGCTCTTCTAGCTGTTTAACTAGCATGTCTTTCATGTTCTGAGCCGTTTGTACTGGATCGCGGTGCGCGCCACCTAGAGGCTCAGGAATGATTTCGTCGATAAGCTCAAGATCTTTCAGACGAGGAGCAACTAGGCCCATCGCTTCAGCAGCTTGTGGTGCTTTATCTGAATCACGCCACAAGATTGAAGCACAACCTTCTGGAGATATTACTGAGTACGTAGAGTACTGAAGCATGTTCACGTAGTCGCCAACACCAATCGCTAGTGCACCACCTGAACCGCCTTCACCAACAACGTTACAGATAACTGGCACAGATAGGCCAGCCATAACTTTAAGGTTCTTTGCGATAGCTTCAGATTGACCACGTTCTTCAGCACCAACACCTGGGTATGCACCCGCTGTATCGATGAAAGTAATGATTGGCATGTTGAAACGCTCAGCCGTTTCCATTAGGCGAAGTGCCTTACGGTAACCTTCTGGCTTTGGCATACCAAAGTTACGAATCACTTTTTCTTTAGTCTCACGACCTTTCTGGTGACCAATAACCATAACAGGACGACCATTTAGACGAGCCATACCACCCACAATTGCTTTGTCGTCAGCGAAAGCGCGATCGCCCGCCATCTCTTCAAATTCTGTGAAGGCATGCTCCAGGTAATCTTTGGTGTACGGACGTTGCGGGTGACGAGCAAGTTGAGCTACTTGCCATGCACCTAGGTCACTAAAGATTTTCTGTTTAAGCTCTAAGCTTTTTTTCTCTAGTTGTTCAATTTCTTTGTCTAGATCTACCGCTGTGTCACCACCGTGACGTGAAACGTCACGTAGCGCTTCGATTTTTGCTTCAAGTTCAGCGATAGGCTTTTCAAATTCTAGAAAGTTCAGGCTCATCTATGAATCCTTGTTGATTCAGCTCCACAATCATGGAGCTAAATTTTAGTTAAATTCGAGTTCTACTTGGCTATTTCCAAGCAGCTGTTTTAATTCGTCTAGTAATGTATCACTTGGCGTCACACGCCATTCTGTGCCCAATGTTAACCGCGCTCTAGCGTCGGCACGCTGGTAGTATACATTGACTGGGACCGTTCCGGCTCTATAAGGTTCTAAGATTTGACTAAAGCGTTCAAAAAATTGACCATTAATTTGGGATTGGTCGATAGATATCGACACCCCACGAGCATATTTCTCACGGGCGCTTCCTAAGTCCATGACCTCACGCGCGGACATTTTAAGCCCACCATTGAAATCATCAAAGCTGACCTGTCCAGAAACGACCACTATTTTATCTTTTTCGAGCAATTCAGCGTAGCGATCGAGCGCATCCGAGAACAACATCACTTCCATTCGCCCCGATCGGTCGTCGAGGGTCATCAAACCAATTCGAGTTCCGCGCTTCGTGGTCATTACCCTAGCAGCAATGACCAAACCTGCAATCGTTAAAGACTGATCACGACGCGTCGGCGTCGCATCTTTCAAGCGACAGCTGGTGTATTTCGCGAGTTCTTTAATGTAAGCGTTAACTGGGTGACCCGTTAAATACAAACCTAACGTCTCACGCTCACCTTCAAGCCAAACCTTTTCAGGCCACTTCGGTACTTGGGTATACTTGTGTTCCACCTCTTCCGGAGCGTCAGTCAACACGCCAAACATATCCGATTGACCAAAAGACTCAGCGTGGTGATGTTGGCTTGCCGCCTTAACCGCATCTTTCAATGAGGCCATCATCGCTGCTCGGTGAGGACCTAATCTATCTAAGGCGCCCGACAGAATCAACTTTTCGATAACACGCTTGTTCACTTTTTTCAGATCAAGTCGTGCACAGAAGTCGAACAAGTCTTTAAAGTAACCGCCTTTGTTACGCGCTTCAATAATGGCTTCAATTGGGCCTTCACCCACCCCTTTAATCGCACCGATGCCATAAACAATCGCACCATCTTCATCCACATTAAAACGGTATAAACCGGAATTAATATCGGGTGGAAGAAGCTTGAGCTTCATACGGAAACACTCATCGACAAGGCCAATAACCTTTTCGGTGTTATCCATATCTGCGGTCATTACCGCTGCCATAAACTCCGCTGGGTAATGGGTTTTCAGCCACAGCGTTTGATAAGAAACCAGTGCGTATGCAGCCGAGTGAGATTTGTTAAAGCCGTAGCCCGCAAACTTCTCTACCAAGTCAAAGATCTTCATGGACAGTTCGCCATCAACACCATTGGCTTCAGCACCTTCTTTAAAGGTACCGCGCTGTTTTGCCATCTCTTCAGGCTTTTTCTTACCCATCGCACGACGCAACATATCGGCTCCACCAAGCGTATAACCCGCAAGGATCTGAGCGATTTGCATTACCTGTTCTTGATACAGGATGATGCCGTAAGTCGGTTCTAGTGTTTCTTTTAACGATTCGTGTTGCCACGTTTCATCAGGATAAGATACAGCTTCTCGGCCGTGTTTACGGTCGATAAAGTTATCTACCATGCCTGATTGCAGAGGGCCCGGACGGAACAAAGCTACCAATGCGATGATATCTTCAAAAGAGTCGGGTTGTAGACGCTTGATCAGATCTTTCATACCGCGTGATTCCAGTTGGAATACCGCCGTCGTTTCAGAATTTTGTAATAGGTTAAATGACGCTTGGTCATCTAGAGGAATCGATTCAATACGAACCGGCTCTTTACCCTCTTTCTTCAAGCGTGGGTTTACGAGGCCTAACGCCCAATCGATGATGGTCAGGGTACGTAGACCCAAGAAGTCGAATTTAACCAAACCGGCGGTTTCAACGTCATTCTTATCGAATTGCGTTACCGGGAAGTTGCCTTCCGCATCGGCATAAATAGGTGCAAAGTCGGTAATCGTGGTGGGTGAGATAACAACACCACCCGCGTGCTTACCGGCATTTCGCGTACAACCCTCAAGAATACGACACTTATCAATCAGTTCGCGTACTTCTTCATCACCGTCGTAGAGTTCTGGCAATGCTGGCTCAGCAAGGAAGGCCTTCTCTAGCGTCATGCCCGGATCAGGTGGAACTAGCTTAGAAATACGGTCAACGAAACCAAACGGGTGGCCCAAGACTCGGCCAACGTCACGAATTACCGCTTTTGCCGCCATAGTACCAAAGGTGATGATCTGAGAAACGGCATCACGACCGTACATCTCGGCTACGTGATCAATAACTTGGTCGCGTTTATCCATGCAGAAGTCGATATCGAAATCGGGCATAGATACACGTTCTGGGTTCAAGAAACGTTCGAACAGCAAGTCATATTCAAGTGGATCAAGATCGGTGATATCCAATGCGTAAGCCACCAAAGAACCGGCACCAGAACCACGACCCGGACCTACTGGTACGTCGTTATCTTTTGACCACTGGATGAACTCCATTACGATCAAGAAGTAACCCGGGAACCCCATATTGTTGACAACTTCAAGTTCAATCTTAAGTCGCTCATCGTATTCAGGTCTGCGTTCAGCTCGAATTTTCTCATCAGGGAATAGAAACGCTAAACGACGCTCAAGGCCTTCTTCTGATTTTTTAATCAAGAAGTCTTCAATCGCCAAACCTTCCGTTGGGAAGTTAGGTAAGAAGTATTCGCCCAGTCGAACTGTTACGTTACAACGCTTAGCAATTTCGACACTGTTTTCCAGTGCTTCAGGGATGTCTGAGAACAACTCACACATCTCTTCTTCACTACGCAAGTATTGTTGTGAGCTGTAGTTTTTCGGTCGACGTGGATCAACCATTGTAAAACCGTCGTGAATCGCCACACGAATTTCATGGGCATCAAACAAGTCTTCAGAAATGAAAACCACTTCGTTGGTCGCGACAACAGGCAGGTCTTCTTGTTCAGCAAGCTCTAGCGCAAAGTGCAGATAAGACTCTTCATCCGGGCGCCCAGTACGAATGAGCTCCAGATAAAAACGGTCTGCGAAATGTGTTTTGTAAAACTCAACGCTGCTTGCAACCAACTCTCGATTGCCTTTCAGCAACGCCTTACCAATCTCACCCTCTTTTGCTCCCGATAGAAGAATCAGGCCTTCGGCATGTTCAATCAGCCACTCTTTATCAATAACAGGCTGATGTTGTACATGACCACGAAGGTAAGCTTTTGAAATCAATAATGTTAGGTTGTTGTAACCTTTATTATTCGTTGCAATAACAGTGAGTTTGGTCAATTCATCGCCAAAATCCTGAGACTGCATCAAGAAGTCAGCACCAATAATTGGCTTAACCCCACACCCATGAGCAGTACCGTAAAATTTCACCAAGCCACATAGGTTAGTAAAGTCGGTCAATGCTAGAGCGGGCATACCCATTTCAGCGACTTTCTTAACTAATGGTGGCACCTTAGATAGGCCATCCACCATCGAAAAATCACTGTGTACGCGTAGGTGAACAAATTTTGGATCTGACATTATTTTTCCTGAGTTCTAGGTTTAGGCCTAGGATTACAACTGTGTGTATTCTATTTTTTTCTACCGCAAATAAGCAACTTTATTCGATGCCTTGCTCCGGTCAACATGAGTCTAAGCAATATAAAGCTCTAATCATTATAAAGCTCTAACCAATACTAAGCCCTAATCAATATACAGCCTTAGTCGACGAGCTTTAATCGAGACCTAAAATGCGCTTTACTGGCTTAAAGCTTTTGCGGTAATGCTCGGTTACACCGTGTTTTTCAATCGCTTCGAAATGCGCTTTGGTCGGATAACCTTTATGTTGAGCAAAACCAAACTCTGGATGAAGTTTATCAAGTTCTTCCATCTCTTGGTCACGAACAACTTTAGCGATGATAGATGCCGCACTGATTTCAGCAACTCGCAAGTCCCCTTTTACAATAGCAAGACCATCCATCGGCAGTTCAGGAACGCGGTTTCCATCGATTAGTGCCATATCAGGTTGAACGCTTAGCCCTGCGATCGCTCGCTGCATAGCAATCATGGTCGCTTGCAGAATATTCCACTCATCAATTTCTTGCGGGGAACAACGGCCAACAGACCAAGCCAAGGCTTTCTCTTTGATTTCAGGAAACAGAGCCAGACGCTTCTTCTCAGACAGTTTCTTTGAGTCGTTCAAACCTTCGATTGGATTATTAGGATCGAGGATAACCGCAGCAGTAACAACATCGCCAACTAACGGCCCGCGCCCTACTTCATCAACACCAGCAAATAATTGGTAGCCTTGAGGATACTCAAAAGGAGGAAGCTCTTTTTTCTCTTTTACTGCCATAATTCTTCTCTTAATGTTCTGTAAACGAGCACTTTATGACTCAACACATGGTCGATCTATCAATTTCAATACCGCGTTAGCCGCTTGTTTATCCGCGTCTTTACGAATCCAATGATGCATCTCGGTAAAGCGTTCGATTAATGCGCTGTTATCAGCGGATAGCATCTTATCGACAGACGGAAACAAGAAGTCTGGGTGACACTCTTCAAGAATATGCTCTTTCACAATCTCTTCGCCAGCCAAAATGTTCGGTAACGATACGAACTCAGTAATCGATAATTTCTTAACAATATAACCCGTCAGTTTATTTACTTTGTAGCCAACGACCATTGGGCGTTTCAACAACATGCATTCGAGAGCAACAGTACCCGAAGCTAACAGAACAGAATCAGCAGCGGTAATCACGTTGGTGGCGGTATCTTCTACCAATGTAAATTCAAGTTCAGGTGCCGTCGATTGCCAAATTTCAGTGAACTGCTTTTTACGCTGCTCATTAACGAGCGCAACAACAAAGTTGATATCAGGGTATTTTTGCTTAATACGCTGGCAAGTCTCAATAAAGGGTTGAGCAATCAAACTCATCTCACCACCGCGACTACCCGGTAATACGGCTAACCAAGGCTTATCTTGATCTAAACCTAAAAGCTCGCGAGCTTCTTTTTTATTCGGTTTTAGTGGAATGGTGTCTGCCAATGTATGACCAACAAATTCACAAGCAACATTATATTTATCGTAGAATGCCTTTTCAAACGGCAAGAAAGCCAGTACCAAGTCGGTTGCTTTGTCGATTTTAAAGATACGCTTTGGACGCCATGCCCATACTGAAGGGCTGACATAATGAACGGTCTTAATGCCCGCGTTCTTAAGATCCAATTCAAGTCTTAGGTTGAAATCTGGCGCATCAATACCAACGAAGACATCTGGCGGGTTTTGAGTGAAATACTTCACCAGTTCCGCTTTCACTTTTAACAAACGAGGTAAACGACCAAGCACTTCTACAAGCCCCATCACGGCAAGCTCTTCCATTTCGAAAAGAGACTCACAACCAAGCGCTTTCATTTTTGGTCCGCCAATACCCACGAATTCAGCATTCGGATATTGTGATTTGACCGCTTTAATAAAACCCTCGCCAAGCGTGTCACCCGAGAGTTCTCCGACGACGATACCTACGCGTAGAGGTTCATTCGAAACAAAGTCCGAGCTATTGGTTGCTGCTTCTTGCTGTGCCATAGTTTTCCAATTCCCTTCTTGCCTAAAACAAAAAAGACCGCCCAATGAGTAGCGATCTTTTTGTTATACCAATCTGATTAAGTCATTATTGTCGTACTTGATATGATTGGTAAACAATCATATCAAGTATTAACGAATAATACCGCGCTCAGAGTTCTCTAGCATTTCTAGCATAGGAGTAACCGAAGTAAACTCTTTCGCCATTTCAACTAAAGCCACTTTCGCTTCTTCAAGTGTTTTACCTGAACGGTATAACTCTTTGTACGCTTTCTGTAGTGCACGAATTTCTGGTTTCTCAAATCCGTTACGCTTCAGGCCCACTAGGTTAAGACCAAATGGAGCTGCATGGTTACCCTGTGCAAGCACGTACGGCAGTACATCTTGTACAACAGCAGAACAACCGCCAATGTAGGCGTAAGCACCTATTGAACAGAACGGGTGAATCGCAGATAGCGCCATTACACCAGCGTAGTCACCCACTGTTACGTGACCGCCAAGAATAGCGTTGTTACCAATGTGAGTGTGGTTACCAACAATAACATCGTGTGCTACGTGAGCATTAACACAAAGTAAGTTGTCATCACCGATCACTGTGGTTGCTTTGTCTTGAGTTGTACCACGGTGAATTTGAACCGCCTCACGAATCACGTTGCGATCACCGATCACAACTGTTGTCTCTTCGCCACCGTACTTCTTATCTTGGTTCTCTTCACCGATAACAGCGTGTGGGAAGATGCGGTTTTCTTTACCAATGGTTGTGTGACCTTTGATCACCACATGCGACATCACTTCAGTGTCGTCACCAATTGTCACGTTACCAGCAATGTAAGTGAAAGGCCCAACCGTCACGTTAGCACCGATAGTTACATCACCTTCGATTACTGCTGCCGGGTGAATTTTCGCTGTTTCATGAATCATATTAAAACTCTCTACGAGCACATTTAAGTTCAGCTGAACATACAACTACGCCGTCAACTTTAGCAACGCCGTTAAACGATGCAATACCACGACGCTCTTTTAAGAATTCAACTTCGATAATCAGTTGGTCACCTGGCACTACTGGCTTGCGGAATTTAGCTTTATCTACACTTGCAAAGTAGTAAAGCTCGTTACCAGAAGGGGCACCAAATGATTTAAATGCTAGAAGACCAGTTGCTTGCGCCATTGCTTCTAAGATCAACACGCCTGGGAATACAGGAAGTTGAGGGAAGTGGCCTGTGAACTGAGGTTCGTTAACAGAGACATTCTTAATCGCAGTCAGTGTTTTTTCTTTTTCAAAGCTAGTCACACGATCAACCATTAAGAATGGGTAGCGATGAGGTAATAGTTCCTGAATTTCAGTAATGTTCATCGTTGTCTGTTCAGTAGTCAAAGTCGTATTCCTATGTATATTCTTTATTTAATTAGAAGGATTATAAACGAAAAAGACTCGCTGTACGCGAGCCTTTTATTAGAAATGCTGGAATTATGATTCCGCGCTCTTCTCGATAAGTTTTTCAACGGTTTTCAAACGCTTGTTCATTTCATCAATACGATGTACACGCGTTGCTGTTTTACGCCAATCTTTGTTTGGCTGTAAAGGAATACCCGAAGAGTACATGCCTTTCTCAGTGATACTGCGCATTACCATCCCCATACCGGTGATTGTAACGCCGCCAACGATTTCAATATGACCATTAATCACACAACCGCCACCAATAATACAGTACTTACCTATCGTCGTGCTGCCTGCGATAATAGTACCACCTGCAATAGCAGAACCATATCCGATGTGAACATTGTGAGCAATTTGAAGCTGGTTATCTAAGATAACGTTATCTTCAATGATTGTGTCATCTAATGCGCCACGGTCGATGGTTGTACACGCGCCAATTTCTACACGGTTACCAATGCGAACTGAACCGACTTGTGGAATCTTAACCCACTCACCTTTCTCGTTCGCATAACCAAAGCCATCAGAGCCAATGACAGTGCTTGATTGAATCAAACACGCGTCACCAATCACGACTTCATGGTAAACACTTACATTAGCCCATAGCTTAGTGCCTGTGCCAATATTTGCATTTTTACCAATAAAACAACCCGCTCCGATGATCACATCATCACCAAGTACCACACCAGACTCAATCACAGCGTTCGCACCGATAGACACATTTTGTCCAATGGTTGCATCGCTTGAAATTGAAGCAGAATCAGCGATAGCCGCTGCGGGTGCAGGAGTAGTATCAAGCGCTTGAGCAACTTTAGCAAAAGCAACGTAAGGGTCGCTGACCACAATCACGTTGGTCTTACACAGTTCGCGCTCACTCTCTTTAACCATAATAGCGGATGCTTTACAGTCACCAAGGTGCTTGCTGTACTTCACGTTCGAAAGGAACGTAATGTTTCCTTCTTGCGCTTTATCCATAGGAGCAACTGCTGAAACGGTAACCATACCGTCTCCGTGTAGCTCTCCCCCGGTAATCGTTGCCAATTCGGCTAAAGTCAGGTTCTTCATAAACTTATTTCAGTGATTTAATTACTTGCTCAGAGATGTTGTATTCCGGCTTGCCGTACTGCAGAGCTTGAATATCAACAATCATGTCGTAGCCTTCTTTCTCTGCAACTTTAGTTACAGCATCTTGAATCACTTTGAATAGCTTCTGCTTCTCTTGTGCTTCACGACGTTGGCTTGCTTTTTCTAGTGCTTGAGCTTTGATTTTGTACTTACTGTCTAGTTGACCGACTTCGATACGAAGCTTCTCAACTTCGTCAGGACCTAGTAGTTCACCATCACGCTTAAGCTTTTCAATCTTAGTTTTTGCTTCTGCTTGAATGCTCTGCAGCTCAGCAGCTTTATCTTTGAACTCTTCCTGCATTTTTTGAAGAACAACTTCGCGCTGAGGTAGAGCCTGGAATACTTGTGCAGTGTTTACATAACCCACTTTTTGCGCAGCTTCAGCAGCTGTTGCAAAGAAAGAAGAGCTAAGAACTACAAGGCCTAAACCTGCTGCTTTAATCATATTTTTCAAAATATTGTCCTTTAAATATTAGAAAGTTCTACCAATGGTAAATGTGAAGAATTCTTCATCATCACCTTCGTAAATTTTAACGGGTTTCGCTAGAGAGAAAACCAATGGGCCCATCGGCGACATCCATTGAAGGGCTGCACCATAAGATGAACGGTAATTTGTTGGATCAGAGTAATCGTAGTAATACTGGCTGCCACTGTTAGGTGCACCACGGTCTACGAACTCGGTATCCCATACACTTGCCATGTCAAAGAAGACACTGGTTCGAATCTGGCTACGTGCTTCATCAGAAGCAAACGGCGTAGGTACAATTAACTCTAAACTTGCCAAGGCAACCGCATTACCACCAACCGAATCATCGGTTGCAGAGCTGTACGTTGGGTTGTTACCCGTACTGCTCCCGTAAACGGCTTTTGGACCCGCTGAGTTAGAGCCAAAGCCACGCAACGTTGTAAAGCCACCTGCGTAGTAGTTCTCGTAGAATGGGAACAAGTTATCATTACCATCCGTTTGACCGTAACCATTACCATAGCCTAATCGGCCACGCATCAAAAGTGTGAACTCATGCTTTTTGGTCAGCGGGATGTAATGTTTTACATCGTACTGAGCTTTGAAGTACTTAGCGTCAGAGCCTGGTACAGTCATTTTAGCGAAAGCACGTTGGTGGTTACCCTCGGTTGGGAAGAAACCACGGTTAAGGTTGTTACGAGTCCAAGAGATATTGATATCGAAGTCATCGGTTAAGATGTTTTCGTCACCATATTGGTTAATACTTCTCGCGAACTGTTCCACTTGGATATAAGTCGGAACGTTACCGATCTTGTTGTGCGTATAGCCAACACCAAATTCGATACGGTTCAGCTCATCCATAGGGAAGCCCCATGTCAGGCTGGTGCCGTAACTTTGGTTGGTATAGTCGACAATACCCGCTTCAGAGGCTTCGAATTCGTTGTAGAAGATCTTACCGCCTAAGCTCACACCATCAAGGTTCCAGTATGGGTCACGGTAGTCTAAGCTCACGTTCTTTTGGTAATCGTTCATCATGGCACTTACGCCAACACGGTTACCTGAACCCGCAAAGTTATCTTGTTGCAAACCAACTTGGAAGCTGACACCTGATTCGGTACCGTAACCAACACCAAAGTTGATGCTGCCTGAGTTCGCTTCCTTAACGTTGTAAACCAAGTCAACTTGGTCTTCACTGCCAGGAACACGCACTGTTTGTACATCAACCGTTTCAAAGAAACCTAAACGGTTAAGGCGGCTCTTACCGGTGTCAATTGACTTAGAGTTAAGCCAGCTGCCTTCCATTTGACGCATTTCACGACGTAGTACTTCATCTTTGGTCGAGTTATTACCCGTAAATCGAATATCACGAACGTAGATACGGCTGCCCGCTTCTACATTAATCACCAATGATACTTCTTTGGTCTCATCGTCAAATTCAGGAATAGTACGTACTTGTGGGTACGCATAACCAGACTCACCAAGAATACGTTTTACGCCCTCTTCTAGTGATGTCACAGAAGAGCCGTTATACGTATCGCCGTCTTCAAATGGAACTAATGCTTCAAAATCAGCCTCACGGCCAATCAGCTCACCGCGAAACGCGACATCTTTAACGGTGTAGGCTTCGCCTTCATCAATACCAAGCGTGATGTAAACGCCTTTCTTATCTGGAGAGATCGCTACTTGTGTAGAATCCACCTTAAATTTAAGGTAACCACGGTCAAGGTAGTACGATTTCAACGCTTCGATATCACCCGCTAATACTTGCTTCTGGTATTTTTCATCCGCAAGGAAATTCCACCATGCAACATCAACATTCAAGTTGAAACGGCTCAGTAGCTCAGCATCAGAGAAGACTTCATTACCAATAAAGTTGATTTGCTGAATCTTAGCGGATACGCCTTCAGTAAATACAAACTTAAGGTCAGAACGGTTACGTGGCAAAGGTGTCACAACCGCTTTTACTGTCGCGTTGTACTTACCAACACTGTAGTAAAAATCTTCAAGGCCTTTCTCGATGTTACTCAGCGTTGTGCGGTCAAGGGCTTCACCTTCACGAACACCAGATGCATCTAGGTTCTGCTGAAGTTGCTCTTCTTTGATCGCTTTGTTCCCTGAAAATGAAATGCTTGCGATGGTCGGTCGTTCTTTTACTTGAACAACTAAAACACCTTCATCGCGAAGGACCTTAACATCCTCAAAGTTACCTGAAGCATACAGTGCACGAATGATCTCAGATACATCGCCTTCATCCACTTCATCGCCAATACGCACTGGCATTTTCAGTAGAGCTGCACCAAGTGCAACACGCTGTAAACCTTCGATCTTGATATCTTGAACTACAAAGTTTTGTGCTCCGTTCGCAGCCACACTAGTGGCCAATAGACTTGCGAACAGAATTTGCTTAATCGCCATACTTATTCTAATTATTCCTTGCTACTACCAATGCCTGTGAGAAACCATTCACAGACGAGTAAAATCATTAAATATTGCCAGAGCCATCAAAGAGAAGAGGATTGCACCTCCCACTCTGTATCCCATTTCCTGAATTTTTTCAGGGACAGGTTTACGAGTAATGGCCTCAATAGCGAAAAAGAGCAAATGTCCGCCATCAAGCATAGGCAGCGGAACCAAATTAATAATACCCAAATTGACACTAATCAGAGCCAAAAAGCCTAAGAAGTAAACCAAACCGTAATCGGCGGTTGTACCTGCGCCTTTAGCAATTGAAATCGGGCCACTCAAGTTGTTTAAGCCGACATCGCCAACGATGAGCTTCTTGAGCATTGTCAGCGTCAAACTAATGATTTGACCTGTTTTATCAAATGCTTTTCCTACAGACTCAATTACACCAAATTGTAACTCAAAGCGATAATCTTCTGGCCATTCTGCGACTTCTGGAGCAATACCCGCATAGCCGATTATTGAACCATCAGAAAGCTCTCGACTTTTTGGCGTCATAGACAACGACTGTTCAAAACCATTACGCAGTACAATAAGGTTCATGGATTTCATCGGGTTCGAGCGAATTAACTCAACAACCGACTGCCACTGTTCAATTGGCTGCCCATTAATTTCAACAATTTTGTCACCAGCTTCTAGCCCCGCAGAGTATGCAGCGCCATCATCAATAACTTGAGCAAGCACTGTTGATATCTCTGGAGAGTACGGTCTAAAACCAAGCGTTGTCATTGCAGACTCAGTTTCTGGGTTGAACGACCAGTCTGAAATATCCAATGTCACCTGTTGCTCAAAGCCGATATCGTCTTGAGAAGAAACCGTTACTGTCATGGATTGGTCACCAATATGTGATATCAAACCCATATTGACTGATTCCCAATCTGCGGTTTTGATTCCTGAAATAGATTTAAGTTCCATTCCAGTTTCAATTCCGGCTTGTGCAACAATAGATTGCGGGGTGACCTCACCGATCACCGGTTTAACCGCAGGCACGCCAATCAAAAATACCAGCCAATACGCAAACACCGCAAAGATAAAGTTAAATGCTGGGCCTGCACCGACTATCGCCGTGCGTTTCCACAATGGCTTCTTGTCAAAAGCGTATTGCTGCTCTTCTTCAGAAAGGTCGTCAACACGCCCATCGAGCATCTTAACGTAGCCGCCCAGCGGAATCACTGACAAGCTGTATTCAGTACCATCACGGCCGATCTTGCTCCAGATTGATTTACCAAAACCAATCGAGAATTTTTCTACTTTCACACCACAACGACGAGCAACCCAGAAGTGTCCAAACTCATGAACAGCAACCAGGATACCAAGCGCTACAATAAAAGATGCGAAGTTCCACAGAATTCCACTCATGCTAGCTGCTCTTTAATAAATTGAATGGCTATTTGACGAGACATATTATCTAGCTCAAGAAGGCTTTCCAAGCTATCTAAACCCTCAGAGCTATATTGTTCACATACTTTGCTCATAACATGCTCATTAATGACAGCAATATCGGTAAACTTAACCCGATTGTTCAAAAAGGCATCGACTGCAATTTCATTGGCAGCATTAATTGCTGTTGTTGCATGCTGCCCTAGGTAGCACGCTTCAATTGCTAACCTTAAACATGGGTAACGGCTAAAATCGGGTTCTAGAAAAGTAAGCTCGCCCACTTTGGTGAAATCCAGAGGCTTAACGCCAGCTTCTGTACGCTCAGGATAAGACATCGTCAAAGCGATTGGCGTCGCCATATCGGGTTCACCCATTTGAGCAAGTACCGAGCCATCCTTGTACTGGACCATTGAATGAATCACAGACTGAGGATGAATAATGACTTTTAACTGTTCTTGAGAAGCATTAAATAGCCACTTAGCTTCAATATACTCAAGACCTTTATTCATCATGGTCGCAGAGTCAACAGAGATCTTAGGGCCCATAGACCAGTTAGGGTGTGCAATAGCGCGAGCCGGTGTTACCGAATCTAACTCAGCAACATCCGTATAGCGGAAAGGACCGCCAGAACCCGTCAAGAGAATATGGTTGATACCGTTCTCTTCCAGATTACAACGACCTAGATGGGTTTGTACATTTTGCGGTAGGCATTGGAAGATAGCATTATGCTCACTGTCTACAGGAAGTAGTTCAGCACCGTACTTTTCCACGGCGTCTATAAACAACTGCCCTGACATCACCAAGGCTTCTTTATTAGCAAGCAAAATACGCTTACCAGCCTTAACCGCAGCCATCGTAGGAAGTAAACCTGCCGCTCCCACAATCGCAGCCATTACCGTGTCCACTTCCTCTAGAGAAGCAACCTGACACATGCCTTCTGGGCCTGAAAGTACTGTAACGTTAGGGTAATTAGCGGACAGTATTTCAGTCAGCTGAGATGCTGCATCAGGGCAAGCCATAGCAATATAGCTTGGTTGCCACTTTTCAACTAACGCCAACATCTTTTCGACATTCGACCCGGCAGCCAGTGCCACGACCGAATAGAGATCTGGGTTTTGTTCAACGACTTTTAGTGTACTTGCACCAATTGAGCCGGTAGCGCCAAGGATAGTTAGATTTCGCATCACATATGACCGTAGAAATGAAATAAAGGGCAGAATCACTGCCCTTTATTATTAGAATGCTAAATAAAGCAAAGCAAAGACAGGGAATGCAGCCGTTAAGCTATCTATTCTATCAAGTATACCACCATGACCAGGAATCAGATTACTGCTGTCTTTCACCCCTGAAACACGCTTAAACATGCTTTCAACAAGGTCACCAAGAACAGAGATAACGACAGTCACAAGGGTAATTACAATCATGTGAAGAGGACTTGTGAATTGGATATCAAATAAGTCAGCAAAAATCCAAGCTATGATCACTGCTGTAATAATGCCACCAATAAGACCTTCAATCGTCTTATTAGGGCTTACCGCTGGTGCCATTTTACGCTTACCAAAACTCTTTCCTGAAAAATAAGCACCGCTGTCAGCTGCCCAAACGAGCAAACAAACAAACATCACCAATTTTGCACCGTGGTAAGGATCAACATCAATACCGTTAGCGCGCAGAATAACCACACTCCAAAAAAATGGCAGCAGAGTCAGCACGCCAAATGCGTGACGAAGGAGAGAAGAATCTTTCCATGCGGGCATAGACTTAGGGTAAGTCACCGCCATACCACTCGCTATTACCCACCAAATAGAGCCAATCGTTAGAATGGTGTAGTGAGCGCTAGATAAATGATTAAGGCTAAATGCATCAAAAGGGATAAAAGCAAAACTTGCAGCACTGACTACAACCGTTGGAATCAGCGCTAAATAACGCGATTTGCTTTCAACAAACTGAGTCCACTCCCAAAAGCCCAATAGCGAGATTACTGCTAGTGAAAGAATAAACGTGGGAAGTGATAACTCGAAAATACCTAGAATAACTAGGGGAGCTAAAATCAACGCCGTAATAATTCGTTGTTTCAAACCAAAAAATCCTTATTAACTGTCCATCAGAGCTTTAATTTGCTCACCAGTGCATCCAAAACGACGCTCGCGGTTTACAAACCAAGTCACAGCTTCTACTAAGCTGTCTTCATTAAAGTCTGGCCAGAATTGTTCAGTGAAATACATTTCGGCGTAAGCCAATTGCCAAAGCATAAAGTTACTAATGCGGCACTCGCCACTGGTGCGGATAAGTAGGTCAACTTCAGGAATATCTGCCATAGTCAGGTGCTGTGTAATCATAGCTTCATCAATGTCATCTACATTAATATCGCCAGACTTTACCTGTTGAGCAATTGAGGTCATTGCCTGCTGGATATCCCACTTACCGCCATAATTAGCAGCAATATTAATAACCATACCCGTATTGGTACTAGTCAAAGCTTCTGCTTCTTCTATCTTCTTTTGGAGTCGATCATTGAAACGACTTTTATCACCAATAACACGCAATTGTAGATTATTTTTATGAAGTTTTTTTACTTCACTCGACAGCACTGAAATAAACAGTTCCATCAAGATACCGACTTCTTCTTCAGGACGACGCCAGTTTTCGCTACTAAACGCAAAAAGTGTTACGGCCTTAATGCCAAGTCTGGCAGATGAAGAGATGGTTTTACGAACGGCTCGAACACCGTTTTTATGACCAAAGACGCGAGGCTTGCCCTGAGCTTTTGCCCAGCGGCCATTACCATCCATAATGATAGCAATGTGTTTAGGAAGAGAGTCTGTGAACGCTTGAGAATTATGCATAAAAGAGTGAATCAAATTCTAATAGTCGAACAGAGTAGCATAAAAAAACGCTGAACCGTGAGTACAGCGTTTTTCCGGAAAGAAAAGAATATGGAAAATTAAACTTCCATCAACTCTTTTTCTTTAGTTGCTAGAACTTCATCTACGTTCTTAACCGCAATGTCAGTTAGCTTTTGAATTTCGTCTTGTGCTCTACGATCTTCATCTTCAGAGATTTCTTTGTCTTTCAGAAGTGCTTTTAGATCGCCATTCGCGTCGCGACGGATATTACGGATAGCAACACGGCCACCTTCAGCTTCACCACGAACGATTTTAACGAGGTCTTTACGACGCTCTTCCGTTAACGCTGGAAGTGGTACACGAATAACCGTGCCAGCAGACATAGGATTTAGGCCTAGGTCAGATGTCAGGATTGCTTTTTCAACTAAAGGAGTCAGTGTTTTATCAAACACTGTAATTGCTAGTGTACGTGCATCTTCTGCAATAACGTTAGCAACTTGAGCCAAAGGCGTTGGTGCACCGTAGTACTCTACAGTAAGACCAGACAGTAGGCTTGGGTGAGCACGGCCTGTACGAATCTTTTGCAGGCTATTTTTAAGTGCATCTACACTTTTATCCATACGCTCTTGAGCGTCTTTTTTGATTTCGTTAATCACAATTTCACCTTGATTATGTTCTTTCTTCAAGAAAGCTTTTTATTTGGAGTGATAAGGATAAGCTTACCAAAGCATAACACCTCAGTAAGCCCGAAAAATTAGTCAGCGTCGCTGATTAATGTACCTTCAGTTTCACCCATAACCACGCGACGTAATGCGCCTGGTTTATTCATGTTAAATACACGGATTGGCATTTTGTGATCACGTGCTAGCGTAAATGCAGCCAAATCCATCACTTTAAGTTCTTTTTCAAGAATAGTGTTGTAAGACAACGTATCATACAGCTCTGCGTCTGGGTTTGCTACTGGGTCAGCAGTAAATACGCCATCTACCTTTGTCGCTTTTAGAACTACGTCAGCTTCAATTTCGATACCACGTAGACACGCAGCAGAATCTGTAGTGAAGAATGGGTTACCAGTACCAGCAGAGAAGATCACAACACGACCTTGACGTAGTTGGCTGATTGCATCTGCCCAGTTGTAGTCGTCACATACACCTTTAAGAGGGATAGCTGACATTACACGTGCATTTACGTAAGCACGATGCAGGGCGTCACGCATTGCAAGGCCGTTCATTACCGTTGCTAGCATACCCATGTGGTCACCAACAACGCGGTTCATACCTGCTTCAGCAAGGCCTGCACCACGGAAAAGGTTACCGCCACCGATAACAACGCCTACTTGAACACCTAGTTCAACCAATTCTTTTACTTCTTGAGCCATACGATCAAGGACCGTCGCGTCAATACCAAAACCTTCTTCGCCTTGTAGTGCTTCGCCGCTAAGTTTTAACAGAATACGTTGATACGCCGGTTTAGGGTTCGTAGTCATGGAGTTTACCTTCCAAAGAGTTGATGATTAACAGTCATGGATAAAAACTGAAGAGCTCAGTTTGCATTCATAACAGCTAACAGCCGAAAAATAATTCACTATTCATAAAAAGACCGCAGCATTTGCCACGGTCTTTTTCAATCAATACACTAAGGATTAACCTTGTTGTACCGCTGCAACTTCGTCTGCGAAGCTCATTTCAGCCGCTTTCTCGATACCTTCACCAACTTCTAAACGAACGAAGGTAGTAACTGATGCGCCTTTCTCTTTAAGAATGTCAGCAACAGTTTTCTTAGGTTCCATGATGAAAGCTTGACCAGTAAGAGATACTTCGCCCGTGAATTTCTTCATACGGCCGATAACCATTTTCTCAGCGATCTCTTGTGGTTTGCCTTCGTTCATAGCGATTTCAACTTGAACAGCTTTTTCTTTTTCTACTACGTCAGCAGGTACGTCAGATGGGTTAACGTACTCAGGCTTAGAAGCAGCAACGTGCATAGCGATGTGCTTAAGCGTTTCAGCTTCGCCTTCACCAGCAACAACAACACCGATTTTCTCGCCGTGACGGTAAGAAGCAAGTGCAACACCTTCGATTAGCTCAACGCGACGGATGCTGATGTTTTCACCGATTTTAGTTACTAGCGCAATACGTGCGTCTTCAAACTTAGCTTGAAGTGCAACGATATCTAAACGCTCTGCTAGAGCAGCTTCAGCAACTTCGTTAGCGAATGCAAGGAAACCTGCATCTTTAGCTACGAAATCAGTTTGGCAGTTAACTTCAAGAAGAGCAGCAACGCCAGCGTCTTCTTTAATAACGATTGTGCCTTCTGCAGCAACGTTACCAGCTTTTTTAGCTGCTTTCGCTGCGCCAGATTTACGCATATTTTCAATTGCTAGCTCGATGTCGCCTTCAGCAGCAACAAGCGCTTTTTTACATTCCATCATGCCCGCAGCTGTGCGTTCACGAAGTTCTTTAACTAGAGCTGCAGTTACAGTTGCCATTCTCTATTCCTCAGTTAATTCTAAAAAAGATAAAAAACAGGGGCCTCATTAAATGGCCCCTGATATTGACTGTATTTAGCTTGCTTCAAATATCAATATGACACCTGAATATGAACTAAATATGGCTCAGAGCCGCTATTATTCAGCTTCTACGAAACCGTCTTTTTCAGCAGCAGCAGCGATAACAACGTCTTTGTTACGGCCTTCTTTAACCGCGTCAGCAGCAGCGTTAAGGTAAAGCTGTACTGCACGGATTGCATCGTCATTACCAGGAATGATGAAGTCAATGCCGTCTGGGTTAGAGTTAGTATCAACTACAGCGTAAACTGGGATACCTAGGTTGTTAGCTTCTTTAACTGCGATGTGTTCGTGATCAGCATCGATTACGAATAGAGCGTCAGGTAGGCCGCCCATGTTCTTGATACCACCAAGAGATTTCTCTAGCTTCTCCATTTCGCGAGTACGCATTAGAGCTTCTTTCTTAGTAAGCTTGTCGAAAGTACCGTCTTGAGCTTGCGCTTCAAGTTCTTTCAGACGCTTGATAGACTGACGAACAGTTTTGTAGTTCGTTAGCATACCGCCTAACCAGCGGTTGTTAACGTAGAACTGGTTGCTGTTGATAGCAGCTTCTTTAACAGCTTCAGATGCAGCACGCTTAGTACCAACAAAAAGAACTTTACCTTTCTTCTCGCCAACTTTAGCAATTTCAGCTAGAGCTTCGTTGAACATTGGTACAGTTTTTTCTAAGTTGATGATATGAACTTTGCTACGAGCACCAAAGATGAATGGCTTCATTTTTGGGTTCCAGTAACGAGTTTGGTGACCGAAGTGAACACCAGCTTTAAGCATATCGCGCATTGATACAGTTGCCATTTTAAAATCCTCTATGGGGTTAGGCCTCCACACTCCCCATGAATCCGACCCCTAACAACTAACCACTTTTCAGCCGTTATCTGTGTTGTTGAGGCACCCCGGAACATGTGTCGGAATGTGTGTGATTTAAAGAAATAAGTTAGTGGACACAAAGCTTGTTTCGCCAAATGGAGAAAACAGTCCTGATGTCCGGCGCGCTTTATACCATATTTTGTCTATCTATGGCTAGAAAAAAATCTAAAAATGGCGACTGCTATACTGATCTTTGACGCTGTATTTCTCTTATAAAGAGTATCAATAACACAAGAGACAAACTGTCTAAATTTGAACACTATTCAATCATGCTTAGTAATGTCCACCAGCATTATATGGGTATCAGAATGTTGCGCTAAAATACTGCACTGCTAGAATAGCCCCAATATGCACACTTAGGTGCTACCAAATTTAAGAGATATGCAATGGCTGTAAAAATTAAAACTGCTGAAGAAATTGAAAAAATGCGCGTTGCCGGCAAGCTGGCTTCAGAAATTCTAGAGATGATTGAACCTCACATCCAAGTGGGTACAACGACAGAAGAGCTAAACCAAATCTGTCATGAGTACGCTCTAGAAAGAGGCGCATACTCAGCACCACTTGATTACCACGGTTTCCCTAAGTCAATCTGTACTTCTATCAACCACATCGTGTGTCACGGTATTCCAGCATCACAAGATGAGACGGGTAGCACAGGTCAATTCAAACCTGCAGTACTAAAAGATGGCGACATTCTAAACGTTGATATCACTGTGATTGTTCCTGATGACGAAAATGCTGATCTAAGTGTTCGTCCACAAGGCTACCACGGTGACACATCTAAGATGTTCCTTGTGGGTGAAGTTTCTCCAGCAAACAAACGTCTGTGTATGGTTGCTCAAGAAGCACTTTACGAAGGCATGCGTCAGGTTAAACCAGGTGTTCAACTTGGCCAAATCGGTACTGCTATTGAGAAGTACATCAAAACAAACAACAAGAACAACCCACGCGCTAAATTCTCTATTGTAAAAGATTACTGTGGCCACGGTATTGGTTCTGAGTTCCACGAAGATCCACAAGTCGTTCACTACAAAAACAGTGACCGTACCGTACTGAAAGCAGGCATGTGTTTCACAATCGAGCCAATGATCAATGCGGGTAAGTTTGGCTGTCGTCTAGATGACGAAGATAGCTGGACAGTGTACACAGCAGACAGCAAGAACTCAGCTCAATGGGAACACACTCTAGTTGTAACGGATACTGGTTGTGAGGTACTAACACTACGCAGCGACGATACGATCCCACGTATCATGAAGAACGCTTAGTTCAACAAGCTGAATACCTCAGACTTTTAAAAATATCCTCGCCTGTCGAGGATATTTTTTTATCCGCTCAATTTCGATTTTCCATCAGCTTCTGTTAAATTGTTTACTATTCTCATTTGCTTGCACGGATAGCAGACTATGCCTTATCAATGTCCCCTTACGTTCAATGACGAACAAATTGAAATCTGCGAAATAAAAAATCAGCTCGAAATCTTCACGCAGTATCAAAAAAATGAATTTCTGAATCATCATCCAGTCACCGATTTGGTGCTGCTTCGTTCCGAATACATGGATTTGCTTCTCAATCGTTTATGGGAGCATTTTGGATTCAACAAACTGCCTCATATTTCACTTGTTGCGGTGGGAGGCTATGGCCGTGGTGAACTACACCCTTTGTCCGATATTGATATCCTCATCGTCTCGCAAAAAACACTGCCACCCGCACTGGGTGAAAAAGTCAGTCAATTCATTACCCTACTCTGGGATTTGAAACTCGAAGTTGGCCACGCGGTGCGTACCATTGCAGAATGTCTTGAGATCGGCACCGATGATTTAACCGTTGCCACTAACCTGCAAGAGTCACGCTTACTGTGTGGCAGCGAAGACACATTTCAAGAACTTAAGCTAAAGATTCATTCCGATTCATTTTGGCCAAGTGAGACCTTTTACAAGGCTAAGATTCAAGAACAGAGAGAGCGTCATGCTCGCTACCACGACACCACCTATAATTTAGAACCGGACATCAAATCGACTCCGGGAGGGCTCAGAGACATCCACACCCTGAGCTGGGTTGCGCGTCGACATTTTGGTGCAACGTCTTTATTGGAGATGAGCAAATACGGCTTTCTAACCGATGCTGAGTATCGTGAGTTGGTCGAGTGCCAAGATTTCTTGTGGCGTGTTCGCTTTGCACTGCACATTGAACTGCGCCGTTACGACAACCGTCTCACGTTTGCCCATCAAGCTCAGGTAGCGGAACACCTAGGTTACAGTGGTGAAGGCAACCGTGGCGTCGAGATGATGATGAAAGAGTTCTATCGAACACTTCGCCGCGTAGCTGAGCTCAATAAGATGCTGCTTAAGTTGTTCGATCAAGCGATCATCAATGGCGGTCAAACACAAGAAGCCGAGATTCTCGACAACGACTTCCAACGTCGAGGTTCATTGATCGAAGCGCGTAAGCCGGCCTTATTCCAAGCGAGACCAGAAACGATTCTCGATATGTTTATCCATATCGCGAATGACTCTTCTATCGAAGGGGTAAGCCCACCAACATTGCGACAACTGCGAACCGCACGTCGCCGATTGAATCGCTTCTTGCATACCATTCCTGAAGCTCGTGACAAGTTCATGGATTTGGTTCGCCACCCAAATGCACTGCACAAAGCCTTTAGTTTGATGCATAAATTGGGCGTGCTATCGGCCTATTTGCCACAGTGGAGCCAAATTGTTGGTCAAATGCAGTTTGATCTTTTTCACGTTTACACCGTAGATGAACACAGTATTCGCCTACTCAAACACATCAACCGCTTTGGCCAAATCGAGAACCACGATAAGCACCCTATCTGTTGTGAAGTGTATCCACGAGTTCAAAAGAAAGAGCTGTTGATTCTGGCGGCTATCTTCCACGACATAGGTAAAGGCCGCGGCGGAGACCACTCAGAAATTGGCGCTGTTGAAGCTTACTCTTTCTGTATTGAGCACGGGCTATCAAAGCCAGAAGCCAAACAAGTCGCGTGGCTAGTACAAAACCACCTGTTAATGTCAGTGACCGCTCAACGCCGTGATATCTACGATCCGGACGTAATCACAGAGTTCGCCAAGAAAGTACGCGACGAAGAGTCGTTAGAACTGCTGGTGTGCCTAACGGTAGCCGATATCTGTGCAACCAACCCAGAACTATGGAACAGCTGGAAACGTACCCTACTCGCAGAACTGTTCCACTCTACGCAGCGCGCACTGCGCCGCGGCTTAGAAAACCCAGTTGATGTCAGAGACCGTATTCGTCATAACCAGCAAATGGCATCTGCACTGCTGCGTAAAGAAGGCTTCACGGCTCGTGAGATTGAGGTGTTGTGGCAGCGTTTCAAAGCTGACTATTTCTTGCGTCATACACACACTCAAATCGCATGGCACTGTGAACACTTACTTCGCTTAGAAGATCCGAGTCAACCTTTAGTGCTTATCAGCCAAAAAGCGACACGTGGCGGCACAGAGGTATTCGTTTACTGTAAAGACCAAGCGGCACTTTTTGCGACCGTGGTTGCCGAGCTCGACAGACGCAACTTTAACGTTCACGACGCACAAGTCATGGTCAGTAAAGATGGCCACGTTTTGGATACCTTTATCGTACTGGATCAGCACGGCGAAGCGATTGATGAAGCAAGACACAAAGCCGTCGCTAAGCATCTAACTCATGTTCTGGCTGATGGCCGCCCAACTAAGATTAAGACTCGTCGTACGCCACGTAACTTGCAGCATTTCAAGGTAAAAACCTTAGTTGAGTTCCTACCAACCAAGAGTAAGAAACGCACCTTGATGGAGTTAAGAGCTCTTGATACGCCAGGGTTGTTGGCTCAAGTCGGTGCAACCTTTGCAGAATTAGACATCAACTTGCACGGTGCGAAAATCACCACGATAGGTGAGAGAGCTGAAGATTTGTTTATTCTGACCAGTGACGCGGGAGGCAGACTGTCTGAAGAACAGGAACAAGCGCTAAGAGAAAGGTTAACTGAGCATGTTTCAGAACTCGCACCTTAGAAAGCTAATTTAGTGCTAGAAGTAAGTTATTACTAGGAAACAAGTTTAGCTCTAGGAACAGCTTTAATAGCCAAATAAGTGTGGGCAAAGATAGAGAGCGATCTTGCCCACAACTTACAATCAATTCACAGATATCAACTATCTAGCTCGTCGTTAGGCTGCTACATTGATCAAGTCAATTACATAAAAGTATTACATTCATAACCTAGAGGTCGCTTATGTATCCAAACCTCACTGGCTTAGGTATCCACGAACCTAAACAGATTGAACGTTACTCCCTTCGCCAAGAAGCTCATAAAGATATCCTGAAGATTTACTTTCGTAAGCAGAAAGGTGAACTGTTCGCGAAAAGTGTTAAGTTTAAGTACCCACGACAAGTAAAAAGTGTGCTTGTTAGCGGCGGCAATAATCAATACAAAGAAGTGACAGAGATTAACCGCAACCTCACTCTTGTGATTGATGAACTCAACAAGATCACCAAACCTACGCCAACCGCTGAGGTCGATGTGAAGCAGAAGATCCTTACCGACTTACGCCACTTAGAGAAGGTTGTATCAAGTAAGATCGCAGAGATCGAAGCCGATCTAGAAAAACTGAAATGATCCCGCGATGAGCGACTAACTAACATTAGTTTTACCGCTAAGATTGCATAGACACAAAAAGGGCTGATATCACTATCAGCCCTTTATTTTTATTCTATTTTCTATGTTTACTAGACGCCTGGTCTTTACTTAGACGACCGTACTTCAGCATTCACCAAGCTGGTATCCCACTCAAAGGTTTCAAACAACCTTAGCCACGTTTCATCTAGGCTGGCCTTCATTAGTAATTCTTTCTTTGTAAAAGGATGAATGAAACGCAACTCAGAAGCGTGCAACAACAAACGGTGCGAATCTAAATCATCGCGGAACAGTCGGTTGTGCTTACCATCACCATGTGAAGTATCGCCAACGATTGGATGTCTTAGATGAGCCATGTGACGACGCAGCTGATGTTTACGTCCTGTCTTAGGCATCACCTCAACTAAGCAATAACGACTAGTAGGAAAACGGCCTGTTGAATACGGCACTTCGACTTTCGCTAACGGCTCGTAAACGGTGACAGCTTCTTGTGGTTCTTTATCTTCTTTTGCAAACTTGTCTGCGATCTTATCCAACTCGACCTTGAGTGCATAATCGAGCGTGTCGCCCTCTTCTATCCAACCACGAACAATCGCATGATAGGTTTTTTGCATCTCATGGTTAGCGAACATCGGCATCACCTGTGAAGCAACCTCGCTCGACAACGCAAACACCAACACACCAGATGTCGGTCTGTCTAAGCGATGCAATGGAAATACATGCTGACCAATTTGATCTCGCAGTGTCTGCATAACAAATTGAGTCTCGTGTTTATCGAGCCATGAGCGGTGTACTAGCATGCCGGCTGGCTTATTCACCGCGACAAAGTACTCATCTTGATAAATGATCTCTAACATTACGCACATACCTCATCAATACTCTGAATCGTCACTAGCAGTTCAGCTTTTTCTGCCTCATTTTTCCATACTTCACCAAAATAAGGATGAATCGCAAAGCCTCTCGGTAGGCTCATTTGGGCATCCATCATTGCGTTGATCTTTACGATAAAGATCCACTGCAACCACTCTTCTGGCTGTAGTGAGTCAATCGCAAAAGGCTCAACGCTCGCCAGAGCTTCATCCGAAGGTGAAACATCGCTCCATAGGGAACATTGGCGCATTTGTTGTTCTAATTGTTGAAGTAAAAGAGGTAACTTTGTGGCTGCTGTCATTTTTCACCAAGTTATTTATCTAGTGACCTTGAAATTGGGGCATAGAGTACCATCTATTTAGGAAAGAAAGTTAGGAGCTTTATTACTATGGAAACGATTCACACGCTCACTCAGTTGCTAAAGAATAGCGGTTGCCAATACGATATCTACGACCTAGGTCGCCGTATCCAGAAGATCGACAACACCCTATTCTCTGATGTTGAGCAGGGGAAACAGCCATACCCGTTTCCACTTCAGAAACAAGCTCACTTAGCCATTAGCTACTGGAACGAACACAAACAGCCATGGATTTGGTTTCTAAAATTCAAGCTAGACGAAAGAGGCCTACTGCATCAAGGCGATGTGGGTAATTTTCTTAAGTTTGTTATCGAAGCGATGGGCACGCGTTTAAACGGTGACATCAGCGAAGAGCAACAGCAAAAGCTGTCAAACAACCCTTATACCTTCAAGCCTTCTGAAGACAAAATGGCTGTATTTCATAGCCAAGTAAGAGCAGGTTTAGACCTTGCGACGAGCCAATATTACGAGCACGCTCAGCATTACTTCACAGGTGAGCTTGGTTGGGATAACTGGAAAACGGTTGGACTACAAGGCATCACCGATATGTGCGCGCGTTTAGGCAGCCAACAAAACGGTGTCTCTATTCGCAAAGCCATCAATAAGCTGCCATCAGAACCGCTATACGCGACGTTAGGCGCGCTTGAGCACACACAAATCAATGACAAACTCGCGCAACGCTTACAAGAGCTTGCAGAGAATGAGATCGCTAGTAAAGAGCCTGATTTGTTCTTACTTTCAGCCTTGGTTCGTGCCCTTTCCGGTGCAGAACAAGGGATCGCGAATAACATCATTAACCAAGTTCTGGCTAGCCCACGCTTGAGCCACCAAGAAGTGTTGATTGGTTTAGCGGGTCGCAGCTGGCATGCGCTACAAGACCCCGCGATAGCTGAGCAATTCTTGCTACGTCTCGCACAAACGGGCAATCAAAACCTGTTCAATCAGTTATTTGCAGATTTAGTGATGATTCCGACACTAAGAATGGTATTTTTACCCTTGTTGAATTCGAACCCATCACCTGAGCTCGCCAACGCATTGATTGAGTTACAACAAGCGGCTAAGTCTCAATAACGGACTGACGACTAACCCAAGAACTGGTTTGCTCTATAGCTCGTTGAAATACGCTGTAATGACAATTGGAATAGAGATAAAAAGGAAGTATGGATTAAATGATAGATAACTTATTGGCTATTTTGATGCTGTGCTTCTTTTGCTTTTTCTTTTGGCAGCAGCGCAGGCAATCAGAGCTTGCGAAAACTGCCATTGCGAGAAAATGTAAAGAGCTCGACTTGCAACTACTAAGCGTTGCCTTCAGTGGTCATAAATTTAAGATGCGCCATGAGCTAACCACCATTTGGCGCTGGCACACTGTGTACCAATTTGAGTTTTCAGCATTGGGTGATGATCTGTACCAAGGAAAACTGACTATGGTCGGCTTCCGCTCTATGCGGTTTGAGCTACAGCCTCATAGAATGTAACGTCGCAAAACTCGGTATAACGATATTCATGATAAGGGCCAAACTGATCTTGTTTGGTCTCTTTAAATGCAAAGCCTAACTTTTCGAGTAACTTAATCGATGGGTTATGACCGACATTAACGGTCGCAACAACATTCGTTAGGTGCTCTTCAAAACACACCAAACTGAAGAAAGGTTTTAGCACTTCGCTAGCAAGACCTTGATTCCAAAACTCCTTGTCTAGAATAAATCCCAGTTCATGCTTCCCTTCCTCAGACGAAACAAACAAATGTCCAAGGTATTCACGGGTTTGGTTATGGATAATGGCACGACAAAACCCAACGTTGTCGTTCAATATTTCTTGAAATAGGTGTTTTGCAGAGGCAATCGAATGCGGCCCGTTCATTTCAGCACGATTAATGGGGCAGCAATTCAACTTGATAAAGTCGTGTTGTAGCTGTTCGGTATAAGGTACCAACAGCGTTCTTGAGGTTGCTATCGTCATAAAACACTCCTTGTGTTGACCATTAGCAGAAAAGCAGATGTCGCGCGCTTAGGTAAAAGCTCCTGAATTAAAAAGAGCCTCCTAGATAGAGAAAAGCCTCAGGAAAAGAAAAGCCCCGACACCGAAGTGTCAGGGCTAGGGTCTTACTCGCAGCAGTCCGGCTACTAATAAATGCTCCATGCATCATCCATAATAGTGGCTGTTATCCTTCAGCTCTTTCCTTTACTTCGCCGTCCTAGCGGTGTCCAATCATCCTGAAAGCTAACAATCCTAGTTAGCGCACATCACTTGTTCCGTGAGCGGTGTCCTTTACATCGTCCTGATGCTAAAATCCTAAAGGTGTCCATTGTCATTCCGTTGCAGCTAACTTCCTGTTAACTGGCTGTATCCCTACAATGTCCTTACGCTCCATGCTTGACTACTCAATCCTAAGTAACCAAATCTTCATCCTGAAGATAACCAAATCCTTGGTGCTTTCCTGTTCCGTGTCAGAATCCTTCCGACAAGGTTTAATTTACGCGATTTAGGATTTTGGACAATAGATTTGCATCACACTTTCAATTCAATAAAGTTGTTAATTATATAAAACAATTAAAATTCAAAAGCTTAACCATATGCACTTAAATCTCTCTAGTGATGTATTCGTGTTATCTCACAGCCTTTGTAAGAGATCTCTCACAAGCTATGGGCGGTTTTATGATTCGCTATCATTCACCGGAGCGAGTAAAATGACCAAAGACTAAAAATGGAGGTCAACATGCTGACAAAAGATGTGTCTGAAGAGTTGAAATCAGTGCTTGAAGGACTGCAAGCACAAGGGAAAGAGCCGACAGTTGCTTTAGTTAAAGCTCGTATGAGCACATCCGTTCCGATGCCCGCTTTAATCACGACTATCAAAAGCTGGAAAAGCGCCAATCGCGTCCCTAAAGTGGAAGTCGCGACACAAGAAGAGCCGACACTTGATCGTGTTAGCCAACTTGAAAAGCAAATCCTTGAACTTACCGCTCGCGTTGCCACGCTTGAAGCCAAATTAACAGAGTAATAAGTTAACTGAACAATAAGTTAACTGGCCAATAAGCTAACTGGTCAGTAAGGCAACTGAGCAATAAGTTGACCGATAAATAAGCTAACAGAGAAATAGAACACTATGAAGATATGGGTTGATGCGGACGCTTGTCCCAAGGTTATCCGTGAAACAATCGTACGCGCAGCTGAACGCACAGGGGTCGAATGTACCTTTGTCGCGAACCATTTGGTTCCCGTTCCCAAGCGTAATAACATTCACTCAATTCAAGTACCAAGCGGATTTGATATTGCTGATGATGAAATCGTAAAACGCACTGAACCCGGCGATCTGGTGATTACCTCTGACATTCCTCTGGCGGATGAAGTGATCACCAAAGGTGCGCTTGCTTTAAGTTCTCGCGGCGAGCTTTACACCAAAGAAACCATCAAAGCGCGTCTCAATATTCGAGACTTTATGGATACTATGCGTTCAAGTGGCATCCAAACTGGCGGACCAAGCACCCTTTCTCAAACCGACCGTCGTGAGTTCGCAAACCACCTCGATCGCCTGTTAGCAAAACGCTAACCACAGCCTTTCTAATGACGACAACTTTAGAAGTCGTCATTTAGCCGCTATAGCCCCGATGAAATTTTAATCGACATACTCCGTTCTTGATATTTATTACAATAACGGAGTATTGCTTATGATTCGTCGAATCGCCCTCTCGCTATCCATTGTTTTTGGCAGCACCCAACTTTCTTTTGCCGGTGAGGACTTTGCTGATGAAGTCTTTGCCAATGAAGACGTTGCCGATAAAGAATTCGGAATCATCGGAGGCAGCATCACCTATGGTGAAAGTGTTTTCTCCACTAAGAGTGACCCTCAATTTGGCGCGACACCCAACCTATTCTATTCAGGCCCGAAAGGCTTTATCGATGGTAGCTTAGCCAATTGGCAACTGCTGCCTTACGTAGGGTTATCTGGAAATTGGCGCTTTGCTGAAGTGTCAGACACCTTCGTTGACCTACCTAACGGCATTCAAGACAGAGATGGCAATGGAGAGCTGGGGATAACCTTAGGAACGGTAGGCGCACGCCTCACCTACTTACACGATGTGACTTCAGAACATAACGGCTACGAAGTTCAGCTTCACTTAGGCAGAACGTTAGAAACCTGGACACAGCAATTCACCATTACGCCCTACCTAGAAGTCGATTATCGTGACAAGAAACTGTCCAATCACCTGTATGGGATTTCTAACACCGAATCTTCTGCCTCAGGGTTAAATCAGTTTGATGCGGGTTCGACGTTTGTTTATCAAGCAGGGTTAATCGGGCTTTATGAGTTTACGCCAACTTGGATTGGTATCGCACGCGCAGACTTGATTCATCACGACAGCGACAGCGCGTTGATACAACGAGATTTAGGCTGGTCATTTGAATTTGGGGTTACCTATCGGTTTGCGGGATTGTAAGTTTACTGACTCAAACAAAAAGAGCCTACATCAATGCAGGCTCTTTGGTATCTCGTCTTTTATTCAGTTGATAAGCGAATCGAAATGTTCGCCTATCACAGTTCACTAAGGCGTGTAGTACGTTGCAGCGCCTGGACCTACTGGTAGACCAAATACGAATACCCATAGGTAGAACAAGATGCTCCAACCGAACATGAATACCATTGAGTAAGGCAACATGGTCGCGATCAGTGTACCGATACCTAGGTTCTTCATGTAGCGAGTTGCTACGGCAAGGATAAGACCGAAGTAGCTCATCATTGGTGTAATGATGTTCGTTGTTGAATCACCGATACGGTAAGCCGCTTGAATCGTTTCCGGTGCGTAACCTACTAGCATCAACATTGGAACGAAGATTGGCGCCGTTACTGCCCACTGTGCAGAAGCTGAACCGATCATCAGGTTAATGAAACCACACATTAGGATGAATGCGAAGAACAACATTGGACCCGTTAGTCCGATATCCTGAAGGAATGTTGCGCCGCCTACAGCGACTACTTGACCAAAGTTCGTCCACTTAAAGAAAGCAACAAACTGCGCAGCAAAGAATACAAGAACAATGTACATGCCCATTGAAGACATAGACGTTGCCATTGCATTAATCACATCACGGTCATTCTTCATTGAACCAGTAACTTTGCCGTAAACAAAACCAGGAATAGCAAAGAATACAAAGATAAACGCGACGATACTTTTCAGGAATGGAGAACCTGAAATCGTACCTGCCTCTGAACGTAGAACACCGTCAGCAGGAACTACAGTCCAAGCTAAAAGAGCACTCACGATTAATACAGCAACACCCGCTAGCTTAAGGCCTTTCTTCTCAATAGCAGTAAGCTTACCCATTGAGTCATTTGAAAGATCTTCAGATGCGTCTTCATCGTTGTATTTACCTAACTTAGGTTCAACAATCTTCTCTGTTACCAATGCACCGGCAATCGAGATAAAGAAGGTCGAAACAAACATGAAGTACCAGTTTGATTCAGGACCAACAGAGTAAGAAGGATCAAGCATTTGTGCTGCTGTTTCTGTAATACCAGAAAGCAGTGGGTCAACCGTACCGATAAGTAGGTTTGCAGAATAACCACCAGATACACCAGCAAATGCTGCCGCTAGACCTGCTAATGGGTGACGACCCAATGAGTGGAAAAGCATTGCTGCAAGAGGGATAAGTACTACGTAACCCAGCTCTGAAGCCGTGTTAGAGATAATACCGGCAAATACCACGGTTACAGTAACCATGCGCTGAGATGCGCCCATTACCATGCCGCGCATTGCCGCAGATAATAGACCTGAGTGTTCAGCTATCGCAACACCTAGCATTGCAACAAGCACAGTACCAAGTGGCGCAAAGCCAACAAAGTTCGAAACTAGATTAGTTACGATGAGTTGTAAGCCTTCAGCATTAAGTAAGCTTACAACGTGGATCATGCCATCAGCAGCACGACCGCTAGCACCTTCTGGGCGAGGATCCATTACAGATACTTCGAAGTAACCAGCAATTCCTGAAGAGACTAGGATTGCGACACAGAAGATTGCGAAAAGAGTGATTGGGTGGGGTAAAAGGTTCCCCAAATATTCAACGCCATCGAGAAAGCGGGTAAAAATTGGTTTCTTTGGCGAGTTGTTTTTTATTGAAGCTGATGAACTCATCAGTTCCCTCCTTGTAGTGATTCCTGTGCAATTGTGACAAAAATGTTCAAATTGCCAGCGCAGAGTACGCGACAAAATTATCAATTAGAAATTCAAAATGTTACAAAATGTGTAACAAATGACTACTTTTAACTCTATAAGAACAATTAGTTAGCAAATAAATCTACATTAAATACAAAAACTAGATTTATAATTTACAAAAACACATTCACTACAAAAATAACTGGCGATATAACTCATTGATTCATTTAAAAATAAAATACAGCATACGCTAATTTAACACGCAATATTCTGCAAGGTTCCTCTCGAAGGAAAAGAAAAACAGACAAATGAATGAAGTTTGACTTTCCCCTCGTTTTTACACTCGTGTCACATCAATTTGACTGACTATTTTTGAACCGCTTTGAATCTCGGGTTGGATTTACAGATGACATAGTGACGGCCTCTGCGCTTTACTATTTGGCAATCTGGATGACGGCTTTTCGCACTTTTAAGTGATTTTACAACTTTCACTCTATTTCGCTCCCTTACCTAATTGACCAAAGCGACGAGTAAAGTTAGCAACACGTCCCTCTTTATGTAGCACTCGCTGTTTACCCGTATAGAAAGGGTGCGACTTTGCAGACACTTCAATCGTGAAATAAGGGTAAGTATTGCCATCTTCCCATTCGATAGTACGTTCTGTTTTCAACGTTGAGCCAATCAAGAAGTACTCATCAACACTGGTGTCGTGGAACACCACTGTGCGGTAGTCAGGGTGGATATTCGGTTTCATTGTATTTCCCTAAATATTTAAATTGATACGTTATAACATATCAAATGATAATTATTATCAAAAGAAAAACAAGCGATTTTATGATATTTTTCCGCCATAGATCGTAATTAGAGAACGTCCACTCATGTACTCCATTGAACCTATTGGCTTTATAGAGTCTCCCTATAAAGAGAAGTTCGCGGTACCCAGACAGCCTAGATTGGTGCCAACATCCACCTCAAGAGTCAGGTTGGTTGACGCAGCAAACTGCCTTGAGTCTGTTCGAGATATTGAGCAATTTAGCCATGTGTGGTTGTTGTTTTTGTTCGATAAGAACCTTGAAGCAGGCTGGAAACCAACCGTGAGGCCACCTCGCCTTGGCGGCAATGAACGTATTGGTGTATTCGCGTCTCGTGCCACATTCAGACCCAATGGAATTGGCATGTCTGCGGTTGAACTCAAAGGTGTATCTCAAGAAAAGGGACAAACTTGGTTGGACTTAGGCAGTGTTGATCTCGTTGACGGCACACCTATCATCGACATCAAACCTTATATCCCCTACTCGGATTCGATTCCCGATGCACTAGGAGGTTTTGCCGCCGATGAACCTGAAGTGTTAGATGTGAACTTCTCGCAGCAAGCGCAAAGTAAGCTCGCAAGCCATCCTCAAGCGCGCCATATCATTCAAGTGATCAAAGAAGTGCTAGGCCAAGATCCTCGCCCTGCCTATAAGAAAGGTAAGCCTGACAACAAGGAATATGCGGTAAATTTGTTCGATCTTAACGTGAAATTCGTGGTTGAAACGCTTTTCATCAATGTAACTGACATTGAACGCTTTTGAGATCCCAAATAGGCTGATATTATATGCGGCTATATCAGATTTGCTGTCGTCACTCACTGCAGCAAATTTTCTTTTATCAATGATGAAACGGATACCATAGAATGCGTACCAGTAACTACCTTCTTTCTACTCTGAAAGAGACTCCAAACGACGCAGAAGTTATCAGCCACCAGCTGATGCTACGTGCAGGTATGATCCGTAAGCTAGCTTCAGGTTTATATACTTGGCTACCTACTGGTCTACGTGTACTGCGTAAAGTCGAAAATATCGTTCGCCAAGAGATCGATAATGCAGGTGCCGTTGAAATCTTGATGCCCGTAGTTCAACCGTTTGAGCTTTGGGAAGAGACTGGCCGTTCTGAAAAGATGGGCCCAGAGCTACTTCGTTTCACAGACCGTCACTCTCGTCCGTTTGTTCTTAGCCCAACAGCTGAAGAAGTAGTGACGAGCCTAGTACGTAACGAGATCAGCTCTTACAAACAGCTACCTCTAAACCTGTACCAAATCCAGACTAAATTCCGTGATGAACGCCGCCCTCGTTTTGGCGTAATGCGTGCACGTGAATTCTCTATGATGGATGCGTACAGCTTTGATATCGACAAAGAAGGCTTAGAAAAGTCTTACCAAGCGATGCACGATGCTTACTGTAAAGCATTCGACCGCATGGGCCTTGAATACCGTCCAGTATTAGCAGACTCTGGCGCAATCGGCGGCAGCGGCTCTCAAGAGTTCCACGTTCTTGCTGAAAGCGGCGAAGACCTAATCGCATTCTCTTCTGAATCTGATTACGCAGCGAACATCGAGAAAGCAGAAGCACTAGCTCCTACTGAAGAAGTTGCAGCGCCTACTCAAGAGATGGAACTGGTTGATACGCCAAACGCAAAAACAATCGCAGAGCTTGTAGAGCAGCACGATCTAGCAATCGAGAAGACCGTTAAGACTCTATTCGTTAAAGCTTCTGATGAAGTAGATGCAGACATCATCGCACTGATCATCCGTGGTGATCACGAACTGAACGAAGTGAAAGCTGAAAATCTTCCACAAGTAGCTTCTCCGCTAGAGATGGCTTCTGAAGAAGAAATCCGTGCACTTGTTGGTGCAGGCCCTGGTTCACTAGGTCCTGTTGGCCTAGAGCTACCATTCATCGTTGACCGCTCTGTAGCAGTAATGAGTGACTTCGGCGCTGGCGCAAACGTAGATGGTAAGCACTACTTCGGCATCAACTGGGGTCGTGACGTTGAGCTTGCTCAAGTTGAAGACCTACGTAACGTTATTGAAGGCGACCTAAGCCCATGTGGTCAAGGTACTATCCAACTTAAGCGTGGTATCGAAGTTGGTCACATCTTCCAACTAGGTAATACTTACTCTAAAGCAATGAACTGTAACGTGCTTGGTCCTGATGGTAAGAGCGTAATCCTAGAAATGGGTTGTTACGGTATCGGTGTTTCACGTGTTGTTGCATCGGCTATCGAGCAAAACCACGATAAATTCGGTATCACTTGGCCAGACGCACTAGCACCGTTCCAAGTTGCTATCGTACCAATGAACATGCACAAATCTGAGCGCGTTAAAGAAGCCGCTGAGAAGCTATACGCTGAATTAACCGCTATGGGTATCGAAGTACTATTCGATGACCGTAAAGAGCGCCCAGGTGTTATGTTTAAAGATATCGAGCTTGTGGGTATTCCTCACACTATCGTTATCGGCGATCGCAGCATGGACGAAGGTAACTTCGAATACAAAAACCGTCGTACTGGTGATAAAGAAGTTATCGCAATAGACACGGTTATCGAGCACCTTAAAGCTCAACTAGCTTAGTAATTAAGTAACTGAATAAGTCTGTATTGACTAAATAATTGGTTACTCGCTAGATAAACATTGAAAGGCTGCCGTTAGGTGGCCTTTTTTGTGCCTGTCATTTCTCTTCAAACTCCCTTCTATTTATCAGTAGAGTAAATAACGTAAGTTAATCCCCTGTTCATCTTTAAATCCGTATATTGGTGTCATCAACTTTTTGGACATGCTCACCATTGGAGGTATCGATGGATATCAAAAGCTTACTGAACCAAGCACTTAAATCAGATCTCGTTAAACAAGGCACTCAGAAACTTTCACAAGGGTCTTCAAGTTTAAGTGGCCTAACTCAAGGCAGCAATGGCAAGAGTATCAACAAAAGCACGCTCGGAGCCTTCGGTGCAGGCGCAGTTGGCGGCGGACTCTTAGGTGCATTAATGGGCTCGAAGAAAACCAAGAAAATGGGTAAGAAAGCCGCTGGTATTGGTGGCGCAGCGGCACTGGGTGCACTCGCTTACAAGGTCTATAACGATTACCAGTCTAAACAAGGCCAAACACCGAATGCCGAACAAGCTCAATTTGATGAGAGCGACTCAAACCATAGTGTGCTGATTCTAAGATCTATGATTGCTGCGTCCAAAGCCGATGGTCATGTCGATGAGGAGGAGATGGCAAAGATCGAGCAAGCGGTCGAAAATATGGGCGCGGACTATCAACTGACTAAATTGGTCTCTGAAGAGCTGCACAAACCACTCGACCCAAGTGAGATTGCTCAGCTCGCAACTTCACCTCAACAAGCAAGTGAGATCTACTTAGCCTCTTTGATTGTGGCTGACGAGCAGAACTTTATGGAGAAGGCCTACCTCAAAGAGTTAGCTAAGCAACTCAACCTTGCAGATGAAGTTACTTATCAACTTCAACAGCAGATATCTGGTTAAGCGGTCAATATTAGGCTAATCAATAAATATCATGCTAAGCCGCAAATACACGCTAAGTAGCAGACTAGCAAAGTGATACGTTGAGCATTAACAGAATGAGATATTGAGCAAGAACAAACTAACTCTGAACTTAATCAGATCCACTTTGTTTTTGCTTATCTCTATGTGTATATTGAGATCAGTTATCATTTGGTTAGGTATAAAAATGAAAGTATACGATTGTTGTGATTTGGTGCGTGAACTGTATTCTCAAATTGGCAGTGGCGACCAAGGCTATATCCCTAAAGCGATCACTTGCGCTGTAAAAACATTGAATGACCTTGCTGCGGATGAATCCCTTCCTAAAGAAGCAAGAGATCGCGCTGCATTTGCCGCAGCTAACCTATTGATCTCAGATTTCGAGGACTAATATGAACCTCGCTAATTTTGAAAAGATGGACTCTGTGATGTTGATGAGCATCGTCAACATGAAGTTACGTGACGACTTCGGTGGTGACTTGGATCGAGTGGTCAACTTCTACGAAATCGACAAAGCAGCATTGATCGCTAAACTTGCGTCTGCTGGTTTTGAGTTCCTTCCAGAAGCCAAACAGTTTCGATAGTCATTTAAAACAAACTTGATTTTGAAAGGCCAACCTCAGTGTTGGTCTTTTTTATTGGTGATACGTATTGGATAAACATGTAGTTAACCAGTTATAAATTATCTGTCTACATCTATACTTTTATATCTTAGAGTCAACGAACGCTCCTTGAACCGAAGCGTATTGTTGTATAGGCTACCTCAAATAGCATATAAAACTCATCACCCAATTTGATGATAGCGAAGGATTAACAATGAAAAGACTCGGACTTTTGGCAGTTTTCGCTGCAACACTGACTGCAGGTTGCGCTTCAAATACACAGCAAGACAACTTTCGTGAAGCCTCTTTTGAGCTGTGTAATACCGAAGTCGATATCTACTCAGTAAGCCATGATGAGCGAATTCGTATCGTCTGTTCTGATGGTTCTAAATTCGCTTTGAACAGCGAAGATACACTAGAAGTAATGCGTGATATCAACATCGACTACTGCGATGGCGAAGGCTTAGGCAAATTCAACGAGAGCCGCAGCTACTACTCGTTTAGATGCAAATCAGGTACTTTACTGAGCATCAAAAAGTAAAACCGATACCAACAAACAGCAAAGGGTTGATGTGCAAACATCAGCCCTTTTTAGTACCCGCTCCTTATTACTCAGACAGCTAATCTTCAAACGTAAAAAAGGCTCCTATCGAGGAGCCTTTCAAATCGTATTTTTCAAAATAGTCGTTTGAAATTCTAGGAGAGCACGCGGAGCTTACGAATGTAAGTGAGCATGCTCGACAATGACTTTATTACTTACGAATACAAAAAAGGCCCCTATACAGGAGCCTTTCAAATCGTATTTTTCAATCAAATAGCTTTAGTTCAAGGAAAAGGCGCGGAGTTTACGAATGTAAATGAGCACCTTTGACACAGAAATTAAGCTATTTGAGCCAGAAAAATTATGCGTAAACCGGTAGACGCTTACAGATTTCTAGTACTTTTGCTTTAGTTGCTTCGATAACAGACTCATCACCCATGTTATCTAGGATGTCACACATCCAACCTGCTAGTTCTTTCGCGTCTGCTTCTGAGAAACCACGACGAGTGATAGAAGGAGAACCGATACGGATACCTGAAGTAACGAACGGGCTACGTGGATCGTTTGGTACTGAGTTCTTGTTCACTGTGATGTTAGCTGAACCTAGTGCTGCATCTGCTTCTTTACCTGTGATGTCTTTGTCGATTAGGTCAACTAGGAACAGGTGATTCTCTGTAGAACCTGAAACGATGTTGTAACCGCGTGCTAGGAATTCAGCCACCATTGCTTTTGCGTTAGCAACAACGCGAGCTTGGTATTCTTTGAACTCTGGCTCTAGAGCTTCTTTGAACGCTACTGCTTTACCAGCGATAACGTGCATTAGAGGACCGCCTTGGCCGCCAGGGAATACTGCTGAGTTTAGCTTTTTGTAAAGATCTTCACCTTCGTTAGAAAGAATAAGACCACCACGAGGACCAGCAAGCGTTTTGTGCGTTGTAGTTGTTACAACGTGAGCGTGTGGAACTGGGTTCGGGTAAACGCCTGCAGCGATTAGACCGGCAACGTGAGCCATATCTACGAAGAAGTAAGCACCTACTTTGTCAGCGATTTCACGCATGCGCTTCCAATCACAAACTTGAGAGTAAGCTGAGAAACCACCGATGATCATCTTAGGTTTGTGCTCGATAGCTAGCGCTTCCATCTCTTCGTAATCGATTTGACCTGCTTCATCGATACCGTAAGGGATGATGTTGTAAAGCTTACCAGAGAAGTTTACTGGAGAGCCGTGAGTTAGGTGACCACCGTGCGCTAGGCTCATACCTAGAACAGTATCGCCAGCATTCAGTAGTGCCATGTATACAGCGTTGTTTGCTTGAGAACCTGAGTGAGGTTGTACGTTCGCGTATTGAGCGCCAAACAGTTCACATGCACGTTCGATTGCTAGAGTTTCAACTTTATCTACGAACTCACAACCACCGTAGTAACGCTTACCAGGGTAGCCTTCAGCGTATTTGTTTGTAAGTTGAGAACCTTGAGCTTCCATTACACGTGGGCTTGTGTAGTTTTCTGAAGCGATAAGTTCGATGTGCTCTTCCTGACGAAGAGTTTCTTCTTGGATAGCTGCGAATAGGTCCGCATCGTAATCAGCAATGTTCATGTCACGCTTAAGCATCTGTATCTCCTGACTCAGATTGTACTGAAAGTTTCAAAAAAACCACACAACGACCGAAAGCAAACGTTTCCGTCACCGTTTTGATGTGACGCATTCTACATAATTTGATCTAGGTCATAAAGAGCTAATTGCAATTTTATCATGCAGTTTTTTCATAATCACATATAAGATTCATCATGGTTATTAAGCTTATCCAACCAAAGATGACGCTTACTGTCAATTTTACGCTTTACACCCTGTAAAACGCAGATTACATAGGTTTACCTTAATTTTGCCCCTCAAGCTACCGAAAGCTAAGGTTTTTCTCTACTATGCACGCCTTTATTGGTTAGGTAATTATTAAAACGATGGAAAAACACTCACGTAAAGAAGATTGGGTAGCTATTCTCACTGGCACGTTTTTAGTGGCGTTAGGCGTCTTCTTTTTACAGTCAGCGAACCTGCTTACCGGTGGTACTACTGGCTTGGCTCTGCTTTTGAGTCAATTCTTACCTGTAACCTTCGGTATTTTGTACTTTGTGGCCAACTGTCCATTCTATTTATTAGCGTGGAAACGATTTGGCCGTAGCTTTGCCATTAGCAGTGCAATTGCTGGTGCGTTAGTTTCTGTGTTTGCCGATCATTTATACCTCGTTATCTCACTAGAAGTTCATAACGAGATCTACTGTGCTGTTGCCGGTGGCTTGTTAATGGGCTTAGGTATGTTAATCCTATTCCGTCACCGCTCAAGCTTGGGTGGCTTCAACGTATTATGCTTGTTCATCCAAGACCGCTATGGCATCTCTGTAGGTAAAACTCAGATGGGCATTGATGCCTGTATTCTGTTTGCGTCTTGCTTCTTCGTATCGCCTTGGGTAATTGCCGTTTCGGTATTGGGCACCGCAGTATTGAACATCGTATTAGCAATGAACCACAAGCCTACTCGTTACTCGGTAAATTACGCGTCTTAATACCCATCCCCCTATGAATTACTAGCTGTTTTTAGTAACAAAAACAGCTAGAATTTAGGTTTTATAAACCGTCGCCTTTTCTATGCAAGATTACCTCTCCAGCGCCAAAGACCAACAAGCCTCTATTTATATTGAAGGCTTGGAGTTCAACCCCAACACACGAGTCTTAAGCTGCGACGAGCAGATCATTGATTTAGAGCCTCGTTCTATCGAGCTCTTAGAGTTATTTCTTACCAGCGTTGGTCAACCGCTCGCCGCCGAGCACATCATTGAATCAGTATGGCAAAGCAACTTCATTTCCAAAAATGTTCTGACCAACCGAATCAGTACCTTACGTTCAGTACTTCAAAAACACCTGCCTGATAGCGACGCAACCAAAATACTAGTGACTTACCCACGTAAAGGCTATTTTCTAAACCCAAACTCGGTTAGTTTTGCTGCGACCTCCCCTGAAACTGCACCGAATGATGCAGAACTGGAATCTCCAGTCAGTCAAGAAGGGAATAGATCTAATCCAGTTAACCCTTGGTTAGTCGTGGTGTCTTTGGCTTTGCTGATCAGCACTGCGGTAATGGGTTACATGCTTTGGCAATCTCCCACTCGCGCTTCAGAAATTGAACGTGACCAACGATTGATTCCTAAGGTTGAGCTTCTCCTGAACCGATTGGATGCCATTGGTGAGAATTCCAGAAAATACCGAAAAGTCGTAAAAGCACTATTACTTCAACAACAGATTGAATACGCCTACACCGATCTTGCTAACCAAGATGCGCCAAGCTACTTCCTTGACCCTATTGATAGCTCTCCCTTCTTTCCGGGCGCAAAGAACATGCGTACCAGTGATTACCTGCTTAACATTCAGCTCAAAGATCAAGAAGTGGACAAACGCCTTATCGCAAAGATAAGCCTGATTTACCCAAACTCAGGAAAGCTCGCATTTGGTGGTGTTTACTCTATTGATGTCAATAATATCAGCAGCAGCCTTATGGAGATCAACCGAGAGCTAGCTAACTATTTTGCACTGCCAGCACCATTACCGCCAGAATGGTCAGTCGACAATGCCGAAGTCAGCGAATTGCTAAGTGGAAAAGCCATAGCGTTGGATGGCATTAAGCTCAACACCATGACGTCGACTCTGATTGCGCGTCAACTTGCGCTATTTGAAACAGATCAGAAGAAGCTCGTCGCGTTCACTAACCTTGTTCAAACTCGTTTTAACCGACTACCAGACGAACTGAAGCTGTGGCTTGGTATCATTCATTTCAAACTAAGAGACCTGCAAACCGCAAAAGAGCTTCTGACCAATACCTCAGGCAACTCTACGATCGAAAATGCGTTGGTTTATATGATGGTATCTCATATCGCTTATAAGCAAGACAACATGGAGAAGTTTCGCCTGAACTACATGGAGTCTCTAGTTGCCTTATTGAGAGTGGTTCCATCCGAAGATCTATTCGCCCGGCTATCCAAACCAGAATCAAAATCGACCTGCCTGCAACCTTGGAAGAGCTTGAAGCTAAGCGTTAAAGACCCACTTATCATAAAACAGTGGGAAAGCTTAATGCTGAATTACTGCACAGCTGTTGGGCAACAGATCTCAAATCAAAACAAAAAACCATTTAAAATAAATAACTTAAACATAAATTAAGATCTTATGTGACTTCGTTTTTTGCCCTATTTACTCTTCAAACAATAACATTCCTAAAAACATCGGGCCCACCAAGGGCTTCCAACTTTAGGAATGTTCAACATGAAAAAAACAATGACGCTGCTAGCGACCTCTCTCTTTGCTCTCTATGGTTGTGGCGGCGGCGGCTCTTCTTCTGGTTCTACAGATGGTAATAAAGGTCCAAGCAGTCAGGTTGATTACCCGATTGCGAGCTCTGCATTTTCCCCTAAACCAGAAACAACATTGGGCTACTCGTTTACCAAAGATGGTCAGACTGAAGGCGTGATGACAATGAACTTCACTCCTTTAAGCGGTGAGCTCATTATTGCAGGGTTACAAGAAGAGGCCGGCAATGAAGCGGTCGTTCAAGTTATCAATGACCTGATCAATTACGGCATCACCGAATTTTATGTTTCTGAAGACATCATGACGAATGCTGAAGGTACACAAGAAGACGGCAGCATTTATTTTGCAGGTCCGGACCGTGGGTTACACGAAATCACCAACGCTTACTTCATTGGTAGCCAATACATCACAAGAATGATGTACAGCAGCCCAATGTTCCGTTTGAAAGGAACAGACGTAAAAGAGAGCAACCCGATCATTGATATCAGTGAAGAAACCGTTTCGTTACAAGTCACGTTAGATGGCGAAGCAGTCGCTAACATGCTAAATGACTTTGAAGATCACTCGTGGGTAGCAAGCCTTCCAACTGACGCCTCGTGCCGAGTCACATGGCAACAACAGATTGAAGAAACAGGTGTACGTAAGAGTTTCAAGATCTCTGATAAATCGATCGAAGCTGCGAACCTAACAGAGAAAAACACCTACAACATCAACTGTGAAGGCATGGATTCCGCAGAATTTGGCACATCATCAGAGCGCTGGTTCAACCCAAGCATCGGCTTAATTGAACAGATTGAATTGATATCTGTAGAGCAATCTACTATTGAAGAATCAGCAGCGATACTGACCTCAATTAGCTAGCCTTGACTTAGATTCACTAAACCTAAGCTTAACCGTGTGCTAACCGCAAACAATAAAAAAGGCTTTGGGGAGCACTCCAAAGCCTTTTAGCAGCCGAATCCTTTAAGGGGAATGAGAATCAAGCCGATTGAAATAAAAACAAGGCTAACCTTCGAACAATAGAATACGAGTCTCGTAAGGTCGCAAAACTTGATGATGAGACGCCACTAAACTCTCGCTCACTTGATAATTAGACAACAAGCTCTTAGCCTTCGCCATCTCAAAACGTTCAGGTAAAACGCATTCAGCCTCTTCACCATAGTAGTTGTTAATGCACAGCAGAGTTTGTCCTTCACTTTCACGTGCATACGCAAAAATGGATGAGTGCTCAGGCAGTAGATCTTGATAACTGCCATCCGTAATCACTGGTACTTGTTTACGTAACTCAATCAAACTCTTATAGAAATAGAAGACCGAGTCTTTATCTTCAAGCGCTTGCTCAGCATTGATCTCAGTGTAGTTATTCGCAACATCTAACCATGGCTGTGATAGCGAAAAGCCAGCGTAAGGCTCACTGTTCCATTGCATTGGTGTACGAGAGTTATCACGAGATTTCTGCGCTAAAATCGCCATCATATCTTCATGAGCCACACCATCACGGTTAACCATGATGTCGTACATATTGGTACTCTCTACATCACGATACTGGCTGATCTCGGTGTAACCCGGGTTGGTCATCCCAATCTCTTCACCTTGATAGATATAAGGTGTGCCTTGCATCATGTGCACAGAAGCAGCCAACATTTTAGCCGACTCAACACGATATTGTTGATTGTTACCTAAGCGGCTCACGACTCTTGGTTGGTCGTGGTTACACCAGAATAGTGCGCCCCAACCTTTGCCGTTCAATCCCGTTTGCCAGTGGTTAAAGATCGACTTGAGCTGTAAGAAGTCAAACGGAGCATTAGTCCACTTCTCACCATTGGTGTAATCGACCTTAAGGTGGTGGAAGTTAAACACCATCGATAGCTCGCTGTTATCAACGTTTGAATATTGCTGACAATGCTCCAACGTGGTTGAAGACATCTCGCCTACAGTCACGCTACCGTACTTCTGGAATACCGCTTCGCTGATCTCTTTTAGGTATTCATGTACGCGCGGGCCATCGGTATAGAAACGACGACCATCGCCAATATCATCATTAGGGAAGTCTTGCTGCTTCGAAATCAGGTTAATGACATCAAGGCGGAAACCATCGACGCCCTTTTCAGCCCAGAAGCTGATAACGTCTTTCACTTCTTCACGTACAACCGGGTTCTCCCAATTGAGGTCGGCCTGTTCTTTCGCAAATAGATGTAAGAAATACTGACCAGTGGCTTCATCCATTTCCCATGCATTACCACCGAACTTAGACTGCCAGTTGGTTGGTGCTTGACCGTTTACTGGGTCTTTCCAGATGTAATAATCACGGTATGGGCTGTTTTTGTCACCCAGTGCAGACTGAAACCATGCATGCTCTGTCGAAGTATGGTTTACCACGATATCCATCACGATACGGATGCCACGTTGATGCGCTTCAGACAGTAACAAGTCGAAGTCTTCCATGGTGCCGAATTGAGGGTTAATCGCGTAGTAGTCTGAAATATCGTAGCCATTATCGATCATAGGAGATGCGTAAACAGGGGTTAGCCAAATCGCATCCACGCTCAAGTTTTTGAGGTAATCCAGTTTCGAAATGATCCCTTTGATATCGCCAGTACCTTTACTGCCACTGTCACAAAAGCTCTTTGGGTAGATTTGATAGATGGTTGCGGTTTTCCACCAGCTTTCATCATGTTCAGTCATCGCCATCTCTAACACTCACTTACCAGAAAATATAAAATAAAAATCACCATGTGAATCATGGTCGAATAGCCGTTATAACTAAAAGAAAAAGCTATAAATAAGAGAAAAAGCGATGACTTACCTGAAGTCATCGCTTGTTAAATGCATTACGCGTTGGCGGTTTCTAGCTCGCCTTTCATCTGTGCTCGTTTATAGAAGAACAATGTCAACGTTATCGGCAGTACAACCGCCACCAGCATCGCGACTAAGTAAATCGACCAATATTGCGGTTGAATCGATAAGATACCCGGCAAGCCGCCAACACCGATACCATTCGCCATCACCCCTGCGCTGCCACAAATCGCGGCGGCCGCAGCACTGCCTATCATTGCGCTCAACATGGGGAATTTATATTTAAGGTTGATGCCGTACATCGCTGGTTCCGTCACACCTAGGTACGCTGAGATTGCTGCTGGTACCGAGATGTCTCGTTCGCCTTCGCGCTTACTCAAAATGATGATGCCGACAACCGCTGAAGCTTGTGCAATGTTTGATAGCGCAATCAAAGGCCAGATTGGTGTGCCACCTAAGTCTTGCATCAGTTGTAGATCCACAGCGTTGGTTGTGTGGTGAATACCTGTAATAACCAAAGGTGCGTATAGGAAGCCAAAGACCACTGAACCAAGAATGGCGAAGTCGCCGGTCATTGCCACTTTAGCCGCGAATGCCACACCATCACCTAACATACGACCGAATGGGCCAATGAAAGCGTGCGCTAGAATCACAGACAAGATGATCGAGACAAATGGCACGACAACCAGGTACAGATAAGAAGGAACAATCCGCTTAAGGTTGGTCTCAATGAAAGCCAGAGCCACACCCGCTAACATTGCAGGGATCACCTGAGCTTGATAGCCGACTTTCTCAATCACGAACAAACCAAAGTCCCACACCTCAGGCACCGATTTACCTATCATGTAAGCGTTCATCAACTGTGGAGAAACCAAGGTCACACCGAGTGTGATACCCAGAATTGGCGTTCCGCCGAGTTTCTTAACCGTCGCCCAACACACACCAACCGGTAGGAAGAAGAAAATAGCTTCGCCAATCAACCATAAGAAAGAATGAACGGTTGCCCAAAACTGGCTGATCTCAACCAAGGTTTTGCCGTCGAACATGCGAATGTCGCCAATCACATTACGGAAACCAAGAATCAAACCACCAGTAATAATGGCAGGCAGCAGTGGTACAAAAATTTCGGCTAAATGGGAGATACCACGCTCAAGGAAATTCATGTTTTGACGAGCAGCCAACTTCGCCTCATCTTTTGATGATGCATCTTTACCGGTTTGCTCAATCAGAAGTGCGTACACCTCATCAACCTCGGTGCCAATAACCACTTGGAATTGACCTGCGTTAGTAAAGCAACCTTTTACCAGCTTAAGCTTCTCTAATTCTGCTTTGTTCGCTTGTTCCGTATCGTTCAATACAAAACGCAGTCGAGTCAGACAATGGCTGACACTCGCAATATTCTCTTTGCCACCGACTAACTCGATAAGACGCGCAACGTCTTGCTTCGCTATCTTACTCATACTACCCCACCCTGGTTTCATTCAATTACTCTTCTAAACCATGCAGCTATAACCACTCGATTTAGATTAATGGGAACATTCCCAATTACGGGTATTATAATGCCCTCATGAATGATAAATTAAAATGGGAACAGTCCCATTAATTGAAAGAGATCACACTCTAATTTTAATCTAAGCGGTTCAATTTCGCTTGATTGAGTGGATTATAGAATAGGAGATTGAGTGTGATGAGAGATCTCTGCATTGCCTAAAAGCTGAGAGATCAATAGATTAGCGGCTAATTTCCCCGCAGATTGATATCCAGGATCAATGCTAAATACTCGAGGGAACAAGAAAGAGAGAAGATCATTGCCACCAACGCCAGTCACCACCACATCTTCACGTTGTAACTCTTGCAGACGTTTGATTACGCCAAGAGCCAGTGTATCACTCGCACAGACAATCGCTTGAGTCGCAGGAGCAAGCACCTCATCCACCAACTGATAAGCGCTTTCATGATGAAGTTGACCAGTACGATAGTTCGCAATTGAACCTGTATTTTCACACCACTCGAGATAAGCCTTAAGACGCAGTTCACCGGTTGATTTATCACTAGGATCAACGCCAATGAAGCCAACCTCAGAGATCCCCTGATCTGCTAAATGCGTTAACGCACTATTGATCACCTGTTGGTTATCATAGTTAATCGACGTCACGTTCTCGGTATCCAGAGCAATCACCACCGCTTTGTGTTCCCAAGCTTCAATCGCAGGAATATCACAGTCAGTAAAACCGAATACAATGATGCCGTCTACATTGCGACGCTTGAGAACCTGCAGATGCTCATTGGCTTTTTCTCTATCAAGCTGACTTTCCATGATCACCACATCGTAATCCGCTCGATACAATTCGGCCAGCATCGTACTTACCGCTTTGTTTTCAGAAGGAGAGTCCAGACGAGAAATGATTACGCCGATGACTTTTTGACTGCCACCGCGCATAGACTGTGCAGACTTTGAAGGCGAGTACCCAGATTCTTGAATTACTCTTTCCACCCTTTCACGGGTTTCAGGTTTCACTTTTGGATCATTGGTCAGAACGCGAGATACGGTTGACTTACCAACACCGGACAGCTTAGCAATATCGAGAATAGTGAGTTTTTTGCTCATAAAAAGTCTAACGTTAAAGGGAAGAGAGGAAAAAGCGAGGGCATACCCCCTCACTTAACTGTTTGTAAATCCTAGAAGTTAACTATGACTTACTTTCGGCAATTTTTATAGACGACACGACCAAGTTCTAGACGTGCGTTGTCACCTTTAGTGCGTAAAGTGACGCTATTGATCAGTTCAGAGGTTCCATCATCTAAGATGTACTTCGTTCCTGAACCTGCCGCTATTTGAGTTAGGCGATATTCATTATCTGGCAAACGTAATACCGCTTTTTCATGACCAAGGTAAGCGACCTTAAATGAAGCGTCAGACTCACATTGATAAGTCACGAATTGATCGTCCGAGACTGCACCATCAGGCGCCGCGGATTTAGAACACCCAACTAACGCTATCGTACATAGAGATGCTGCCAACAATGCTTTCATACTGCGTTCCTCATCTTTATATAGTTAACGGCGCTGATATCTTATTTATGGGTTAGCACCCCAGTTGACTGGTTAGAACCCACGAAATAAGTAAGCCTGTTAACGATAGGAAAATGTATCAGCCTTTCAGGAAAGCGGGTACATCTTTAATGCTATCTAGCACGACACTGGCAAGTGCCTCACCCTTTTCTGTCACGGGTTTACCGGTTCTCACCAATACTCTGGTACCAACACCAGCGGCTTCTGCGGCCATCATGTCTTCAGCTTTATCGCCAATCATGACAGAGTTAGCCATATCAATTTTAAGAAAATCACGCGCCGAAATGAACATACCAGGTTTAGGCTTGCGACATTCACAATCTTGCTTGTAGTCGCCAATGCCGTGTTCAGGGTGATGAGGACAGTAATAGATACCATCTAACTCAACGCCATTATCGACAAAGTTCCAATCCATCCACTGCGTCAAAGAAAGAAAACGATCTTCGCTAAACTTGCCACGTGCTATACCAGATTGGTTGGTCACAAGTACCAATAAATAGCCCATATCTTTAAACGCTTTTGCCGCTTCAAACACACCATCGATGTATTCAAAGTCATGCTCATCATGTACGTAGCCATGATCAACGTTAATCACACCATCACGATCTAAAAAAACAGCCGGTTTAGACAAAATTCAGTTCTCTATCAACTCTCTATTAATCATTAATTATTACACGCTTTATTTGCTTCATCACTATCTATTTAGTTTTGCGTTCGTTAACGATTTGTTTCTACCTTAGCAACACAATCGACGTTTAGCCGTCTAGACGTAAAAATATCTATTGACTTAGATCATAGAACACCATAGCATCGTCTGTAAATCGAGCGAGCTATCGACATATTATTCTGTTCCACCTGCACGGGTTTCTCTATGATTAAAGTGAATCAAGTCAACAAGGTTTTTTATCAAGGCACTAAAGAAATCAATGCCTTAATCGATATCAACCTTCACATACCTCAAGGTCAAATCTTTGGAGTTATCGGCTCTTCAGGTGCAGGCAAAAGTACCCTGATCCGTTGTGTAAATATGTTGGAAGCCCCGACCTCAGGTGAAGTTATTGTTGACGGTATTGACCTGACAAAACTCAGCAAATCAGAACTCAGCGAAGCTCGCCGTAACATCGGCATGATCTTCCAACACTTCAATCTGCTGTCTTCTCGTACTGTATTTAACAACGTAGCACTGCCTTTAGAGCTTGCTGGTAGAGATAAAGCTGCGATTGAAGCGAAAGTGAGTGAACTACTTGAGCTTGTTGGTCTATCGGATAAGCGTGATACCTACCCTGCGAACTTAAGTGGTGGTCAAAAGCAGCGCGTCGCGATTGCTCGTGCGCTAGCGTCAGACCCAAAAGTACTGCTATGTGATGAAGCGACCAGTGCGCTGGATCCAGCAACAACTCAATCTATTCTTGAGCTGCTACGCGAAATTAACCGTAAGTTGAGTATCACTATCCTACTGATTACTCATGAAATGGATGTGGTTAAAAGCATCTGTCACGAAGTCGCGATCATTGGTGATGGTGAGCTAGTAGAGAAAGGCACTGTGGGTGAAATATTCGCACACCCTAAAACAGAGCTGGCACATCAGTTCATTCGTTCAACGCTCGATCTAACGATTCCTGAAGATTACCAAGCACGTTTGCAAGATACTCGCGTAAACAGCAGCTATCCACTGGTACGCCTTGAGTTTACAGGTGCAACGGTCGATGCTCCGTTGATGACGCAAATCGCACGCAAATTCAACATCGACGTTAGCATCTTAAGCTCTGACCTTGATTACGCCGGCGGCGTGAAGTTCGGCATGATGGTTGCTGAATTGTTCGGTAATGAAGCAGATGATAATGCTGCTATCCAATTCCTACGCGACAACAATGTAAAAGTAGAGGTGCTTGGCTATGTCCTTTAGTTTCAACGAGATTGCTGACTGGATCAGCCTTAACGGTAACCTTCTATTAGGCGCAACAGGTGAAACTCTTTACATGGTTGCTGTTGCAGGCATCGTTGGTTTCGCTGTCGGAATCCCATTAGGCGTGATTCTACACACGACTAAAAAAGGTGGTCTGTTAGAGAACACCAAACTAAACAAAATTCTTGGTGCGGTTGTCAACGTAGGCCGTTCAGTGCCCTTCTTAGTACTGATGGTTGCAATCATCCCACTGACTAAGATGTTGATTGGTACCTTCATCGGTACAACCGCAGCGATTGTTCCACTAACGATTGGCGCTATCCCATTCGTGGCTCGACTTATCGAAAGTGCGCTACTTGAAGTACCAACAGGTCTAGTAGAAGCAGCTCAATCAATGGGCGCAACACCAACACAAATCATCAATAAGGTTCTGCTTCCTGAAGCACTTCCGACTATCATCAACTCAGTAACGATTACGTTAGTGACTCTGGTGAGCTACTCAGCAATGGCCGGAACTGTAGGCGGCGGTGGCCTAGGTGATGTCGCGATTCGTTACGGATTCCACCGCTACGATGTGACCATCATGGCTGTGACAGTAGTAATGTTGATTGTGCTGGTACAAATTATTCAATCAATCGGTGATTCATTGGTTCGCCGCGTTGACCACAGATAAAGACTCAGCGTTAAAACGCAAACTATCTAAGACAAGAGTCGTCTGAACCAAATTCAATAGATTTATTAAAAGGAGATTATTATGAAATTTAGCCTTAAAGGTTTACTGACTATCGCAGCGGCAGCTTCAGCGCTAGTACTAGCAGGTTGTGGCGAGAAAGAAGTGGATACTTCTAAAATCAAAGTTGGCGTAATGGCAGGTGCTGAAGCACAAGTTGCAGAAGTAGCGGCTAAAGTAGCAAAAGAGCAGTACGGCCTAGATGTTGAGTTAGTGACGTTCACAGATTACGTAACACCAAACGCAGCTCTAGATGACGGTTCTATCGATATCAATGCATTCCAACACGCACCGTACCTAGATCAGCAAGTGGCTGACCGTGGTTACAAGCTAACAATCGCTGGTAACACGTTTGTTTACCCAATTGCAGGTTACTCTAAAGAAGTGAAATCTGTAGATGAAATCCAAGACGGCGCTCGTATTGCAGTACCAAACGACCCTACAAACCTAGGTCGCTCTCTACTTCTTCTTGAGCAACAAGGTCTACTTGAACTTCGTGAAGGCGCTGGTCTTCTAGCAACCGTTCGTGACATTGTGGGTAACCCTAAGAACCTAACGATTGTTGAACTAGACGCAGCTCAACTGCCACGTTCTCTTGATGATGTTGCACTGTCTATCATCAACACAACTTACGCGAGCTCTATCAACCTGACTCCGCAAAAAGACGGCATCTTCGTTGAAGACAAAGACTCTCCATATGTAAACCTAATCGTTTCTCGTGAAGAAAATCTAAACGCTGAAAATGTACAGAACTTCGTAAAAGCTTACCAAACTGAAGAAGTGTACAACGCAGCTTCTGATATCTTCCAAGGTGGCGTAGTTAAAGGTTGGTAATCAACTAAACGACAGCACTGTATAGATACCCGAAGGGGCTGACATAACGTCAGCCCCTTTTTATTGGTTAGAATTTACAAGAAAGTTCGACTTACCACCAAGCTTCCACTTGCATACCAACACTCATTTCACTGTTTTTACCTTCACCGAAAGCATTGTCGTTTTCAGCATCGTTTAGGTAAGTCGCAAAGATACGGAATTCAGGACGAGACCAGAAACCCACTTGTGGAACCCAGGCCTGAGCAATTGTGAATTTACCACCCGCCCCATCTTTGTTATCGATAGTTTCAACAAAGCCACCAATTTCAAGAATGGTACGCATACGCTTGTCCCACTTGTAAAGCGGGCGAATTACCGCACTGAAAGAATCATCATCACTGTTATTGGCGCCAACACCGGTTGATGCAGCATAACGAACAGTGTGGCCAAACTCGATGTTCTCGCCAATCGCAAGCACGCCCCAGTTAATCAATCGGAAGCCCTCGGCGTCATTATTGTTTGCATCACGTACGATGCCCTTACCGGTACCAAAGGTTGTCATCTGCTCGGCATAACCAGAGTTAGCAACCTGTAGAATCGTTTTATTGAAGCCACCTGTAAGATTTTGATTCAAGCTTGCCGTTAGCATTACGCTGTCATCCGCATCGACCGTTTGACCTTGTTTTTCATTGGCGAAGTTCATATCAATACCGACCTCAAGATCCGCATTGTTCCACAGTGGAATCCCGGCATAGCGCACGTCTGCAATCATGGCTGTGGTTTCTTTGCCATCAAATACATCACCCGTAACGGTGTCTTGAATCAAAGCTACCGATAATTTACCTGGGCCCATATTGATGTGTTCAACACCAGCACCAATACCACTGACATCCCAGTAGTAGTTGTCAACGATGTGCACATCATGACGCTGGTAGTAACGTTCACCCGCCCAAATTCCAATGTCCTTATCTTCAAAAAGCCCCACAGCCTGAACATTCAATTGCACCACATCAACGCTTTTATCTGCCGCGTTTTCATCTTGGCCTTGCCAGTACGACAACATGGAATCAACTAAAAATGAAACGTCGTCCTCTGCATACACCTCTTTCTTAAAACCAAACTCACCATACAGGTCATTTTCGTTGCCGAGTCGGCCAACTTTACTCACCTCCCACTTGCTGTTTGAGCCGCCTTCATTACTCAGGCCAACGCCTCCGCGCATGTAACCATTGAACTCCAATGGCGTGGTTTCATCAGCGTATAAATTAGGGGCAAGTAAAGCAGTAGAGAGTGCAGCAGCAATAGGTAACAGTTTCATCGTCCATTCCTTTCAGATCTAGAATCAGGTTGTTTTTATAAATGGGAACACTCCCATGGGATCGATCCCATTTATATTGAGAAGAATATAAATTGAAAGAGAACTGATTGATTATTGTGATCAGGCTAACTATTGAGGTAACTAAAAGTTGATGGGTGTTGGATTATTTCTATGAATACGTTGGAGCTACAGAAAGAGGGGAATATCACGTTCTGTACCTACTTGGGGGGAACAGTAGCGAACAATTGGATTGGGGGGAACAGTAGCGAACAATTGGAGAGTAATAAAGATTGGGAAAAGATAGCTTGTGAGTCGCGAAATCGAGTAGGAAAACAAGATGATAAACGATTGATATAAAGGGGAAATCGATATCGGAGCACTTAAGCAATACTCCGATATCTAAAATACGACGTTTAAATAACCACAGAAGGGTTACTTCAGGTGATCCCAAGAGATGTTTGACACCAATCGACAGTCATCACACTTGAAATAGAAAATATCGTGAATAGGCGCATCAAGCAGCCATTCGCCACCACATTGTGGGCATTTACGCTCTTTTTCAGCTTTTAAGCTAATGCCGCCCACACGGTATAAGTAGTAATACGTTGGGATCTTAGTGAGGTACTCAATGCGCCCTCTCAAGCCCCAGCCGCGTTTGAACAATACGCTTTTGGTATCGCTAATCTCGGTCAGCGTTGCATGTTCAGCACGGCAACCCCCGCCCATTTGTACTTCATCACAGGCTTGCCATTCAGTCTGCCATTTCAACACGGCTTTATGGTCACCATTGAATGTAGGAGGATTGCGATACAAAGGGATTGGTAGCAAGCTATCGCCACTACGCAACGGCGAACAGGTATGCACGAATGTCGTGTATAACACCTGCCAGCTTGGCGTTTCATCTTCTGCCACTTCTTCTGAGTTCAGATCTCGACCAAGCAGACGCATCTTAGGCGCTAATAAACTCGCCGCTGATAAGCGTTCAAAACAGACCTTTACGAAATCTGAATGATTACGTGGGTGTAAGCTGTCTTGTTCGGGGCACACAACGCGAACATAGAATTCGCCGTCGCCCATCACGATTGGAAACTCACGGCCTAGCACTTGTCCGTTGTAACGAAGTGCATCCATCAAGCCATTAACTGCTTTATCGACAGCGCTGACCGTTGTGTTATCAAAACACTCAAATTGAAGCTCTAGTACGTACATCTATTTATACCGCTGGTTGTAGCTTTTCTAAAAATTCTGCCAATGTCTCGGCTAGTACATCACGATTTTTGGTGCCTAAGCGCTCTAGGATCACGTTACCCGTCAGATTACAGATAGAGATAACATCAAGCTCTGCATCGGTCGCGGCAATGAAAACCGTTGGTTTTAGCTTTAAACGACGCTGAGTGACTAGGTGACCTAAAATGTTTTCTTGCAGGCATTCGAAGTCTTCATCACTCCAAATCTGTAACAGAGTCAATTCGTTACCATCGAAGGTCGCGTTCATATCTGCGCTGAATTGTGCACCGTAGAAAGTCTTAATGTCTCCATGCAGAGTCAACTCAATACCGGTTTCAACGTTGGTGAAATCCGCGAATTGCTCACGTGGATAGTGCTTCCACAACACGGCGTCGCCACTCTTTTCTTCTACGCATGGCGATACGATGTCCACCAACTCCTCATTACGAGGTAAGCTTTGGTGTTGCTGCTGCCACGCGTCAACGTATCGCTGACTAAAAGAAAGTAGTGCGTCTTGAGCACGTTGAGTCATGAAAATCTCCTAAACACAAAATAATGAATAGAATCCGAGCCCTTTCAGCACCTATTAAGCGATGACTTAATGACAGGGTAAGGGGGATTCAGTAAAATCGACCCCATTCTAATCGAATTTGAAACGAAAGTATGAGCAAATATTCTGACGCAAAAGAGCTAGCGGGTTTAACCCTTGGCCAAAAAACTGAGTACTCTAACCAATACGATGCAAGTTTATTGCAACCAGTGCCTCGTAGCCTTAATCGCGATGATCTTGCGCTAAACGGCGAGCTGCCTTTTGTTGGTCATGATATTTGGACGATGTACGAGCTTTCGTGGCTAAACATCAACGGCCTACCACAAGTAGCGGTGGGTGAAGTTTTCATCCCAGCCACCAGCCAAAATTTAATTGAATCAAAATCTTTCAAACTGTACCTAAACAGCTATAACCAGACTCAATTTGAAAACTGGGCTCAAGTCACTGAGCGCCTGACCCAAGATTTGTCTGCATGTGCAGGCGAACCTGTGATTGTGAATGTAAACTCAGTAACCGACTACACTAACCAACCTATCGTGACGATGGAAGGTGACTGTATCGACAACCAAGATATCCAAATCACCAGCTATGATTTTGAAGCGTCACTGCTTGAAGGTGCTGCTGGCGAACAAGAAGTAGAAGAAACTCTGCATAGCCACTTATTGAAGTCGAACTGCTTGATCACCAACCAACCGGATTGGGGCAGCGTTGAGATCGCATATTCAGGCAAGCAAATTGACCGTGAAGCTCTGCTACGCTATTTAGTTTCTTTCCGTGAGCACAATGAATTCCACGAACAATGTGTTGAGCGCATCTTCACTGATATCATGAAATACTGTGCGCCATCGAAGCTAACCGTGTTTGCACGTTACACGCGTCGTGGTGGTCTGGATATCAATCCATACCGTTCAACAGAGCAAGATAGACCAAGCCACAATAAGCGTATGGCTCGCCAATAGTCGGCGTGAACCGCCCACACTTATTTGAACCTACCAAATCTTTAAAGGGACATTGAAATGCGTTGGTTATACGTTGTTAGTCTATTTATTTTAAGCTTAAGCACATCGGTCAATGCGTCGGTTTATTCGTCGGCGCTACTCAACGAGGCTAACAACCTTGTAGAGATTGAGCCGAGCCAAGCAAAACAAATGGCCAACAGTTACCTAACGCTGCGTGTCCTTTCGGATCAACGTGAGAAAAGCCCTTCAGCGATTTCTCGCGAAGAGACAGACTCTTCAATTAGAACGCCAAACAGCAGTATCGATGCGTATAAAATCTTAGCCAAGGCGGAATACAACCTAGGCAACATTCGTATTGCGATTAAAAACATCGACAAAGCCTCTGAGCTCGCAAAAACCTATAAGCTTAATTACTTAAAGTTGGACCTTCAGATCCTAAAAGTTCGCTTACTTTGGCTGAGTGACAGAAAGTCAGCCACAGCAACAGCAGAGCTGACAAGTATTGAAGCAAACCTAGAATCGGTGAATAAAACCTTACGTTTAACAGAAGGTATTACCTATCGTTTGATCATGCTGAAAGCTGATATCGCCTCTTATGACAATAAGGTCGACGAAGCCGAGAAGTTCTACCAAGAAGCGAAAACCTACCTCGATCAGCGTTACTCAGAAAAAGTTACCATCGACTACCACATCTCGGTCGGTGAATTTTATCTAACCCATAAAGAGTACAACCACGCACTCTCTGAGTTGTTGTATGGCTACTGGAAATCAGTAGAAGGTAACCTGAGTTCACGCTTAGCTAAGGTCAATCGCCTGCTTGCACAGCTTTTCTTTGAGCGCCAAGTCTTAGACAAGGCATTAGAACATCTATCTCAAGCTGCTGATTTTTACGATAACTTTGAAAACTCTCCCATATTAGCTCAAGTACTTAAAAAGATGGGTGATGTGTACTTCTTACAAGGTAAATATAACCTTGCTCTTGTGCATTTTTTCAACGTCCTTGACCACGAAAGTACCGACAGAGATATCCACCAAGTCATCGATATTCGTCTAAGTCTATCGGCAACTTACTTACGCCTCTATAACTACCCTCTAGCTGAGCAGTACTTAACCCGTGCCCTTGAACTGCTTGAGTACACCGACATTCCAAAACTGGAAGGTCGTGCTGCGCTATTATCAGCAGGATTGGCTTACCACCTGCAAGAGAGCGAAGATGTGATCAAGCATGCGACACGTGCACTTGAGATATCGCGTCAGGTAGAAAATATGCGCCTGTCGCAACGCTCATACTATTTACTTTCTTTGGGTTATGAACAGGCAGGTCGTCCACAGCAAGCATTGGCAAATCTCAAGCAATACAACAGCCTTGTCTCTTTAGAGCAGCAAAAACTCAACCGTGTTGGGGAAGACGCATTCCGCCAACAAAAAGAGTTTGCCGAACAAACCCTGCACTATGCAGGCCAAGAGCAAGAGCTAGAGAAATACAAACTAGAACATCGTAAGTTCCAAAAGATTTCGTTTGCCCTATTCTTGTTCAGCATTGTCTTATTCTTCTTTGTGCTGCGCCGAGGCTACCTCATTCAAACCTTAGCCAAAGAGGTCGATTCACTGCGTACCGACCTCTTTACGCATTCGCGTTCTAAGCTTCCTAATCTAAGAATGCTGAATGCGAAACTCTCAAATTCATTGGAACAAACCAGCCAAACCTTTGAGCAGTGGCAGCTTGGTGAATTGATTCATGAACCGCTCAACGACCGTTTACGCTTCGTGATGATTGACTTACCTTTCCTACGTAATATGTACACGCAGAACGGTTACAAAGCAGGCCTAGAACTCGAAGATGCTTTTGGTGAATTCCTCAAATCTAAGCTTGAAGGCCCAGCTCGTGTCTACCATTTCTCGGATGCGAACCTGCTTTATATCGAGCCCAACGCTGACCGTGATTTATCACCTGAAGCCCTGTTCAGAAAGATTCAATCTTGGGTTAATAACTTCGAACCCGAGCGAAACATCAACCGAACAGTCCGTATGGGCATCGCTGACTACCCGTTCCTGCCACGTGCTTACACTGCAATTAACGACCAAGAACTGCTCGACGTCTTATTGATGTCGACTAATCTAGCGCGTGAGATCAGTCTCAAAGAGCGCAGCAGCCAATGGGTATATTTAAAAGCTATCGATAATGCGCCCGCAGCGAGCCTTGCAACTGGTAACATAAGAGAAGCGTGTAAACATGCGATTAATCAAGGGTTAATAAAGATACAATCGTCATACCAGAATGAGGACAACATCAAAAAAATGCTAAAAGATGACTGATTTGCGAGCGGTTAAGAGCGGCAAGCCGTGACCTTATTTTTAGTTTTGTTATTATCGATGCAACGGAATTTCATCAAAATGATCGAGCTCGGTCTACGCGGCGCTAATTAATACATCTATGGGCATTCTTGAAAAAGACATTCAGGCGCAACTCCACCAGCTGAAACTTCAGTTGGAGCAGGTCCGTTTGACGCAAAGAGACACCTCGTTCAAATTTATTAGAGAACAAAAAGTTCTAAAGCGTATCGTCACATCTTTAAGTGACGCATGTGTTGGCAGTAACAGCCATTTAGATGAAAACCTCATTGCCCTTCGGGAAGAGCTAGAAAAGCAAAAAGACATTAGCTCGATGATCCCAAAGCTGGCAGTATTAGAAAGGATGCTTAAGCAGAAAACGTTGGCTATGGATAAACAGAACGGATATCTGGACGATAGCATTAAGCACAGTGGGGAAACGCTGCAACGCATAACAGGCCTTCCAGCACAGCTTAAACGCGACCTACGAAACTTACTTAGCTTCTCCGAATGCAATGGCAGTCAGAAAGTCGACCATGCCATGAAACTTCTCGGTATTTATGAGCGTGCCATTAAGATTATGGCGAATAACTCACGCACTCATTTTGCCGACGTTACGCATTCTCCGGAACAAGAACTCCTTTCCGACCTATCAAACGAATTACAACATCTGATCACTGAACTCGATTTCGAGGGTGAATCGGGTGATTTGCTTACCGATATTCGAGCGAAACTGCTACTGGGTGTTTCCACACAAAATCTGCTTGAGCTGACACTTCAGATCCTCAAACTAGTAATTGAAGGCACCAACCTAGAGCGTAAGAAGTCTGAACAATTTATCGATCAGCTAAACTCTTCGCTGGCCTCCAGTATCAAAACGGCAGACCAAAATGCCGATCAGAGCCAAAGTTACTTTGAGCACCGCCAAGGCCTTAACTCTGAGTTAAGTGAACTTGTCATTAAGAGCCAGAACTCTGTAGAGAAAGCGAAGGAAATTGATAGTTTAAAGCGAACGATTAATCCGCTACTCACTGAAATCGCCTCTCTTTCAGAAAGACTGAATCACGCAGAACAGAAAGAACAAGCTCTAATAGAGAGAATGAGTTATGGGAAGACTCAGTTAGATTCACTCTATGAAGTCACCCAAGATTACCGCAAGCGCTTAGAAGATCAGGCTCAGCGTATGCTACTTGACCCGCTCACTAAAGTTTACAATCGCACCGCCTTTACTGATCGCTTAGAGCTTGAGTATCGCCGTTGGATTCGTGCACAACACTCACTGCGCGTAGTGCTACTCGACATAGACAACTTCAAAGCCATCAACGACAGCTTTGGTTATACCGCGGGTGATAAGGCACTTAAAATCATCGCGAGAACAATTACTAAAGAAGCAGGCACAACCGATACCGTGGCTCGCTTTTCTGGAGAAGAGTTTGTCTTGCTGTTGCCAGAACAAACCGATGAATATTGCCACCAGGTAATTCAAAACATCCAAGCTCAAGTAAGCCGCCTACCCTTTAAGTTCCGTGACCAACAAATCACGATTACCTTGTGTGCGGCAAGTACTCAGTTTAAAGAGTCTGATACGCCTGAAGAGGTATTAGAGAGACTTAATAAGACGCTAAACAAAGCAAAGCAACGCGGTACCAACCAACTTGTTTGGAACTAAGCCAGCCTTAGATTTAATTTATTTCATTTTTTCAAATACTTATCACATACCATTTCCCTCAATGTTTGCTAAGCTAATGATTAACATTCGCTTAACAAGCATTCTTGGCAAGCAATGCTGTATATACGCTCTTAATTTATTTTATATTAGCTCTTAAGCATCTATACATCTGCTATTAAGCACCCATGTATATACAGTTAAGCACCTGCATATAGATTGTTAAGCAAGATTATATAATCCATTAAGCAACGCTGTCGTAACCGTTTCGTCTGGTTAACTCTCTCACCTTTAACCAAACACTTTCAACGTTTGCTTCTCACTCTCGAGCCAGAGGGTCACTTCAACGTCCCCCTGCTCTTTTCAACAAGGAGGCACTATGATCACTCATATCAGCCCTGCCGGTAGCATGGATTTACTCTCTCAACTTGAAGTTGAGCGTCTTAAGAAAACCGCGTCTAGTGATCTGTACCAACTGTATCGTAACTGTACGTTAGCGGTACTTAACTCGGGAAGCCACACCGACAACTCCAAAGAGTTACTCGACAAGTATCAATCGTTTGATGTTGAAGTCGTGCGACGTGAGCGTGGTATCAAGCTCGAACTGAGCAACCCACCAGAGCATGCCTTTGTCGATGGTGAAATCATCAAGGGTATCCAAGAGCACCTATTCTCAGTGCTGCGTGACATTGTCTATGTCAACATGCATCTTGCAGACAATCAAAGACTCAACCTGACTAATGCCACTCATATTACCAACCTCGTATTTGGTATTTTGAGAAATGCAGGCGCACTTACGCCGGGCATCGAACCTAACCTGATCGTGTGTTGGGGTGGCCACTCAATTAACGCCACTGAATACCAATATACTCGTGAAGTAGGTAATGAACTTGGCCTACGTGAACTCAACATCTGTACAGGGTGTGGACCAGGTGCAATGGAAGGGCCAATGAAAGGCGCGGCGATTGGTCACGCTAAGCAGCGCTATACTGATCATCGTTACTTGGGGCTTACCGAGCCTTCAATCATTGCTGCAGAGCCACCAAATCCGATAGTGAACGAACTGGTGATCATGCCAGATATCGAGAAGCGTCTTGAGGCATTCGTTCGTATGGCGCATGGCATCATTATTTTCCCTGGTGGCCCCGGTACGGCTGAAGAGTTGCTGTATATCTTAGGGATCATGATGCACCCAAATAACGTCGACCAACCCATGCCGATTGTATTAACGGGTTCAAAAGAGAGTGAAGCTTACTTCCGCTCTATCGATAAGTTCATCGGTGAAACCCTCGGGGAAGAGGCTCAGAAACACTACGAAATCGTAATTGATGATCCAGCACGCGCTGCGAAAATCATGAAACAAGCGATGCCAGATGTACGCTCTCACCGTAAAGAGACCGGCGATGCTTATAGCTATAACTGGTCACTGCATATTGAGCCTGAGTTCCAACTGCCCTTCGATCCGACACATGAGTCTATGGCGGCACTTGATCTTCATATGGACCAGAAAACAGAAAGCCTTGCGGCTAATTTACGCAAAGCGTTTTCTGGCATTGTGGCCGGTAACGTCAAAGCCGAAGGTATTCTAGAGATAGAGAAACACGGCCCATTCCTGATTGATGGCGACAAAGAGCTGATGACCAAAATGGACCAAGTGCTGAATGACTTTGTTGAACAACATCGCATGAAACTGCCGGGTGGCACTGACTACGTTCCTTGCTATAAAATTATGCCTAGCAGCGAATAACGACAAGTGATTGATAACAGGCCATAAGCATAAAGCTAAACAAGTCATGACGTTTACGTCGCCAACGTTTCAACTCACCAAGTGATACGTTACTATAAGGGGCTAGCAGCCCCTTATTTATTGCCTATTTAGTGGAAACTTATGTCTATCCATCTTGTTATTATCGATGCTTTGAATCTCATCCGACGCGTTCACTCTGTTCAGCCGGACCCAACCGATATTGCAAGAACCATCACCACTACTGCTCGTACTCTTAATCGCATCCTAAAAGAATCAAAGCCAACCCATATCATTGCAGTATTTGATCATCATTTACAAGATCGAGGCTGGCGCGCTGAAATCCTTCCTGCCTACAAGCAAAACCGCAAGCCGATGCCTGAACCATTAATGAAAGGCCTTGATGCTATCCAACAAGCTTGGTGGGAATTAGGGATTGATTCACTGCTATCTGATGGTGATGAAGCGGATGATCTAGTCGCTACGCTCGCTAAGAAAGTGGCCGATCACGGAGAAACGGTCACCATCATCTCGACGGATAAGGGCTACTGCCAACTGTTATCACCAACGCTACAGATCCGTGATTACTTTCAGCACCGTTGGTTAGATAAACCCTTTATCGAAGCGGAATTTGGCGTAAAACCTGAACAGCTCGCAGATTACTGGGGATTAACGGGCGTCAGCTCAAGCCAAGTACCGGGGATTCCTGGAGTTGGACCAAAAGCGGCCAAAGAGATATTAACCACGTATCCAGATATAGAGACGGCATTCCTAGCTGAAGACTTACCGAAAAAGTATCGCAAGAAATTCGATGAGCATATTGAATCGGCTCGCGTATGCAAGCTCGTTTCAGCACTCAAAACAGACATCGATTTGGGCTTCAATCTGCAAGATATTCGCTACGAAGCGGTGTCTTAATTCGACGTTACAAGCTCAATCGCTAAAAGCTAACCGTTAGAAATAGATCGCTTATAGATCAATCCATTAGAAAGCAGAAAAGCCTTAGTCTAAACTAAGGCTTTTTGTTGTTTCATTTTAATGCGAAACATTTCACTTATACTGATAACTCTCTATTTCTAGAGTGACTTTCAGCTAAGAGCAAATTAGAAGCTATAAGCGATAGAAGCTTTAAAGTTACGACCCGCTTCGTAGCTGGTGTACTTATCTGAGCCCCAAGAGATACCAAAGCCAGTATGCTCTGCGTACTTCTTATCAAGTAGGTTATCGACACCAAGATTCACTTCTAGATCTTTAGCAAACGTAGGTGTGTAAGCCGCCCAGATGTTATGCGTTGCGAAACCTGCGCGTTTAATTTCATCACCATCTTCATCCGTGTAATCATTACCCGGTACAAAACGTGAATCCCAACCAAACACAAACTCACTGTTTATGCTGTAGTTAAAACCAGCCTTAAAGTTATGAATACCGGTTTTATTCATGTGGCTTGTCTTGCCATTTTTCAGGCTCTTTTGCTCGCCATCTGAGTACGAATGGTTAGCGTAAACACTTAACGCATCTAACTCATAGCTTAATACCGTTTCAACACCCCACACTTCAACATCATACTGGTTAGCTAATGTTGAGTTGTTCTTGGTTGGATGCATTTGATTATCAAGGTTGTAGGTGTAAGCCGTAAAACCTAAGATAGCGTAATCAGCCGCAAGTAAGCTTGTCAGTTCGTAATCAAAGCCCGCTTCATAGTTGTTACCCGTCATCGCCTTGGTATCAGACTGGTCAACATCAGGTGCTGCTTTCATCGTTAGCGTTTCTGGTAGTGATGCACCTTTAAACAGACGACCGTAACCAACACGAAGTTTTAAGTTATCCGTAGTTTGATATTCACCCTTGAACTTTGGAGACAGCTGATCAAAATCACCCGTGTAAACACCGCCCAACTTGTGAACGTCGTAACGCAGACCCGTGGTTAAGCGGAAATCGCTGAACTCATACATATCTTGCACGTAAAGGCCGTAAGCGGTAACCGTGCCGCCATCCATGCCGTACTTCTTAGTTTCGCCTTGCTTTGAACCGCTTTGGTAAACACCATCGCCAGCATCAATCCATTGTTCAGCTTTGTAACCATCAAGACCGTAAGTAAGCTCATGCTCACCAACCCAAGAAATGTTACGAATGTCACCACCGATGGTTGTCACGTTGTATTCACGATCTGGAATAGCAATTTTACCGTCTTTAATCCAGTTGCCGTTCGCGTCTTTGTCCCAAGCAGTATCAACTAGCGCATCACGCTCCATGTACTGACGGTTGTAGTAAACATTGGTTTTCATATGTACCAGATCACTACCCGCATCGTATTCATGTTGCAGAGTCACTGTATCGCGATTTAGTGAGTGGTAGTTGTGTTCATCATCAGCATACAGTGCACCTGCCTTCTCACCAGAAAGTTGACGCTTACCGCCATCGTTGTAACGGTTGAAGGTCAGTTTAAATTCATTGGCATCGTTCGGAATGAAAACAACCTTAGCCATACCAGATTTAAGCTCGCCCTGCTTGGACGTTACAGCTTCCTGATCTGGAATGTGCAGATCACCATCTTCTGAGTAGTTTGCAATCCCCATAAACTGTAGCTTGTCGTTCACTTTTGCATACACAGCGACATTGACATTGGTTGCGAAACGCTCATAAGCCGTTTGATAGCTCGTTTTTACTCGTGCACCGACACTTTCGCCCGGCTTAAGAAGATCGCTAGGATCTTTGGTTTCGTAGCTAAATGAACCGTTAATCGCACCAGAACCCGAAAGTGCTGAGTTACCGCCGAGTTCAATTTCAGCACGCTTGAGCATCGCAGGGTCAATCGCCTGATCGCCCGAGTGGTGAAATAGCTGACCTTCTTGACGAGCACCATCAATGGTCACAACAGCAAATTTGTCTTCCATACCACGTACATAGACTTTACGTGAGTAACGTGCGTTTCCGTCTACCGTTACGCTAGGCATGGTGTTCAGAACATCTTTGATATCCGATGCTTGTTTCTTTTCAAGGATATCTGAATTAATTTCTGTCTGAACAAGTTGATCAAGAGCGGAACCGATAACGACAACGGTTTCTGTTTCGTCTGCAGCAAGGGCAGTAAATGAAGTCAAGGCAACCGTAACGGCCACTGATAATGCTTTAAGTTTCATATTGTGTTTTTATAGTTTATAGAATCAAGTAAGGAGGCGTGAATATTACACACTTTGAATGATAATTCTTATCATTTACATTCTTTACTTACATTCACTTACTTTTAATAAAATCACTTTTGGCTAAGATGTTCTTGTTGTAAAACTGACTAGTTTTGCCGCTGAATTATTAAATAAACCCTTCTTCGTATCATCCCTGAATTAGGTAGCCGTAAGTCTCGATCTCTTACGGCTTTTTTAGGCTTCAATCGCTGAAGTTAATTACAAATCGGCGACGATAGCCAAACCGTTTGCCAAAAACGTCACCGTTCACATAACCAAACTGCAGATACAAAAAATGCCCCTTAAAGGAGCATTTTCTTTATCACTGACACACTAATGTAAATATTAGTACGGTGAGATATTCGAAAGCGACTGAATATGAACCGTGATCTCTTCGCGATCGTGGTAAAGGTGCTTCGCCTGCATCTTGAATTTAACTTTGTTATCAATCAGGAACTGTTTCAGGTTCTCGATATCCTGCAGTACTTCATCGTAACGGCCTTTCATTGGCAGTTTAAGGTTGAACAATGCTTCTTTCGCCCAGCCTTTGATGATCCACTCACCCATTAAGTGAGCAACACGAGCTGGTTTCTCAACCATGTCACAGATAATCCAAGTTACGTTCTTACGATCAGGTTCAAATTTAAAGCCATCTACCATATGGTGCTTGATTTGACCCGTTTCCATTAGGCTGTCTGCCATCATGCCGTTGTCAACACAGTGAACGAACATAGAACGCTTAACCAGTTGGTAAGTCCAACCACCTGGACACGCACCTAAATCTACGCCCCACATACCTGGAGCAAGACGCTCATCCCACTCATCACGAGGGATGAATACGTGGAACGCTTCTTCTAGCTTCAATGTAGAACGGCTTGGCGCATCTGATGGGAACTTCAAACGAGGAATGCCCATAAAGAACTGTGAGTTGTTAGTTGGGTAAGAGTAACCCACCAAGCAATGACCCGGAGCGATAAAACATAAGTGAAGCACAGGCTTCTTAACATTGTCTTTCGCTGTCATCAGACCTTTACCACGCATAGCTTGACGCATTGGCACGGTAAACTTACGGCAGAACTTCAAAAGCTCTTTCGCTTCATTGGTGTCTGGCGTTTCAATACGGATATCGCCACAACGTGGGAAACCTTCTTTCTCAGAAAGCGCCTCAAGAATTGGAGAGATACGATCATCAGTCGGCAGATCTTTGATTTCAGCTGCTACCGCTATCATTTGACGAGCAAAGATCAGCGATTGGAAGTCGATCTCTTTAACCAATTTATCGGCTTCGCCTGCTTGATAACATTCAAACAATACAAAGCCTGTATTGTTCTTTAAGCGAGGAAAACCAAACACTTCCAGTTGTGTTGCCTTGTCTTGAATTTCGCCAGCACATTCTTTTTCAAAACCAGAGCGACAATAAAGTAGTACGTGTTTCACTGAGTTACCTCTTTTATATTCAAAGCAGCGAAGGAGAAGACTCCCCAACCAATGATAAATAGTAGACCACCAAACGGAGTGATAGGGCCAAACCATTTTATTCCTGTCAGTGCCAAGCCATAAAGGCTGCCACTAAAACAAAGGATGCCGATGATAAAGCAAATTGCCGCAATGAAAAAATATTTTTGTGATTTAGCGCCAAGTTTCATCTGCAGCAGAGCGCCACACGCCAATATCGCTAAAGTATGGATAAACTGATACTGAACACCCGTCTCAAACACGCCTAGCAGATATTCTGGCAAGATAGCTTTCAACCCGTGAGCCGCGAAGGCACCAAGCATCACAGCAATCGCACCAGAGATACCTGCAAACGTGAGTAAATACTTACTTCTCATTGAGTACCTCTTTGATAAACGCTGACAGCTTCTCAACGGTTAAGGCAATATTCTGCTGCTCTGTGTAACCAGAGCTCTTACGAGGCTTAAAGCTGTGATCACCGTCTGGGATAAATTCAACACGAATAGAATCCGACAGGTCGAAATCAGCAAACTCTTCACGCTTACCAAAGGTATCGCGCTCACCCTGCAAAATAAGACATGGCTTTTGTAACTCAGCTAAGTGCTCACCTTTGTACTTCTCTGGCTTACCAGGAGGGTGGAAAGGAAAGCCTAAACAGGCCATTGCTGCCACCTTATCAACTTCAGACAAATGGCTCGCCATGCGCCCTCCCATCGATTTACCGCCAATCACAAGCTTATCGGCATCGCACTGCTCAATGATGTCTTGGTAAGCTTCAAGCAGCTTAGGGGCTCTGTCAGGTGGACGACGCTTGCCATCTTCAGCACGTTTAATCATGTAAGGGAAATTAAAACGAATCACTCGTATCCCTTTAAAGGCTAACCCTTTTGCCACCGACTGCATGAATTCATGATCCATACCTGCGCCAGCACCATGTGCAAAGACAAAGGTGATTGGATTGTTTTCACCATCAATGATGACGTTATTCATCGAGTAAATCCTCTTGTTCACTTTGCGCTTTCGCCAGCATCCAATCACGGAAGGTAGCGATACGGCCCATATCGGCTTGTTTCTCATGACAAACCACATAGAAGGCATTCTTGCTCACCAATACTTCGTCAAAAGGCGCAATCAAACGACCCGCTTCGATTTCAGGTTGCGCCAACACGTTGTTACCCAGTGCAATACCTTGGCCGTGAGCTGCCGCCTGCAACACCATGGTTGAGTGGCTAAAGATAGGACCGTGATTGACGTTTACCCCATCGATGCCATTTTGCTTAGCGAACTGCTTCCAATCCTTTCGAGAAGTATCATGCAATAGCGTATGACATGCCAAATCGCTTAGAGATTCTAATGGTTTGGTGCCAAGCAACACTGAAGGTGAGCAAAGAGGGATCAAGTATTCTTGATAAAGCTTATCGGCTCTAAGCCCCGACCAGTTGCCTCGACCATAATAAATAGCTACGTCTACGTCATCGGTCAGCGAGCCTTCATCCATATCAACGGCTTTAATTCGTACGTCGATATCAGGTTCTTGCTGATTAAAGTCTGCAAGCCTTGGCACTAACCATTGAATGGCAAAGCTTGGCGGTAAGCTGATGGTCAATGCACCCTTCTCACTTCGCTCAAGCACTTTATCCGTCGCTTCAGCCAGTGATGTAAAAATATCTTTGATGTCTAAGAAGTAGCTCTGACCTTCTTCAGTCAGCAGCAAAGAGCGATTTCTTCGACGAAACAGCTTCAAAGACAAGAATTCTTCAAGCGCTTTAATCTGATGACTCACTGCAGCTTGAGTAACAAACAACTCTTCTGCAGCGCGCGTAAAACTCAAGTGTCGAGCAGCGGCTTCAAACACTCTTAGCGAGTTTAATGGGGGTAATCGACGAGACATAGGTACTCTCTAAATAAGCATTAGTTTTTTTTATCTGAAACATTATAATTTGTCCATTGCCTAGCGGCCAGAGAAATTCTATATTTCATCCCGCAGCAGCTAGCCTGAACGGCTTGATTCTCTCTAGAATCAATTGGTTTAGCTCCTGCGATGTTGTGTTTGCAAACTCGTTCTTTTCGAGTTGGGTAGAGTTCTACCAAATGTTTTGTTGCAGTTCTATACTGAAACGAGACATGTACTTCCTGTATTTATTTTGACCTGTCTGTCAAATTTGTTTACACCGCCTTATGGGCGGTGTTTTTTTATGTGCAAAGAAAAATAACAACAAGTTTATCAATAGCTGTGCTAATTAATCTTTGTTATTTTTCATCGTTAATCACAGAATCAGACACCCACTCAAATAATCAACTGAACACATACAAATAGAACCATTGAATAGCACTAAAAAGTAACAGAGTTCCTCAGATACTCACACTTCTTCGGTCACCTACAAGCCAACTTAAACCCCATCATTTCAATCTCAGAGTCTCAAGAAAGAGCATGATGATAACTCGACAAACTCGCGCCTCTTACTGCCTACTGTAAAACATTCACAATAGAAAATAAAAAAGCCGCTTACTTTTCAGTAAACGGCTTTGCAAAATATTCGGCTACTCTATACCACTATGGGCGGTAAACCTTCACGTTATGGAAGCCTTGCTCTTTTAGATAAAGCGCCTGTAGACGGCTCATTACACCACGGTCACAGTACAGCAAGTACTCTTTTGCTTGGTCCAAGTCGCCAAACTGAGTCGAAAGCTTGAAGAACGGGATATGTTTAATTTCAACACCATCGATCTCTAGTGGGCTTTCGTCTTCTTCGTCTGGGCTACGGATATCAAGAACGATAGCGTGCTCAGCAACAGCTTGAACTTGTTCAACTTCAGGCGCTTGCTCTTGGCTCTCTTTCTCGATATCACGGATATCGATAACTCGAGCGTTCTCGATCACTTGCTCCAGCACTTCAAAGTTAAACTTAGCTTCTTCTGCTTCTAATTTTCCTTTCTTCGCTTTCACTGTTGGCTTCTTAGAAATAACACCACAGTACTCAGGCATTACTTTCGCAAAGTCTTCAGTGCCAATCTTACGAGACAGGTCGATGATGTCTTCTTTGTCCCAGTTAATAAGCGGACGAAGGATCAAAGTATCGGTCACGTTGTCAATGTGGCGAAGATTAGTTAGCGTTTGGCTAGAAACCTGACCAAGTGCTTCACCCGTTACTAGTGCTTCGATACCGAAACGCTCTGCAACCATACCACCAGCACGCATAAACATACGCTTAAGAACCACGCCCATTTGGCCATCTTCAACGTTCTCAAGAATCTCAGCGACTACCGGTTCAAAATCGATAGAGATGAACTTCACCTTTGCCGATGAGCCGTATTTATCCCATAGATAGTGAGAAACTTGCTTAACACCAATTTCGTGCGCAGGGCCACCTAGGTTAAAGAAGCAGTAATGCACTTTAGAACCACGTTTGATGTGTAAGTAGCTTGAAACGCCAGAATCGAAACCGCCAGAGATCAAGCTAAGCAGATCTTCTTGAGTACCTAGAGGGAATCCGCCTAGGCCTTTATGACGTTCAATAACTTGGTTTAGCTTTTCGTTCTCGACTTCAACTTTAACGGTAATATCTGGATTTTTCAGTTTTACTTTTGCTGATTCAACCGCTTGGTTTAAACCACCACCTACGTAGCGTTCTAGCTCAATAGAAGTAAAGTCATGTTTACCACGACGCTTGGCTCGCACAGAGAAAGTCTTGCCTTCAATAAGAGCACCGCTTCGTTCAAGAACTTGCTCGTAAATATTGTGCAGGTCTTTAAATTCTGATTGCTGAACCTCAAGGGAGTGATGAATACCCGGAGTTTGCGTCAATACTTCGAGTGTTTCTTTGAAGTACTTGTCGCTCTCAGACGTCACTTCGATGTAGTCACGGCGGTTGAAGACAGCCACAGACTCAGTACGACGCTGAAGAATAGTACGAATATTACGTTCTAGAATCTTTGTGAAGCGCTTACGCACCGATTCACTTTTAATAAAAATTTCCGGATGAGGCTTAACAATAAATTTCATAGTACTTTCACGCCAATAAGGTTCACAAATTTTAGTAGGTTCATCACCACGTAAAAGGTCATTTCACATAGTTATTGAAGCAATAATAGATCAATATTAAATCTAAGGGCGCGAATTATACATGAGAAAGTGAAGCAAGGAAAAGAGTGGTTGCTTTAACCCGATAATTAAACCGCCTGTTATTAAAAGTAGCAGGTTTCAAAACGACATAAATACCGCTGAGAGCATCATTGAAGACCAGAAAACAAAAAGCCCAACCTCATCATAAGGTTGGGCTTTCGATGCTATCTGCTGACTAACGTATGTGTACCTGAAGACTAATCGCTGTCTCTCTGCCTACTACTGACCAATAACAGGCACTTCATCACTGTAAAGCGGCTCACCCTGCATAATGCTGATTTCAACACGGCGGTTGAGGCTACGCTGCCATTCAGTATCGTTCGGCTCTACTGGCTCTGTGTCGGCCATACCGCGAACTCTCAAGCGTTGATGAGAGAAGCCACGTACCTTTTCCATCTCTTGAGCCACAGACACCGCACGCTGCGATGACAGGTCCCAATTAGAACGATAAAGCTCTGAATCAAGTCTCTGATTATCGGTGTGGCCAGAAATACGAACAATACCTGGTACATCTTTTACCAATTCAGCCACCTGTCTAACCAATGGTCGAAACTTAGGTTGTAGGAAAGCAGAACCCGATGGGAATGCACCCTTCTCACGAATTCGAATCACAATCTGCTGGCCAAGGTTTTCCACCTCAATCGCGCCTTGGTCGATCTCTCGCTCCAACGCTTTCTTGATACTTTCCATCAAGGTTTCCATCTCTTGCGATTGAGCTTCAGCTTGCTGTTGCTGTTGGTCTGACTCAGAATTTTGATTGTCGTGAGTTGAAACCTCTGGCGACTTGCCTCCCGTCATCTTGCCTTGGTCACGCATTGTGCCGCCAGCACGCTCAGATTCACCTTCATGAAACTCAAGCGTTTGCTGCGTAATATCAATGGTCTGCTGCATGATCACATCGATAGGAGTCGGCTCTGGGCGACCAGGGCGAAACTCTTGCGCAATGATGCTAGTACCTTTAGGAATATCTTTCACTTCCAAGCGGTTTTGTACACCAAACGCAAATTTCATCGAGCCAGCGATCTGTTTGAACTTCAGTACGTCCATCTCAGAGAATGAGAGCAGCAGTACGAAGAAACACATCAGCAGTGACATCAAGTCAGCAAATGTCCCCATCCATTGAGGTAACCCCGGAGGAGGACATTTACATGGATTTTCTTCATCCATCTTCAAATCCTCTTACGCGGGTTCACCATCAATCGTGCGCTTACCTTCATTGAGGTAGCTCTTGAGGTAACCATCGATAACTCGTGGGTTCTGACCATCTTGAATCGCTAATACACCATCCATAACCAAACGACGGTTGAGTGTCTCTTGGTCACGACGCAGCGCAAGCTTGTCCGCAATTGGGAAGAACACCATGTTCGAAAGAATTGCACCGTACAGGGTCGTTAAAAGTGCTACCGCCATCGCAGGGCCGATCGCTTTTGGATCATCCATGTTAGAAAGCATGGCAACCAAGCCAACCAAGGTACCAATCATACCCATCGCGGGTGCTACATCACCAAATGCAGAGAACACCTTCGCGCCCTGCTCATGACGCTCTGTGGTTAATGCGATGTCTTTTTGCAGTGCAGCACGCACCACATCACCATCATGGCCATCTACCAATAGGTCGATGCCCTTTTGCATGAAACTGTTGCTGATTTCCATCTCTTCAAGTGCCAAGAAGCCACCTTTACGTGCTGCATCCGCCATCTCTACCACTTTAGCGATAAGATCTTCAGGCTCATCGGCCTTAAACATAAATGCTTTGCCAGCGATTTTAGTTGCTCCAAAGAATTGTCCCATGGTGAACTTCATTAGAACAACAAACGTTGAACCACCCACCACGATCAAAATGGATGTCGTGTCATAGAACATCCCGAGGCTTCCACCTAGGATCATTGCCATGATTACAAAGGCAAATCCACCAATCAAACCTATTAGGGTTGCTAAATCCACTGAGCACTCCTCATGCTTTTTTGTAGCTCTACGTCGACGATAATCTTTTTATCGGCCAGACTATAAGATCTTTTAGTAAATTCTTGGCCTAAATATCACACTTTTCGTTTTTGAATCACAATTATTGGCTTACTTTGCTCTTATCCTTAGCGCATAAACTCGATAAAGCTAAGGTTATTCAACCAAAGTGAGTTCAAGCCCCTTAAAAACGAACTTTCTAGCAAAATTTCTTGGTTACATTTGACCATCTCAGCGGCCTAGGGTAACGTTCGTTCATATTTCCAAACGCAGATTTATTATGGCTACTAAGAAACCTGAAAATATGAGCTTTGAAGCGGCTATCGAAGAGCTTGATGGCTTGGTTGATCAACTAGAAAATGGTGATCTAGCTTTAGATGATGCGCTGAAAAAGTTCGAACGAGGCATCTCCCTCGCTCGTGCTGGTCAAAGTAAACTAAACGATGCTGAACAGCGTGTTAGCATCTTACTGCAAAATGATGAAAATGCAGAACTTAGTGACTTTAACCCACAACCAGAATAACGAATTGTATGAGATCCCCTATGATCGAGACTTTATTGTCTTATCAAGCACGTAATAACGAGCAGCTGAACCTTTGGCTTGATCGCCTGCCACACCAAAATCAGAACCTTATCAACGCGATGCGTTATGGGTTACTTTTAGGCGGCAAACGCGCACGTCCATTTCTTGTCTACATTACAGGGGAAATGCTCGGCTGTACCGCTGAAGAACTCGATACTCCAGCTTCTGCAATCGAATGTATTCATGCCTATTCTCTGATTCACGACGACCTTCCAGCAATGGATGACGATGAACTTCGTCGTGGCCATCAGACTTGTCACATCAAATACGATGAAGCAACGGCTATTTTAACTGGCGATGCCCTACAAACTCTCGCGTTTACTATACTTGCGGAAGGCACATTAAGTGCTGACGGGGAAAGCAATCGCGTTCGAATGATTCAACGCCTAGCTGAAGCGTCTGGTGCACAAGGTATGTGCATTGGACAAGCTCTTGATATTGAAGCTGAAAACCGCTCTGTCACGCTAGAAGAGTTAGAAGAAGTTCACCGTAACAAGACTGGCGCTCTAATGAAGAGTGCGATTCGTTTAGGTGCTCTGGCTGCTGGCGAAAAAGCGTTTGAAGTGATGCCTCAATTAGATAAGTACGCCGATGCAATCGGGTTAGCCTTCCAAGTTCAGGATGATATTTTAGATATCATTAGCGATACCGAAACTTTGGGTAAACCACAGGGCTCTGACCAAGATTTGAACAAAAGCACCTATCCTTCTTTGTTAGGTTTAGAGGGCGCTCAAGAAAAAGCGCAAACTCTGCTACAGGAAGCGCTTCAAGCTTTGGCTGCAATCCCATACAATACCCAGTCACTCGAAGAGTTCGCCCGATACGTCATCGAGCGCAAGAACTAAGACAATAAGCGCGCATTACCTATGACTCTTGATATATCAAAGTACCCAACTCTTGCTTTGGCTGATAAGCCAGAGGATTTGCGTCTACTTCCAAAAGAGACGCTTACACAGCTTTGTGATGAATTACGTACCTATCTTCTTAACTCGGTGAGCCAGTCAAGTGGTCACTTAGCGTCAGGCTTAGGTACAGTAGAGCTAACAGTTGCTCTGCACTATGTGTACAACACGCCTTTTGACCAGTTGGTTTGGGATGTTGGCCACCAAGCCTACCCACACAAGATTCTTACAGGTCGTCGCGACCGCTTGTCGACTATCCGTCAAAAAGATGGACTGCACCCATTCCCATGGCGTCAAGAGAGCGAATACGACACCCTATCTGTTGGTCACTCTTCAACATCGATCAGCGCCGGACTTGGTATGGCAATCAGTGCGAAGAAAGAAGGTAAGAATCGTAAAGTCGTGAGTGTCATTGGTGATGGCGCGATCACCGCAGGTATGGCCTTCGAAGCCATGAACCACGCGGGCGATATTCACAATGACATGCTGGTTATCCTTAACGATAACGAGATGTCGATCTCTGAAAACGTCGGTGCTCTAAACAACCACCTCGCTCAAGTTCTTTCTGGCAGTCTTTACACGTCAATTCGTGAGGGTGGCAAGAAAGTGCTATCAGGCGTTCCGCCGATTAAAGAGCTGGTTCGTCGTACAGAAGAACATTTAAAAGGCATGGTTGTCCCTGGCACCATGTTTGAAGAGTTAGGCTTTAATTACATTGGTCCTGTAGACGGTCACGATGTAAACGAGCTGATTAAAACGCTGAAGAACATGAGAGACCTTAAAGGCCCTCAGTTCCTGCATATCATGACGAAGAAAGGCAAAGGCTACGAGCCAGCTGAAAAAGATCCAATTGGCTACCACGGTGTACCTAAATTCGATCCTGCACATTCAAGTCTGCCTAAGAGCACCAGCTCTAAACCAACTTTCTCTAAGATTTTTGGCGACTTCCTGTGTGATATGGCCGCTCAAGATCCTAAGCTAATGGCGATAACGCCAGCAATGCGTGAAGGTTCTGGTATGGTGCGTTTCTCGAAAGAGTATCCAGAACAGTACTTCGATGTAGCAATTGCTGAGCAACACGCTGTGACACTAGCAACTGGTATGGCGATTGCGGGTGATAAACCGATTGTGGCTATCTACTCAACTTTCCTACAACGTGGCTACGATCAACTGATCCACGATGTGGCAATCATGGATCTACCGGTTATGTTCGCTATTGACCGTGCAGGTCTTGTCGGTGCCGATGGTCAAACACACCAAGGTGCGTTCGACTTAAGCTTTATGCGCTGCATTCCAAACATGGTGATCATGGCACCAAGCGACGAGAACGAATGTCGCCAAATGCTTTACACCGGCCACCAGCACACGGGGCCAAGTGCCGTTCGTTACCCTCGCGGTAATGGCATGGGTACTGAGATTCAAAGTGAGTTTACCGCTCTTGAGATTGGTAAAGGTCGTATCGTTCGCGAAAGTGAAAAAGCAAAAGATGGCTCGAAGGTCGCTATCCTGAGCTTTGGTACTTTCCTTGAAAGTGCACTTCAAACCGCAGACGCTATCGATGCGACAGTTGCAGACATGCGTTTTGTGAAACCGCTAGATGAAGCTCTGATCAAACAACTTGCTGCTGACCACGATGTACTAGTGACTATCGAAGAAAACGCGATTGCAGGTGGTGCGGGCGCGGGTGTGATTGAGTTCTTGATGCAAGAAAAACTACTGATGCCTGTTTTAAACCTTGGCCTACCTGACAAGTTTATTGCTCAAGGTACTCAAGGTGAGCTGCATGAAGAGCTTGGCTTAGATGCGAAAGGTATTGAGAAGTCTATCTCCGACTACCTTGCCAAATAGCTTTCACAAGCAAACAGCATAAGCGACAAAACAAAAAAGGTTGGCCCTAGGGTCAACCTTTTTAGTATCTGCTAACTGATAAACTATTCGTTGTTTAGCTGTTAGTTATTAGCAATTAAGCCTGCTTAGCAACAAGGCTTAAGTACTGGCGCGTCATAGTTCTCTGGTTCGTCAGAGTAGATAGCAACGTTGAAGTTCTCAACCAAGCCTGTCTCTTCAACACACTGCTCTTGGAAGAACTGCTGAATCTCACGACGTTGACAGTGTGCTTCGAATGCTTCGTTGTCCGCCCAGATCTCATTGAATGCAATAGGGAAACTCTCACCCTCTGCAAATGGGCTCTGAATGTGACGAGTCACTGTATATTGGATACAACCGTCTTCACGCATTGTGTTTGGCTCTAGTGATTTCAGAACTTCAAACAACTCGTTCAATTTGCCTTCTTTAGGCTGAAATTGAGCAACACAGTAAACCTTCTTAGACATTGTAATTCCTTGTTTTTATGTATTATTGTTCGTTCTTTAGATATTGATTCTTAAACGAGCCAACCTGAAAAATGAGCCACTGCATACAGCGAAATCGCCGCCATAATACCCGCCACGATATCATCAATCATGATACCTAAGCCGCCGTGAACTCGCTTGTCTAACCAACCAATTGGCCAAGGCTTTACCATATCGAAAAAACGAAACAGAACAAAGCCGGCGAATAGCCATTTCCAATCATTAACAGGAATACTCAACAACGGCACTAGGCCCATGGTGATCCAAAAGCCCGCAAACTCATCCCATACAATAGAGCCGTGATCGTGCACGCCCATGTCATCAGACGTCACTTGGCATATTTTGATACCAATAATGCAGCTCACAACCACAAGAATGACATAAATAGGGAAAGGTAACTGAACCAGCAATAGATAAAATGGGATCGACGCAAGCGTGCCCATGGTGCCGGGAATAATCGGCGATAAGCCACTACCAAAACCCGTTGCCAATAAGTGCCAAGGATTTTTAAGAGAAATAAGAGAAAGTGGGTTTGTCATCAATTAACCTTAAAGTGATCGTAACCAGTTAAGTTCCAACTCAGTGGTTCACCATTATTGTGTAATTCAAAATATTCTACAGGTCTTATCTGGCCAATGCAGGTGACTTTTGTTCCAGTGTGTGACAAAGCACTTTCCAATGAGCCTTTATTCTCTTCCGGCACAGTAAAGCACAGTTCGTACTCTTCACCACTGGTCAACGCATACTGTTGAGCCGAAGCAATATCGGATGCAAACTGACGTAACTCTGGAGAGATTGGCAGCGTGCTTACATCAATACTCGCGCCAACTTGAGAACGCTTAAGGATATGTTTTAAATCAGCAATAACACCATCAGAGATATCAATAGCCGATGAAGCAAGGTTCACCAACGCCTGACCAGCCAATACTCTAGGAACGCTCAGATAGTGCCTTTCTTCAAGTTCAAGAGCATAAGGTCTGACTTTGTTCTGTTCTGGCTCAAGCAATACTTCTAGGCCTGCTTTGCTATCACCTAGGTTACCCGTTACGTAAATCCAGTCGCCCACTTTAGCGCCATCTCTACGCAGTGCTCGACCTTCTGGCACAAAACCTTGTACAGTCAGTGTCAGACTTAGTGGCCCTTTGGTTGTATCACCGCCAATTAACTGAATACCAAAGTAGTCAGCGAGCTTGAAGAAGGAGTCACAGAAGGGAGCAAGCCATTCTTCATCGACTTCTGGCATAGTTAACGCAAATGAAACCCAAGCAGGCGTCGCGCCCATAGCCGCAAGATCACTGATGTTCGAAGCCAAGGCTTTGTGTGCCACCCAAGCTGGGTTTGCTTCCGCTAGGAAGTGAGTGCCCGCCACTAAGGTGTCCGTACTGATCGCTATCTCAACATTGCCCGGCGCTTTGACCAAAGCACAGTCATCGCCAGCAGCCAGATGTACGTCTTTACGTTGTGGTTGTCGATTTACAAAATATTTTTCAATCAGGTTAAATTCGCCAGACATCACATGCCCTATCTTTAGTCTTCATACAAATCACCGTAATTATTGAGATTACAGAAATTTAGTTACAAAAAAGGCCAGCATAAAAGCTGACCTTTAGATTCAATATACGAACGTCTTATTTCTTACGAACGTGTGGTGCAGCTTTATCAAGCACACCGTTAACAAACTTATGGCTGTCTTCTGCTGCAAATACTTTTGCAAGCTCGATAGCTTCGTTGATAACCACTTTGTATGGTACATCTTCGCGACGAGTCATCTCGTACATAGCTAAACGTAGAAGCGCTAGTTCCATCAAATCCAGATCTTGCATAGGGCGAGATACGAATGGACGAAGCTTGCTATCAAGTTCCATGTGGCTAAGAGCAACACCAGTTAGTAAGTCGCGGAAGTATGCAACGTCTGTTTCTGGCATAGCTAGAGCAGGTTCTGCGGCATGATGCTCTTCTTCATCATACTTACCACCAGATAAGAACTGTTCTTCAACGGTAGCAATATTTTCTTTAGTAATTTGCCAAGAATAAATTGCTTGTAGAGCAAATTGACGTGCGTTACGACGTGCGGCTGGTTTCACACTGGCCCCCATTAGGAATCGATTTCAGAAAGAACGTTGATCATCTCAAGTGCGCTAAGTGCGGCTTCTGCACCCTTATTACCAGCCTTGGTTCCTGCGCGTTCAATAGCTTGATCGATCGTATCAACAGTAAGAACACCAAACGCTACTGGAAGAGAAAATTCCAGAGACACTTGTGCCAAACCTTTATTACATTCACTACAAACATAGTCAAAGTGAGGTGTACCGCCACGGATTACTGTACCAAGAGATACAATCGCATCGAACTTACCTGTTTTTGCAACGCGTTGCGCTACAAGTGGAAGTTCTACTGCACCAGGGCAACGAACAACAGTGATGTTGTCTTCGCTTACTTGTCCATGACGCTTTAAAGTATCGATTGCACCAGAAAGTAAACTTTCGTTAATAAAACTGTTGAAACGAGCAATAACGATAGCAATTTTTGCATTTGGCGCTGGGAAGCCACCCTCGATCACTTTCATAAGCCTTCCTTTAACTATTTTCATCAAGTGAGAATCGCCGGATTCTAGCACAAAACTGTGAGCAATATCTAATGCTAATTTAGAAGAACAGACACCGGAGATGTAAAGATGATAACGCAGCACGGCTCTCAACCATATAGGAGCAACCAGTAGTCAAGCTCGTGTATTTAACACGTTTTGAATCGGGCTCAACTACTTTGCTCTTTTGGCAAAACGAATCACCAAAAGAGCCACTGGAATCATCGGTAAATTATGTTGCTATAAACAGAGATATATCGACTTACTCGCAAACATACTCAACAACGTTAAGACCAAAGCCACCCAATGCGTGGTAACGCTTGGTGCTTGAAGAAAGCAGACGCATATCGTGCACGCCTAGGTCTTGTAGAATCTGAGAACCCACACCAACACGACGCGAGGTACCTTGCTTCTTCGCCATGGTTGGCTGCTCGTTCTTGTCTTGAGCTTCGAATGTCTTCACTTTGTGAATCAAAGAATCAGACGACTCTTCGTTACCCAGAATAACCAACACACCGCCTTCGTCGCCAATGCGCTTCATCGCTTTATCTAGCGACCAGCTGCGCTCAGTACCACGGTCTGAATGAAGCAGATCGGTGAACGTGTCATGCAGGTGAACACGCACTAAAGGAGCGCCTACAGACAAGTCGCCTTTTTGCATTGCGTAGTGGATCTGGTTATCAATCGTGTCACGGTAAGTCACAAGCTCAAAGTCACCAAACTCTGTTGGCAAATGACATTGTGCTACGCGTTCAATCGTCGTTTCTGTGTTGTTGCGGTATTCAATCAAGTCAGCAATGGTGCCTAGTTTGATATCGTGTTTTTCAGCGAAGACTTCAAGATCAGGGCGACGTGCCATGGTGCCGTCGTCATTTAGGATCTCAACGATAACAGATGCTGGTTCACAGCCTGCTAGACGAGCTAAATCACAGCCTGCTTCAGTGTGGCCTGCGCGTGTTAGAACACCACCTTCTTGAGCTGTCAGAGGGAAGATATGGCCAGGTTGAACTAAGTCAGCCGCTTTCGCATCTTTTGCCACAGCCGCTTGAACGGTAACAGCGCGGTCTGACGCAGAAATACCCGTTGTTACGCCCTCAGCAGCTTCAATTGAAACCGTAAAGTTCGTCGTGTATTGAGCATTGTTGTCTTGAACCATAGGCGCTAGACCCATGCGATTTGAACGCTCTTTGGTCAACGTTAGGCAAATTAAGCCACGGCCATACATCGCCATGAAGTTAATCGCTTCTGGCGTGACATGTTCTGCTGCCATGATCAGATCGCCTTCATTTTCGCGATCTTCATCATCCATCAGGATAACCATTTTTCCTAGGCGAATGTCTTCAATAATTTCTTGAGGAGTACTAATTGGCATTGTTCTATATCCTTTGAAATGGTTCTGCTTCCTAGAACCGACACTATTTAAACCTGATGATATTGCTCGCTTTTACAAAGTGATGTTTAGTGCACTTTGTACCAACGGTTAGGCAAAACCATTCTGCTGTAAGAATTCCATCGTTAATCGAGATTCAGGCTCAGACTCTTGCTGCTGGCCTTGCAGTAGACGCTCCATATAACGCGCTAATACATCGACTTCTAGATTCACTTTACGACCAACATTGAATTGATCAATGGTGGTTTCTGAAGAGGTGTGAGGAACGATCGTCAGCTTAAACGCATTCTTGCGTAAATCATTCACAGTCAGGCTAATACCATCTACGGTGACTGAACCTTTTTGAGCTACGTACTTTGAGATCTCTGCAGGCATTTCTACCCAGAACTCAATCGCACGACCGACTTGGTTACGCTCAACAATCTCACCCACGCCATCAACGTGACCCGATACGATATGACCACCGAAACGCGTGGTCGGTAACATTGCTTTCTCTAGGTTGACCTTGTCGCCCGCTTGGTAATCCACAAAACCCGTTTTTTTCAGGGTCTCAAGCGAAAGGTCTGCACTGTAGCTGTGGTCGTTATACTCAACAACCGTCAAACACACACCATTGGTTGCGATACTGTCGCCTAACTTAACGTCAGCCATATCAAGATTACCAACATTAACCGTTACGGTGATGTCTTCTCCGCGGGGAGTGATTGCACTCAATGTACCTACGGCTTCTACAATTCCTGTAAACATTTTAAAACTCTTTTTGTTGTCAACGACACGTATGTAGTTGGAGTAACTATTTCTACTGTGGTTTCGTCACGATTTATTTCGCGACTATTGGTTAGCCGCAATTGATTTCGCAATAATAGGCTTCGCGACAATGCGAATATCCACACCAACCTGTCGAACATCTTTGATTTCTAGGTCAATCACATCAGACATTGAAGTGAGCCCTAATGCGCCCATCAAACCTCGTCCGTCACTGCCCATTAGTTTAGGTGCTAAATAGAGGATTAGCTCATCCACTAACTGCGCTTCAATCAAGCTTTTTGCCAATGTTGCGCCCGCTTCGACCCAAATATGGTCGATATGATTTGCAGGTAATTGACGCATCAGATCGTGCAAATCGAGCTGACCTGCCTCTGTGGTTCCGACTTCAATATCAGCAGACGCTTCAGCGACTCTCAATACCGATGTTGGAGTTTGGAATAACTTGAGCTCAGGGCGCAGTTGATTTTGACGATCAAGAATCACGCGAATCGGCTGACGCAGCTCGTCTTCAGCGTAATGATCTTTGATACTGCTTGGCAACTCTGCCCAGCGAACATTCAGCGACGCGTTGTCGTCAATCACCGTCTGGCTAGTTGATAACACAGCGCCTGACTTTGCTCGGTAATTTTGAACATCACGACGCGCTTCTGGCGATGTGATCCACTGGCTTTGACCATTTTCCAATGCCGTTTGCCCATCAAGGCTAGCGGCCATCTTTAACTGAACGAATGGCATGCCCGTTTGCATACGCTTGATAAATGCAGGATTCAAGTCGAGAGCATCTTGCTCTAATAAACCGATTTCAACCTCAATGCCGGCGTCGCGTAGCATTTTGATACCACGACCTGCAACTTTTGGGTTTGGGTCCTGCATGGCACAAATCACTTTGGCTACTTGAGCCTTAATCAAACCTTCAGCACAAGGTGGCGTTCGACCATAGTGCGAGCAAGGTTCTAGCGTGACATAAGCGGTCGCACCTTTTGCCTTATCGCCAGCCATTCGCATGGCATGTACTTCAGCATGAGGTTCACCGGCTTTGGCGTGAAAACCTTCACCAACGATCTGACCGTCGGTTTGCACGATGACACAACCCACATTCGGGTTTGGCGCAGTGGTGTAAATGCCGCGTTTGGCTAACTGAATAGCACGCGACATCATTTGAAAATCTAGGGGAGTAAAATTAGACATGATTGAGGAATTAATCCTCTAATTTAGCGATTTCTTCGCCAAACTCTCGGATGTCTTCAAAGCTGCGGTAAACAGAGGCAAAACGAATGTACGCCACTTTATCCAATTCTTTCAATTGGCCCATCACAAGATTACCAATCATCTCGCTTGGTACTTCACGCTCACCAGTTGCACGGAGTTGTGACTTAATCGTACTGATCGCAAGTTCAATCGCATCAGCACTCACTGGGCGTTTTTCTAGGGCGCGCTGTACACCACCCACCATTTTATCTTCATTAAATGGTTCGCGGTTTCCATTCGACTTTATGACTTTCGGCATCACAAGTTCTGCCGATTCGAAAGTCGTAAAACGTTCACTACATGCAAGGCATTGACGGCGACGACGAACCTGATGGCCATCGGCTACCAGTCTTGAATCGATTACTTTAGTGTCGTTCTCTGAACAAAAAGGACAATGCATATCACCTCCAAATAATTGAATATCAGTGTAACGGAATTGCCAAACGTTAGGAAAGAAAAAGGGCCAATTAAGGCCCTTTTGTGTGGTGATTCATTGATTATTGCTACTCGATCGCCATTTCAAAAATGAGCTGAGGAGTAAAATTAACGACCAGCGTTAACCGCGAATCAAATAGTTCGCTTTACCCACCCATTTGTAGCTTGTCAGTTCTTCTAAGCCCATTGGGCCTCGAGCGTGCAGCTTCTGGGTTGATACTGCGACTTCAGCGCCTAAACCAAACTGTGCGCCATCAGTAAAACGTGTTGATGCATTCACATAAACCGCCGCAGAACCGACAGAGTTAATGAAACGCTCTGAGCTCTCTAGACTATTAGTCATGATCGCATCTGAGTGACTCGCGTTGTGTACGCGCATGTGGTCAATCGCCTCTGCCACATCCGCTACCACTTTCACTCCTAACGTGTAGCTTAGCCATTCAGTGTCAAAGTCACCTTCAACCGCATCACGTTGGTCTTCAAAACCTGCTAGCAGTGATTTTGCACTGGCGTCAGCAACCAAGGTTACCTTACCTGCTAAACGCTGTGTCAGCTTAGCAAGGAAAGCCTCAGCAACCGCTTCATGCACTAGCAGCGTATCCAATGAGTTACATGCAGATGGACGTTGAACTTTCGAGTTTTCAACCACATCAACAGACTTCTCAAGATCAGCGCTCTCATCAACAAAGATATGGCTGATACCGAAACCACCGATGATAACTGGAATAGTACTGTTCTCTTTACACATCTTGTGCAGGCCAGCACCGCCACGAGGAATAATCATATCCACGTAGTCATCCAGTTTAAGCAGTTGAGATACGAGTTCACGATCAGGTTTTTCAATGTACTGAACTGAAGCGGCAGGAAGCTCAGCTTTCTCTAATGCAGACTGGATAACTTTAACCAGTTCCATGTTCGAGAAGAACGTCTCTTTACCACCACGTAGAATACTTGCGTTACCTGTCTTCAAACACAGTGCTGCAATATCGATAGTTACGTTTGGACGCGCTTCATAGATAACACCAACCACACCAAGTGGCACACGGCGGCGAGACAGTGACATACCGTTTTCCAGTACCTTACTGTCCATTTCGCTGCCCACAGGGTCGTTCAGGCTAATCACGTTACGAACATCGTTAGCGATACCGGTTAAGCGCTCTTCGTTGAGCAACAGACGATCTAATAGTGCATCAGTCAGACCAGCAGCACGGCCAAGTTCGATATCTTTCGCGTTCGCTTCTAGAATCGTTGCAGCGTTTGCTTGTAACTCATCAGCAATGATCGCCAATGCTTTATTCTTTTGCGCCGTAGATGCGGTCGCTAGGTGGAAAGCAGCGTCTTTTGCTGCAATACCCATGTTAGTTAAATCCACGTTTAACTCTCCCTAAATTCTGTCTGTCTTTGGATGTAAAAAGGCGATTCGCCTTATCATCACGAGATCACGAACTACTCTTGAATCACAACCAGGTCGTCACGGTGAATGACTTCTGACCCATAATCGTATCCAAGAATGTCGCCAATATCTTTACTGTGCTTGCCTGCAATTTTTGCTAGGTCTTGGCTTGAATAACTGGAGATACCACGCGCAATTACTTTGCCTTTACTGTCTGTGACTTGGGTGACTTCACCACGAGAGAATTCGCCTTTAACTCGAACAACCCCTTTCGCCAACAAGCTACTGCCTTTAGTGTTAACTGCGTTCACCGCTCCATCGTCGACGACGATGTCACCAGCAGAAGCTGGGCCCGCTAGAATCCAACGTTTACGGTTTTCAAGCGCTTCAGCTAAAGGCAAGAAACGTGTGCCTTGTGGGTTGTCACTCAATGAATCAAACACCACATTTTCAGCACTGCCCGCAGCAATAATCACTTCAATACCCGCACGACGAGCAATATCAGCTGCCTGCAGTTTTGTCGCCATGCCGCCAGTACCTAACGTAGTACCACTTCCACCTGCGATCTTACGCAGTGTGTCATCAATAGTTTTCACTTCTTTGATGAGCTCAGCATTTGGGTCTTTACGAGGGTCTGCGGTAAACAGGCCTTTTTGGTCAGTGAGTAACAAAAGCTTATCAGCGCCACATAAAATACCAACCAGTGCCGACAAGTTATCGTTGTCGCCCACTTTAATTTCATTAGTGGCTACTGCGTCGTTTTCGTTTACTACCGGAATAAGATCGTGCTCAACGAGCGCGTTGATCGTGTCACGTGCATTCAGAAAACGCTCGCGATCATCGAGATCAGCACGAGTCAGTAGCATCTGGCCAATTTTAAGGCCATAGATAGCAAACAAAGACTCCCAAACTTGAATCAACTGACTTTGCCCAACTGCCGCAAGCAATTGTTTGCTCGCCATTGAGTTGGGAAGTGCGGGGTAACCAAGGTGCTCACGTCCGGCCGCAATTGCGCCAGACGAAACCATAACCACAGAGTGACCTTGTTTTTTTAATTCAGCACATTGACGAACCAGCTCAACCATGTGAGCGCGGTCTAATGCCAATGTTCCACCAGTTAAGACACTGGTACCCAGTTTAACAACGACAGTTTTACGCTGTGTTGTTGTCCCGCTTTGATGATTTGTTGTCATGAAGTCTTTTATGAATAAAACAAATAAGAGGTGATGTTTTAGCAATCAACAGGGGAATTCACAAGCAGAAAAGGTGCGAAATCGCACCTTTTTGCTTTATAGAGAAGAGCAACCTTCAAAATCAGACGAATTCGACAGACTCTTCGTCTAACTGAACGCCGATTTCAAATTTCTTTTGAAGTTCGTCAACCAGCTTTTGGTGAAAGGCTTCTTGAGTTCGAGACACCTCAGCGACCGCCTTTTTAGGTAATGGCAAAGGATCCCAGTTACCATCAATGTTGTATTTACCCGTGTTGTACTTCGCCGAGAATCCTTCTTCCGACTTATCCAACTCTAACCACCAGCCCCAGAACTCACGCTCTTCTGGTGACTTTTTATCGTTCACACACACAGACAAGCAATCAAAAATGTAATGACCATCTTCTGATTGCGGCTCCCTCAAGTAAGGCCCAATAGCCTTTAAAACGTTTAACAAGCGATAATGCGTAGGTTGTTGTGTCACTTCTGACATATTGAATCTCCATTTCAATGTTAAGAATGACGTTACTCAGACTGCAATACGTAGAAAGCACGCAGTTGGATTTTATAAATTTTTTCTGAGTATCAGGTACTTACTTTGTACACTTTTCATGCTTAACTAATTTCGGAGAAATGTCATCTAAATAATTCATCCTCAAGCCACTTTATCGCTAATTCGAGGGATTGCTCATACCCCTGTGTAATTGATTTGGTTTTGATTTTCTTCGCTTTGCCGTAATCACTGTAAATAGCAACCAGTTGATTATCCAGATGCGGTGAAACAGGGTCACCTTCCAAAGCCAATGCCAAAATAGGAACACTGGTTTTACTGTTAGCCAGCAAGCCTTGCACCTTCAATGACCAAGCCATCAGTTGTCCAGAAAGGCTATTGATATCCACCGCCCCTTTACCAAGACGCGAAGCCAATACATCCAAGTGCATCTTAGGCATCTGCTTTAGTTTGTCGGCATGAACAAAGATATCGTGGATCGGAGCCCCTAAAGAGATACAGGCTTTGAGTTTATGTTGCTCAAGGAAGGACAACCTCACCATCGCGTTACCACCGAATCGGAACCCAAACAGACCGACTTTATGATGGTCCACCCATGGAATGTTAGGCAGTTCATTCAACACGGCTTGATGCAGGCAAGAAGAGTCTTCGGTTAGTGGCCAGTGCGAACTGTGCCCTATCGACGGCATATCAATCGTTAGCATCGCAATATTTTTCGGTGCTAGGTAATCTCTAAACAAACGCCACATGTCAGTTTGCAGGCTATCTAAACCTGCACTCACGATCACGACAGGTTGTGGTTTGTCTGTTTTGGTTAGATGTAAGTTCGCCTTAATCTTTTTGTTTTGATACGGCACTTCGATTTGTTTGACGATCAATTTAGTGTGTTTGATCGCTTCAGAATACGCCGCATTCGCTAATACCTGTGCCTGAGCAGCAAGGTTATCGTTCTTTAGATGTGGGTAGCCCGCAATGCTGAAACACAGCGATGCTGAAAACAACTCTTCAGCCATCTCTTCGCCGCTCTTTTCATTCGAGCGATTTTGGTGCTGCATGCCCAGCTTGGTCCACTCGTATGCCCAGTTACCGCTGCGGTAGCCCATCACGGTATCTAACCACTCATCAGTGGTACGAGAATTATCGGATGACGCGATGCGTGCCAATACCGCTTCTTGCTCTATCGGGTTAACGCCTTGCCATACCCACTGAAGACGTCTTAGGTTTCGATACCAAGATGAGTTCTGCTCTTCACGCTTTTTATCCAGCAGTTCTTCAGAACTTGGCATGTAGCGAGTAAGCATTGAGGTCTCTTTGGCCTGCTTGTGCTTTACAAACAAGGTTTCCGAAAGGTTCGAGCTCGTTTCTTCTGATTCAGACATTGGGATACTTAATAAGAAATGGTTGTTACTAATCATATAAAAAAAAATGACCCTATAAAGGGTCATTTCTCAAAAAACTAAGTTTACACTTATTTTGACTTGCGATTTACCGGCTCAACGTAGCTTAGGCTAGTATCCCAAGGTTGCTCAATCCATGTGTCTTGAGCAATATCCACGATGTACTCGTCTAGTAAATCAGCACCAGATGGCTTAGCACATACAGCGATCAATTTCGCTTTAGGGTACATTTCGCGAAGCTTACGTGCAGTATCACCACTATCAACAAGATCTTCAACGATTAGGAAGCCTTCGCCGTCACCTTCAGGTGCTTTAACGACTGTCATATCACGTTGGTGATCGTGGTCGTAGCTAGAAATACAAATCGTATCTACGTGACGAATACCCAGTTCGCGAGCCAAGATTGCACCAGGAACCAAACCACCACGGCTTACTGCCCAGATTCCTTTCCACTGCTCTGCTGGCATTTGCTTTTCAGCAAGTTGACGGCAGTAAGTCTGCATGTTGTCCCAAGTGATAACGAATTTGTTGCTCATAGTATAAAACCTAATAATTTTGTCATGTTATTAGAGGCTATGCCTTACATAGCCTCTTCAGCGATTAAGCAGAAATCTAGACGGTTAAGCGAAAATGTATTTAAGAATAAAGATAACCGACATTACCCACACAGCAGGTGAAACGTCGCGACCTTTACCACTTAGCAGCTTAATTGCAGCGTAAGCGATGAAACCTAGTGAGATACCCTCAGCGATAGAGTACGTCAGAGGCATAAGCAGACATGTTACCACGACTGGTGCGGCTTCCGTAAGATCACGCCAATCAATGCCAACTAGGCCAGACATCATCAGAATTGCTACATAGAAAAGTGCACCTGATGTTGCGTAAGCCGGAATCATACCTGCAAGTGGCGAGAAGAAAAGAGCCAGTAGGAATAAGATACCAACAACAACCGCAGTTAGACCGGTACGACCGCCTTCAGCAACACCCGCAACACTCTCAACATAAGAAGTTGTGTTTGATGTACCTAGCAATGCACCAATAGATGTTGCGGTAGAATCAGCAAGCAGTGCTTTGTTCAAGCGCGGTAGTTTACCGTCTTCTTTGATTAGGTTTGCTTTCGTTGCAACACCAACCAAGGTACCCGCGGTATCGAACAAATCGACGAACAAGAATGCGAATACAACTGAAATCATACCGATTTCAAATACAGCAGAGAAATCTAGCTGCATGAATGTAGGAGCAAGGCTTGGTGGTGTCGACATGATGCCGCCGTATTGAACGTCACCGATCGCAATACCAATCGCTGTGATAGCGAGAATCGCGATCATTACTGCGCCTTTCACACCACGGTGTACAAGAGCAATAGTAATGAAGAAACCAAGCGCACCTAACATTGGCGCAATCGCAGTGATATCGCCCAGTGAAACTTTAGTCGCTGGATTAGAAACAACGATGCCTGCATTGCTAAGCGCGATAAATGCTAGGAAAAGACCGATACCCGCAGAGATACCAACACGCAGAGACATAGGGATCGAGTTGATAATCCATTCACGGATCTTAAAGATACTTAAGAAGATGAAGATTACGCCTGATACGAAAACCGCTGCCAGAGCAACTTGCCACGTATAACCCATACCCATTACAACAGCGTAGGTAAAGAATGCGTTCAAACCCATGCCTGGAGCTTGAGCAATTGGGTAGTTAGCAACAAAGCCCATGATGAAACAGCCAATTGCAGCCGCTAAACAGGTTGCTACAAATACAGCGCCATGGTCCATACCAGCATCAGCTAGAATCATTGGGTTTACAAAAATTATGTAAGCCATTGTTAGGAAGGTGGTTAGACCTGCGATGATTTCAGTGCGCACATTGGTGCCATTTTCACTGAGTTTGAATAGCTTTTCGAACATTATCGAATCCTATAAGGGTAAAAAGTAAACGGTTGCGTAAACGATTGGCTGTGGATTATAAAGTTATCAAATAACAAATTCCAGATAGAATTAAGGCTCTAATCGATATTTATCAGAATGCCGTATGAAACAAAGCGATTAAAAATGAAGAACAACAAGAAAAATAACCATTAAAAACAATAAATTAAGGACAATAATTGCGATGAGGTTACTTGGTTATTTTTTCAACCATCGGTTATTTCCATTGAGAATGTAGCCATCATATTCTCAATTTAAACCCACAAGAGTTGTGTATTTTTCAACAGGATCAGTAATAAGACGCAAATTGATATTTTGGCGTTTAAAAAACAACCACTCAGAACAGCAAAGAAAGTGACAAGCGAAAGCGGTTTGGAAAAGTAGCAGGCAAAAAAAACGCCACTCAAAACTGAGTGGCGGTAGAATCTGTCAACCAAAAGGGCTGTAAAAGAATTCCAATATATAGGGGTGAACAAAACTGTTCGAGTTACATGCTTACGGTATTAGTAACCAAAGCTTGTAGGGTATGCAAAGTTGCTAGTGTAAACAGAGCTGTTAATCCAGAACATTGCAGATGGTAAACCTTTCATAACTATCACCTTAATAAATCAATAAAAAACGAATTTGATTTCTCGGTTCCTTGGAGGCGATAAAACGGACTCATCCTTTGAGCATTTACTCTTCATCTCAGAAGTTGGTTATTAATATACCCCAAAGAAAAAAGATTACAAGTATTTTTTGCTATGCGTCACACTTTTGGCCAATTATGGTTATTTTGAAAACTTATTTCTGTAATTAAATTACAGAATGGAATTAAACAAACGTTTGCCTGCGCCATTTATAAGCATCAAGTCTCTTAATTATGATCAGGTGGACAAGATCGCTTTCAAAATTTGAGGTATTTGAGGTTTATAACCGCTACTCGTCAAAACGCTCAAGTGGTATGCTGTTGCCATCAAAACAGACCCATATTTTAGATTTTTATTCTAAGTTTTTACCTATAGAAATCCTAAATATATGGTTATCAAATAAAAAAGGAGTCATCCGTGTCTGAATTCCATTCTGAGATCAGTAAATTGTCCCCTGCCCCTATTTGGCAGTTTTTCGATAAAATTTGTTCAATCCCGCACCCTTCGAAACATGAAGAGGAGCTTGCTCAATACATTATTGCGTGGGCAACAGAGCAAGGCCTAGATGTACGTCGCGACCCAACGGGCAACGTATTCATCAAAAAGCCAGCAACGCCGGGTATGGAAAACAAAAAAGGTGTCGTGCTACAAGCTCACATCGATATGGTTCCACAAAAGAACGAAGACACTGATCACGACTTTGCAAAAGATCCAATCCAGCCATACATCGATGGCGAATGGGTTACAGCAAAAGGCACAACGCTTGGTGCTGATAACGGCATGGGCATGGCTTCTTGCTTAGCCGTTCTTGCTTCAAACGAAATCCAACATGGCCCTATCGAACTTCTACTCACTGTAGATGAAGAAGCAGGCATGACTGGCGCGTTCGGTCTTGAAGCGGGTTGGTTAGAAGGCGATATCCTTCTTAATACTGACTCAGAGCAAGAAGGCGAAGTGTACATGGGTTGTGCGGGCGGTATCGACGGCGCAATGACATTTGAAATTGCACGTAATGCGATTCCAGCTGACTTCGTAACACGCAAGCTAACGCTAAAAGGCCTAAAAGGCGGTCACTCTGGTTGTGACATCCACACCGGTCGTGCAAACGCAAACAAACTGATTGCTCGCTTCCTAGCGGGTCACGCAAAAGAGCTAGACCTTCGCATCGTAGAATTCAAAGGTGGTAGCCTTCGTAATGCGATCCCTCGTGAAGGCTTCGTAACGGTTGCGGTTCCTGCTGCAAACCAAGAGAAATTAGCTTCGCTATACAACTACTACACTGAGCTGCTTTCAACAGAGCTAGGCAAAGTAGAAGACAGCATCGTGACTTTCAATGAAGAAGCTTCTGTAGCAATGGGCGCACTAGCGTCAGCAGACCAAGCTCGCTTTATCGCGGCACTTAACGCATGTCCAAACGGCGTGATTCGTATGAGTGACGAGATTGAAGGTGTTGTTGAAACGTCTCTAAACGTAGGTGTTATCACAACGGAAGAAGATTCAATCACAGTACTTTGCTTGATCCGTTCTCTTATCGACTCTGGCCGTAGCCAAGTAGAAAGTATGCTTCACTCTATTGCTGAACTAGCAGGCGCTAACATCGCGTTCTCTGGTGCTTACCCAGGTTGGAAACCAGACGCAGATTCAGAGATCATGCATATCTTCCGCGACATGTACGAAGGCATCTACGGTCACAAGCCAAACATCATGGTTATCCATGCTGGCCTTGAGTGTGGTCTGTTCAAAGAACCTTACCCGAACATGGATATGGTTTCTTTCGGCCCAACGATCAAGTTCCCACACTCTCCTGATGAGAAAGTGAAGATCGACACAGTTGAGCTGTTCTGGAACCAAATGGTTGCATTACTTGCTTCGATCCCAGAAAAAGCATAAATCGATTCGCTAGTGTTTTTCAGTAAATGGTGTTTCCAATAAATGGGCTCTTCAATAAATAGCACTTTTCAGTAAACACCGTTTATTAAGAACAAAATAAAACAGGTACTCAATGAGTACCTGTTTTTGTATCTAATCTTTGTCACTGCTACTTGTGACTAAATAAATAATTAAGCGCGTGAAGCCGCGTAGCTTTCTAGCTCATCAATTGAAGTTTGTGCCACTACTTCGCCGTCGATGAAGTACGTCACCATCTCGCCTTCACGAACACCGATTAACGTCGCACGCTCACCAGACTGGTAAGTGATGTCCATTTGGATAGTGTTTTCGTCGATCTGCTGCATTTGACCTTTCTCAATCATATCGGCACTCGTGATCGGGCCTACTGGCGCTTCAGTCAGTGACTTATCAAGCTGATCGTTGATATCAAGGTAAGTATCAGTCTTAGTATCAAAGATGTGCGGAGCACCTGTTAGTGGGTTGCTACCCGTCCAGAACTCTAGTGAGTTGAATACTAAGTAATCGGCAGCAACCGTTAGACCATACGCAGGTGCAAGTAGTATGTTCAAACCACCACGAGCGTAACGGTTATCAACAGCCTTCACGTTAAACTTCATTAGATAACCGGTTACTGCATTACTACCCACACAGCCAGATAGAGCAACAGATACCACTGCTAGTGCTACAACTTTTGAAATTGTTTTTTTCATTTTGATCTCGATATTTGAATTTGGCCGCCAAAAAATGGCGATGGATAATACCAACCAACCGAACAATAAATATCAGCGTTAAATCAATGTATTGTCAGGAAATTCACAATTATAAACCCCTTCTAACTAGCCAAATCAAAAACAGAAACCAATTAAGAAACGCCTCCATAAAAAAGTTTTGTCGTCACCGTAAAGCGATTGATTCGTACTAAAAATCAACGATTGATACATTCCGTGTTAACGAATTATCACCATGTTGAGAACAACCTAAATGGCAAGACTAAAACCTAATCAACCATTCGAATTACTTGGTTATACTGTTCAGCCAGGACAGAGAATGGAGATTGAACTGCAAGCGGCTCAGCTTTACACGCATTCTCCACTTTCAATCCCGATTGAAATTATTCATGGTCGCCAAGCGGGCCCAACACTGATGGTAAACGCGGCGATCCACGGAGATGAACTAAACGGTGTTGAGATTGCACGACAGCTGACCAATGCGATTGATCCAAAAAAACTGAAAGGAACACTACTTGTTGTGCCTATCGTTAACGTATTTGGTTTTATCCATAAGTCTCGTTACCTACCAGACCGTCGTGACCTGAACCGTTGCTTCCCAGGAAGTGAAAAAGGATCACTGACATCACGCATCGCTCACACCTTCTTTGAGAACGTAGCGAAGCACTGTAATTACATTCTGGATCTTCACACAGGTGCGATTCACCGTACTAACTTGCCACAGATCCGTGCAAACCTGTCGAACCCTGAAACACTGCGCATCGCAAAAGCGTTCGCAACACCCGTGATCATAGATTCTCCACTGCGTGATGGTTCATTGCGCAGCGAAGCGGAAAAACTGGGTATTCCTGTATTAACTTACGAAGGTGGTGAAGCGCTGCGTTTTGATCACCTAGCGATTCGTGCGGGTTACCTTGGCGTGCATCAAGTGATGAAAGAAATCGGCATGCTCCGCCCTAACCGTAAGAAGTTACCAGAGCCAGTATTGAGTAAATCGACCAGTTGGATCCGCGCTGAATCAGACGGCATTTTGCGTAATATGGTAAGGCTTGGCGAACAAGTTGAAGCAGGACAAACACTGGCTTACATCAGTTCTCCATTGGGTCACCAAGAAGGCCAAGTAATCACCACTAAAGGCGGTATCGTGATTGGTCAACAAACTCTACCGTTGGTAAACGAAGGTGACGCAGTATTCCACATTGCTTACTTCAAGCAAGATGATGATGAAGTGGGACAGTCTGTAGAGAGTTACATTGAAGAAGTCGCGGAAGACGATTGGCTGACAGCGCTAAACAACTAAGGACCGAATTCGGGTAATTAGTGAATCAGATACGTAGCCACCAGCCATGAGTGGTTACGTGATCCAGACCAATACGCCACAAATGAAAAAGCCCCGATAAACTTTTAACTAGAAAGAGAAAAGCTATATCGGGGCTTTTTTTACTTGTCCCTTATCTTAAAATTAAGGGACCTGTAAATTAATTGTGCACTGGATTACTCAGCGTCTTCTTGCTCTTCTTCACGAGCTTTTGCGCGTGCTTCACGTGCTTGCTCAGCTTTAAGCTCTTTAGTGTGACGTAGTTCGTCACGCTCTTTACGCTGCTCTGATTTACGCTCGTTACGTTCAGCTTGGTTTGAGATGAAAGATGCTAGCTCTTTCTCTGCCCACTCTTGTGCTAGAGCTTCAGTTTCGAAACCAGACTCACGCTTAGATACTGTTGTGCTGCGAGACGTTACTTGACGAGTAATCTCTGCACACCAACCGTTGCGTTTTTCTGTAAGGCGGATATCAAATTTTTTGTTCTTAGACATGTTCTATTTTTTCCTAAGGGAGATCATTAAGGGATCGGTCACTTTGATAACTCCATCTAAGTGAGCATCTTTTAACACCATCCCTTGGTAAGCGCGGTATTAGAGCACAAATCAATGAATATTGCTGCAAATATTTGCAGCGGATCACACTCCCATGCTGCAAATCGTTTGCGCCGGATTTCAATGGGTTCGTAACTCTCGATTCATCATCAACTTCTGTGCAATTTTATCGACAACAATGAAATGAACTATGCTCAAACAGAGATAAATGAAAGAGATAACCTGCAGGCTCAGGTTTACAGACTCTACTGTCTCGCCTACTCCGCCCATAATTAAAATAGCTAAGGAATTGCTATGGATAGCTTCATCAAACATTTACCCAAGGTTGAGCTGCATTTACATATTGAAGGCACGCTAGAACCTGAGCTGATGTTCCAACTGGCCAAGCGCAATAACGTGTCGATTCCCTTTGATAACCCAGACCAAGTAAGAGACGCGTACCAATTCCACAATCTTCAGTCTTTTCTCGATATCTATTATCAAGGCGCAAACGTACTGATTCATGAACAGGATTTCTATGACCTGACTTGGGCTTATCTACTCAAGTGCCAACAAGATAATGTGGTTCATACTGAGATCTTTTTTGACCCTCAAACCCACACCGAACGTGGCATTGCCTTTGAAGTCATCATTGGTGGGATTACTCAAGCTTTGAATCAAGCCGAGCAAGAACTAGGGATCAGCAGCCAGCTGATCATGTGTTTTCTGCGCCATCTTGATGAAGACAGCGCTTTTGAAACACTCAAACAAGCCCTTCCCTATAAAGATAAGATCATTGCCGTCGGGCTGGATTCGTCGGAAGAAGGAAACCCGCCGGAGAAGTTTAAGCATGTGTTCCAAGAGGCGATCAACCAAGGCTTTCTGACCGTCGCGCACGCCGGAGAGGAAGGCCCTGCGCAAAATATTAGTGACGCGCTGAGCTTGTTAGGCATCACCCGTATTGATCATGGCGTTCGCTGTGTTGAAGATGAAGACTTGATGGAACAGCTAATCGCTAAACGCACACCGCTAACCGTGTGCCCGCTATCGAATACCAAACTAAAGGTCTTCAACACCATGCAAGAACACAATATCGTCGAGTTGCTGAGAAAAGGGTTATGCGTCACCATCAATTCCGATGATCCGGCTTACTTCGGCGGCTATATGAATGATAACTTCCTCGCCGTCGCCAATGCTCATCCACTGACCAAAAACGAATTAGCGCAATTCAGTATTAATGCTGTCGAAGCGAGTTTCATCTCGCCTCACGCCAAAGAAGATCTCATTGCACAAGTGCGCCAATATCTTGCCGAAAATACTCACTAAGAGAATGGACCTTTAAGAATGGAGCTTTGCTGCGATCAAAAAAGGGAAGCTCAGTGCTTCCCTTTCAAAATGGGTTCGAAAATCAATAGGCTTAGCCTGGGTGACCATCCACTCTTGGCGTTAGAAGCATCATGCCGAACTTCCAGATAAACAACCCGAATGCTAACGTCCATAAACCCGCGCTGATGTTCACCATCTCAAATAAATACGCAGGGAAGAAAGTCACACCTACGCTGCGAACCAAAGCCGCGACAAAAATAGCCGAGAACGCTAACGCCATACTTGGCCCTTTATAGATAGCACGACCCGTGTGCCCCATTGTCACGCGCGTAATCATCGCAAGAATTAACCCACTCAAACCGCCAATCGCAAACAAATGCAGCATGTTGTGGCTCGCGAACGGGTTGTCTAATAAACCTCGTAGCAGCAAGCTTAAAGGGATGCATAGGTAAGCCGCATGCAGCGACCACACCAAGGGTTCAGATAACGTAGTCCAAGGCTTCCAGCGGATAAAGCGCACCAACTGAGTCACACCTGCAAATACCATCAACTCATTGCCGACTTGAGCAAAGGTCAATGGGAAGAAGCTCAATACAAATAAGCCAACCAAAGGTAGATTCGCTAACCATTCCAACCAAACCAGTGGTTGTGCTTTTTCAAAATCGAAGCGACGTGCGGTGAAGAACGGAATAACTCGCCCACCCATCACTGATAGCAGCAAGGTAAACCACCATAACATTGCGTGCCATACTGCAGACGATGGGAATGGAGGCATACCTTTAACGGTCGCGTAACTAGCAAAGTTCGCCACGATAGCCAATATAAACAGCGGCACAAAGAATAGATTCTTCCAGCCTTTCGATTTAACAACTCGGAAACCAATTTCGTAAGCGGCGAAGATTAAGAACAACGCCTCAACCGATGAGATCAGCCATAACGGTGCGGGGGTCCAAAACAGAATACGAGGTGCTAACCACAAACCAACCAATACGGCTAATCGATAGTGTTTGGTTCCATTGACACCCGTCCATGTTTGCACCGCAGTTAACACAAAACCGACCACAATCGCCATGGCAAAGCCAAACAGCATTTCATGTACGTGCCACCAAAGCGCCGGTACTTTTAGCATTTCTGGCTGACCGTTTTGGAACATGATGACCCAAGCCACAATCGCGATCACAGCATAGAGACTGCCTAAAAAGAAGAAAGGTCTAAAACCTAATCGAAGATATGCAGGAATCGCATCTTCTACACTTTTATCTGTGATATTTAACAAACTCGTTCCTCATTTCAGATAACAAGCCAAGAGTGGCTTCTGGGAATTGCTATTTCATAGTCAAATTCATGATGCAGTAATCATCACTGCAATATTGCCTAACGTAATGCATGAAACGCGCCAAAGGTATAAAGCCAATAAAAACAAGTAATAAGGAGTCTTTAGGCTTCAAAAAAGTGTCAATAAAACACACCCCATAAAAGTCATTTAGACTCATGAGTGTGTAAAATAAAAAACTGCTGACATTTGATGAAGCCAAACATATAGTAAGACTAGTCTCAAATACAAAAGAACAGACAGGGAACGCGATGTATATTTTTGGTTATGGTAGCTTGATCAACTCCTCTTCTCGTCAACTCACAGGTCAAACAGGACAAGCGATTCCTGCGATAGTGCATGGCCTAGTTCGTCACTGGAGTAAGATCGATGACAGCTATGTTTTGTCACCTTTGATCGTGAATCTCGGTGAGGGACAAGTAAATGGAGTTTTGCTTGAGGTGGATGATATTGCGCTGACTGAGTTTGATCGCCGTGAGCGTGGTTATCACCGAATCGAATTAAAGGCCTCTCAGATAGAAAGCCAAAATGAGTTTAAACAGGATCAATCGATCTGGGTTTACATCAAAGACGAGATTCAAGCACCTTGCGAAAACAGCCCTATCGTTCAAACCTATGTCGATACGGTATTAGCAGGATGTTTAGAAGTGTCTGAAAGCTTTGCGGCGCACTTTGTTCAACACACACAAGGTTGGCATCACCCATTAGAAAATGATCGCCACCAGCCTAAATACGGCAATCTTGCTGGGGTTTCAGATCACCACCACAGTGTGATTGATGACTTGATACTGACTGTTCGAAGCTAGTTGATGTACGTTATTAATGGATATACGTTGCTAATGGATGTGCACAGTTAATTAATCTACATCGTTAATTAATCTACATCGCCAGTTAATCTAGGTTGGTGAGCTCGATCGTTCACCAACCTAAAGCGATCTTAAACGACACGAATACCTGCAGGCATCGCACGTTCCGGGGTCAGCAATACACTTTCAGATTCATCTTCCGTTTCGGCACATAACAACATGCACTCAGAAGTGTGGCCTCTCATCTTCGCCTTCGCTAGATTACACAAAACAACAACCTGCTTACCCATCAACTCTTCTTCGGTGTAGTAAGGCACTAGGCTGGTCACCGTTTGTAGCGTCTTCTCGCCGATATCCACTTGCACGATGTAAAGCTTGTCTGCGTTTTCATGGCGCACAACCTCAATGATCTTACCGACACGCATTTCTAACTTAGCAAAGTCACCATAAGAGACAGTATCCATTTCTCACTTCCTATATTGATTTATTTTCACTCATTAAATCATTTACTAAAATTAAGTAAAATGTAAATGTTTACACTAGCATTAAGCCTAATAATTACAAGCGGTAAAGATCTCATTACTGGAAGTAAAATGAGAGTTTCGTTGCCTTGCACTCATTGTCGGTGTTAAATAGATGCAGCAATGTATAGAGGTTAAAAATGGCAACAATTAAAGATGTCGCAAGGGAAGCTGGTGTTTCTGTTGCAACCGTATCTCGAGTCGTAAATAAGTCTCCGAAGGCAAGTGCGAACTCAATTGAATCCGTCACCAAAGCGATGTCTAAACTAGGCTATCGCCCGAATGCCAATGCTCGCGCGCTGGTAAGCCAGAGCACCAATACCGTCGGTGTGTTGGTTGGTGATATCTCCGATCCTTTTTTTGGCACGCTGGTTAAGGCTGTCGATAATGTCGCTCGTGAGAACGGAAAGCATATCCTCGTCGGTAATGGCTCACACGATCGTGAAGAAGAAAGACAAGCGATTGAGTTACTGATCAATAGCCGTTGCGACGCCTTAGTGATCCACTCAAAAGGCCTGACAGACGAAGAACTGATTGCCTACTCAAAAGAAGTCAAAGGCTTAGTGCTGATCAATCGCTATATTGCTGAGATTGCTAACCGTTGTATTTTCTTGGACAACAAGAAAGGTGCGTATCTTGCGACTGAATATCTGATCCGTCATGGTCATAAAAATATTGCCTGTATCGCTTCATCGCACAGTATTGAAGATGCCGATGAGCGCGTACAAGGTTACTTGTCAGCACTCTCGGATTACAAAATAGCGTTATCTGACAGCTATATTGAATACTCAGCTCCCACCAGTGAAGGGGGTGAATACGCCATGACCAACCTTTTGACTAAATCACTGCCAATCACAGGCATTGTTGCGTACAACGATTACATGGCGGCAGGTGCTTTGTCTGTCCTAGATGAAAACGGTATTCAAGCGCCGGACAAAATGTCGATCATCGGTTTCGATGATGGCTTGATTGCACGCTATGTTCATCCAAAGCTAACCACCATTCGCTACCCGATTCAGATGATGGCAGAGAAAGCGACACGACTCGCGTTGCACTTAGCCAAAGGTGAAAACACCTCAACGGAGCCAATGATGTTCTCTCCGACTTTGGTGCGCCGTAATTCGGTAGAGAAAATCTAAGTTCTGGTCAACTCACCAAACAACAAACAAAAAAAAGCCCTAACAGAATCGCTTCTGTTAGGGCTTTCCTACCTTACTCGGATACCCAACAATCGCACTTAATAAACCGCACTCTTGTTGAGCGCCACTTTTGCTCATCCCCCAAGAACAACGCGATAACTCACATCGTTCTATTCACAAACAAAAGCAATTGGCATAACCGTTTTGAGCTAGAGCGTACTAGTTTGAAGAATCCCCCGAAAATTCAAACTGGTAACAGGTACGGTAGTTATATTCTTGTTCAGGCTTGAGAATACAACTGTCCTGCTTCCACTCTGGGTGGTTAGGAGAGTCAGGTAAGAACTGGGTTTCTAACGCCAAACCAGCGTAGTCCTCATAGCTGCCACCACTTCGGTTTGGTGTACCACCAAGCCAGTTTCCGGTGTATAGCTGCATTGCAGGTTTGGTTGAAAATACTTTTAGTGTGACGAGCGCGTCCGGTGACGTTACGGTCGCAGCGCATTGAGTGCGCTTACAGCCATCAGCCAATAGGAAAGAGTGGTCGTAACCCTTTGCTGCTTTCTGCTGTTCATCACCCAACAAACGCTCTGAGATCATCATAGGCTGATTGAAGTCGAAGCTGGTCGATTTCACCGATTTAAGATTGCCTAATGGAATACCTACCGAGTTGGTCGGTAAGAACTGATTGGCGTTGATGCTGACAATGTGTGACAAACAATCGTGCCCGGCTTCTGCACCAAGTAGGTTGAAGTACGCATGATTCGTTAGGTTGACCACGGTTGGCTTGTCTGTGGTCGCAGAGTAATGAATAGAAACTCGATTGTCTTCGGTAATGTCATAACGCACCGACACATTCAAATTCCCCGGAAATCCTTGGTCGCCATCAGCAGACTCTAGAGTGAACACCACTGACGTTTCGCTTTGCTCGGCAATATTCCAACGACGTTTATCAAAACCGTTCGGACCACCATGTAAGGTATTGCCCGCTTGGTTGGTTTCCAGCTTGTGGTTCTGACCATCAATTTTAAAACGACCATTGGCAATGCGGTTAGCATAACGGCCAACGGTTGTGCCCATATAGCTGGCTTGTTTATCGAAGTTCTCCATTGAGTTAACACCCAACAAAACCTCTCTTTTATTTCCCTTTACTGGCAGGATACAGCTCAACCATGTTGCACCAATGTCCATGAATGTCACTTGCATGCCATGCGTATTTGATAGCGTCACTAACTGAGCGGGTTGGCCATCATAGGCTGGAGTTTGTGTCATGGATTGATGCAGGTTTTGCTCTTGTGTCATTCTAAATTCCTTCTAGTGCCAGTAAAAAGCCTCTACCTGAAATGAAGGCTTTAGCATTTGGCCTACCATGATCTTTTTAGTTGGTAAGCTCTATATTAAGTCTCGAAGCGTTTAGATTACTTCAACTAAGCCTGCTCCGTCTTTCGCTTGGCACACATAAATAGATTCTTTTAGGCCCGTCGCCGCTTGATATTTCTGCTCAACGGTTGTTTTTATTTCATCAACCAATGCAGGTGGAACCAATGCCACAATACAACCACCGAAACCACCGCCAGTCATACGCACGCCACCTTGGTCACCAATCACGTGTTTTACCAGTTCAACTAAGGTGTCGACTTCTTTGACTGTAATTTCAAAATCATCACGCATTGACGCATGTGATTCAGCCATCAATTCGCCCATGCGTTTCATATCATGAGTACGCAGAGCTTGAGCCGCTTCAACGGTACGGTCATTTTCAGTGATCACGTGACGGGCACGTTTCGCGACCATTTCATCCAACTCAGACTCTTTCGCTTTGAACTGTTCAATAGTCACATCACGAAGTGCAGGAACACCAAAGATGCGCGCCGCTTCTTCACACTGTTCACGACGCGTGTTGTATTCGCTGTCGACTAAGCCGCGTTTCTTGTTTGAGTTGATGATAACCACAGCCATATCTTCAGGCATTGAAACCGCTTGAGTTTCTAGGCTACGACAATCCAAAAGCATCGCATGATTTGCACGACCTTCAGCTGAGATCATTTGGTCCATGATGCCGCAGTTACAGCCTACAAATTCGTTTTCGGCTTGCTGACCATTTAGTGCAACTTCGGCTTGGCTGATCTCTAGGTTGTAAAGCACCTTGAATGTCTGGCCGATGACTACTTCCAGTGCCGCAGAAGAACTTAAACCTGCACCTTGAGGTACATTGCCCGTTACAGAGATGTCTGCACCTGTAAATTCAAAACCACGACCTTTTAAGCACTTCACCACACCACGAATGTAGTTAGCCCACATCTTATCTTGTTGGAATGTGATCTCTTGAGTTAAGTCGAACTCATCCAATGCATTACCGTAGTCTACTGATACTACGCGCACGATGTTGTCGTCACGCTTAGCCGCTGCCACTACCGTTTGGTAGTTAATGGCACACGGTAGAACAAAACCATCGTTGTAGTCGGTATGCTCGCCAATCAGGTTCACACGACCTGGCGCTTGAATAATATGAGTCGCTTGGTAACCAAGGACTTGCTCAAAAGATGCTTTCACGTTTTGGATTAGGTCAGACATAAGTAAACTCTCTGGTTAAACTCTTTGTTCAATTGGTTATGGCCCCTTTACGGCACCACTTTAATTCTTTTAGATCCCCTACCTCGTTCGTCTCTCACGGTAGGGAATGACAACATCAGCTTCTCACCTGCCGTCATTCCAGAATCGAGGGACGAGATATCAGGAATCTCGCTTTTTTATTTAGTAACCGAGTTATCGATTAGTTTTACTATCAACGGAACAGGCGATTACTGTTCTTTGTAGTGAACGTCACTCAAATCACGAAGACGTTGTGCCGCTTGTTCTGCGGTTAAATCACGCTGAGACTCAGCCAACATTTCGTAGCCGACCATGAATTTACGAACCGAAGCACTGCGCAACAGTGGCGGGTAGAACAACGCATGTAGCTGCCAATGGTCGATGTCAGTACCTTCTTCGAAGAACGGCGCATAGTGCCAGCCCATTGAGTAAGGGAATGAGCATTGGAATAAGTTGTCGTAACGGCTCGTCAGCTTCTTGATCGCAAGCGCTAAATCATCACGCTGCTCGTCAGTCAGTTCACTCATACGGCGGATGTGTGTTTTTGGCAGCAACATGGTTTCAAATGGCCACGCTGCCCAGTAAGGCACCACTGCAATCCAATGTTCAGTTTCAACCACAGTGCGAGAGCCGTCTTTCATTTCAGCTTCAACGTAATCCACTAAAAGATTAGAACCTTGCTGTTCAAAGTACTCTTTTAACAGTTTTTCTTTGCGTTCAATCTCGTTGGGTAAAAAGCTGTTTGCCCAGATTTGACCGTGTGGGTGTGGCTGAGAGCAGCCCATGGTCTCACCTTTGTTTTCAAACGCTTGAACCCACAGGTAGTCTCTACCTAGCTCTTCAATCTGTTCATTCCAGGTATCGATAACACCACGGATCTTGTTTACCGGAAGCTCCGGCAGCGTTTTGCTGTGGTCCGGAGAAAAACAGATCACGCGGCTCAACCCACGTACACCTTGAGTCTTGAATAGAGGGTTATCAGACTCTGGAGCATCAGGTGAGTCAGGCATCAACGCCGCGAAATCATTACTGAATACATAAGTGCCGTCGTAATCTGGGTTTTCATCGCCCGAAATACGCGTATTGGTTGGGCACAAGAAACACTCTTTCTCATACGCAGGAAGCTGCGCAGTCGATGGTTTTTCATCTTGGCCACTCCAAGGACGTTTTGCTCGGTGCGGTGATACTAAGATCCACTGACCCGTTAATGGGTTATAACGACGGTGCGGATGGTCTACTGGGTTAAATTCAACTTTTGACATGTTTAGATTGCTCTCAAATTTTGTGTCTTGGTCAATTCACCAAGATGAATAATTCTTCTACAAGGAGATTCCCTATCACGCTCGTTCCTCGCTGTAGGGAATGACGTGTGATCTCGTTGTGCTATTTGTGCAAAGGCAACCGCTTCATAGCCTTATGCTCATCCGTCATTCCAGAATCGAGGGACGAGATATCTGGAATCTCGCTTTTCTCATATCTTGTCTTTGCCTTCCCCAAAGAAATTGGAGTTACAGCTAGGCAGCAAGATTTCCAATATCCATGAGCATAGATCTTCTATGTGATTGGAATTGGTAAGCACAGTTAACAACGCTGCGGCTTCAATTACGAAGGGGAATAGCCGTTCGGGTTATTCGACTGCCAGTTCCACGTATCCGCCGTCATCTCCATCACGCTACGCGTCGCCTTCCAGCCAAGCTCGCGCTCTGCTTTTTCAGTGCTTGCCCAACATTCAGCAATATCACCAGCGCGGCGTGGGCAAAGCTCATAAGGAACCGGCTTACCCGATGCTTGAGCAAAGGCTTCAATCATCTCAAGCACACTGGAACCTTTGCCCGTGCCTAGGTTGTAAATGTGTAAACCCGCCTTCTCGCCAACCGCTTTCAATGCGGCTACGTGTCCGTCCGCTAAATCCATAACATGAATATAGTCGCGAACGCCTGTGCCATCGACTGTTGGGTAATCGTTTCCAAAAACAGCCAATTTGTCGCGACGACCTACCGCTACTTGAGCAATAAACGGCATCAGATTGTTTGGGATACCTTGTGGGTCTTCACCCATAGTGCCCGATGGATGGGCGCCAACTGGGTTGAAGTAACGCAGTAATGTCACACTCCAATCGTTCTCAGCGTTGAACAAATCACTCAAACATTCTTCGACCATGTACTTACTGCGACCATAAGGATTAGTTGTTGCACCCGTTGGAGAGCTTTCAGTAATTGGCACCACTTCTGGATCACCGTAAACGGTAGCCGAAGAGCTAAATACAATGCTCTTCACACCCGCTTTCTTCATGCTGCGAGCTAACACCAATGATCCATTGACGTTGTTATCGTAGTACTCCAAAGGCTTGGACACCGACTCCCCAACCGCTTTCAGGCCAGCAAAGTGAATCACAGCTTGGATATCGTTTTCTGAAAAAACGCTATCTAGAAAAGATTGATCACGAATGTCGCCAAGATAAAAAGTTGGTCGCTTACCGGTCAATGATTCGATTCGCTCCAGTACTAGCTCTTTACTGTTGCAAAGGTTATCAACAATGATTGGCTCCATACCCGCCTGTATCATTTGAATACATGTATGACTTCCGATATAACCCATGCCGCCCGTAACCAGTACTTTCACAGTCAACCTCTCTTTGTCGTCATTCTTGGACTAACTCGAACTGACATTCAGCTCAGTAGCACCGTATGCCAGAAATAGTAGCAGCCATTTTGACTATAATTCTGTGATCAAAACCACGAAGTGTAAACGTTTACACTAACTCATATCATTGTTACTGAACGTGACATAGGGAGAACCTATAAACAAACACATCTAATTCATTGAATTTTAATAAGATAATTATAGATAGTTAGATTTGAGACATCATAGAGGAGTTGAGCATTTATTTTACTAAAAGTTAATGCAATGACTTCCAGTTTGATTACAATAGGTCTGTAGAATAAAGAGGTGCATTGCTTTTTTACTAAATACCAATTTCAAAGCAGCGCAATGTTCCAATAACAGGAAGTGAGTATGGCAACGTTAAAAGATATCGCGACTGAAGCACATGTTTCATTGGCTACAGTTTCAAGGGTTCTCAATGAAGATCCAACATTAAGCGTCAAGGAAGAGACCAAAAGGCGTATCTTTGAAATTGCAGAGAAGTTGGAATACAAAACCAGCAGCTCACGAAAAGCCGTTAGCAGTAAAAAACAAAATCACCACTTCCTTGCGCTGTATAACTACAAGCAAGAAGCTGAAGTGAATGACCCTTACTATCTATCGATTCGCCACGGGATTGAAACCCAATGTGACAAGATGGAAGTTAAACTAACCAACTGTTATGAAAGTAAAATACACGTAAATTCAGCACCTATTACTGGTGTATTGTTGGCGGGAAGAATGACACCGGAGGTTATCGAACAAGCCAAAAAGCTAAGCGATAATATCTGTTATGTCGATTTCACTGATCACTCTGAACCTTATGACTCTGTCGATATCGACCTGGCTTTGATCAGCAAAGAGATCACCAACTTCTTTATCAGCCAAGGCTATCAACGCATTGGTTTTATTGGCGGACAAGATAACGTCAACACTCCTGATATTCGCGAAGTCGCCTTTGCTGAATACGGTAGCCTTAAGAACGTTGTCAGCGAGCAAGACATCTATCGTGGAGACTTCTCTAGCTCTTCAGGTTATAAGCTTGCAAAACAGATGCTAGCGACTGGCGACTACCCTAAAGCCATGTTTATTGCGTCAGATTCCATCGCAATTGGTGTTTTACGAGCTGTTCATGAGCACGGATTAAACATTCCTGAAGATATTGCGCTGATCAGTGTAAATGACATCCCAACAGCTAAATTTACCTTCCCATCTTTATCGACTGTTCGTATTCACTCTGAACTAATGGGAATTCAAGGCGTTAACCTGTTGATTGAGAAAGTACGCGACGGCCGTACTATCCCACTACGTGTCTATGTACCAAGCAAATTAAAGCTGCGTGATACGACAAAATAGTTAAATATATCAAATAGATAAACTAAGGCTACCTTTACTTAAGGTAGCCTTTTTTGTGCCCATCACATACGCCTATATACACATACCTGCCTCTTTAGCCTGCTTCATAAAACAGCCAATAGTATTCTTTTAAGTGGATCACACAGCACTGTAAAAAGACCATAAAAAACGTGATGGAGTTAAAGTAAAACGTTTTCACTAATTTCATTTAGTAAAAGTTTTACTAATAATTACCTCAGTCCAAAAATACTCGTATTCACTACGACCCAATTACGCATAAGAACGTCGGTCAGCAAATTGCATTTAGGCCGAGAGAGAGGCAACGTGAACAACTGGGAAAACTTCCTGAACTTACATGAGAACCGTATGGCACCGCGTGCATATTTCTTCTCATACGCATCAGAAAAGAATGCAAAAACGTTTCAGCGTGAACTTAGCAGCCACTTCCAACTATTGAGTGGCCAATGGAATTTCAGCTATTTCACCAATCCACTATTGGTTCCTGAAGAGTTCTACTCTCAAGAAATGAAAGACTGGGGCCATATTACAGTTCCAAACATGTGGCAAATGGAAGGCCACGGCGATCTTCAATACACAGATGAAGGTTTCCCATTCCCAATTGATGTGCCTTTCGTACCATCAGACAACCCAACCGGTGCATACCAACGCTCTTTCTTCCTTGGCGAAAGCTGGGACGATAAGCAAACCATCATCAAATTTGATGGCGTAGAGACTTACTTCGAAGTTTACGTAAACGGCGAGTACGTGGGTTTCAGCAAAGGCAGCCGCCTCACCGCTGAGTTCGATATCTCTAGCCACGTAAAAGCAGGCAACAACCTACTTTCTATTCGCGTGATGCAATGGGCCGACTCAACCTACATTGAAGACCAAGACATGTGGTGGACGGGCGGTATCTTCCGTGACGTTTACCTAGTGGGCAAAGAACAGCTGCACGTTCAAGACGTTACCGTTCGCACTGACTTCGACGACGCTTACCAAAGCGCTACTCTGTCGTGCAAAGTGGAACTAGAAAACCTAGCAGCAGCGGTAAACGCAACCCTTGAGTACGCATTGCTTGATGGCAGCCAAGTTATCTCGCAAGGCTCTGTAGATAGCTTAGCCGTCCCTAATCATAAGACTGGTGGCAATGTAGATACTCAATTCTCTATTGATGTGGTTAACCCTGTTCAATGGAACGCTGAAAACCCTTACCTATACCAACTGTTGCTTACGCTGAAAGACGCTGACGGCAAGGTGTTGGAAGTGATTCCACAACGCGTTGGTTTCCGTGATATTAAAGTTCGCGATGGTCTGTTCTACATCAACAACAAGTACGTGATGCTGCACGGTGTGAACCGTCACGACAACGACCACCTGAAAGGTCGTGCTGTTGGCATGGATCGCGTCGAGAAAGACTTAGTACTGATGAAGCAACACAACATCAACTCAGTACGTACAGCGCACTACCCGAACGACCCACGCTTCTACGAACTGTGTGATATCTACGGCCTATTCGTGATGGGCGAAACTGATGTCGAAACACACGGTTTTGCCAACGTTGGCGACCTAAGCCGCATCACTAACGATGCTGCATGGGAAGCGGTGTTTGTTGAACGTATCGAACGTCATATTCACGCTCAAAAGAACCACCCTTCTATCATCATGTGGTCACTGGGTAACGAGTCTGGCTACGGTTGCAACATCCGTTCTATGTACGATGCAGCAAAAGCGATTGATGACACCCGTCTAGTTCACTACGAAGAAGACCGTGATGCTGAAGTGGTCGACATCATTTCAACCATGTACTCACGTGCTCAACTAATGAATGCCTTCGGTGAATTCCCGCACGAAAAGCCACGCATCATCTGCGAATACGCACACGCAATGGGTAACGGCCCAGGCGGTTTAACCGAATACCAAAACGTGTTCTACAAGCATGATGCCATTCAAGGTCACTACGTTTGGGAATGGTGTGATCACGGTATTCTGGCGCGTGATGAAGCAGGCACAGAGTTCTACAAGTACGGCGGTGACTACGGTGACTACCCGAACAACTACAACTTCTGCATGGACGGCTTGATCTACCCAGACCAAACACCAGGCCCTGGCTTGAAAGAGTACAAACAAGTGATTGCCCCAGTGAAGCTTCGCGATTTCGATGCACAAACGGGCACCTTCACAGTAGACAACAAGCTTTGGTTCTCAAACATCGATGACTACACCATCACTGCGGAAATCCGCGCTGAAGGTGAAACGGTTGCAGTACAACACATCAAAGTAGAAGAGCTGGCTGAAAACTCTAGCCGTGAACTAACGCTTACCTTACCAAAGCTAGATGAGCGTGAAGTGTTTGTGAACTTTACGGTTCGTAAGGACTCTCGTACTTCATACAGCGAAGCAAACCACGATATCGCGGTTTATCAATTCCAAGCGAAAGAGAACACAGCACAGCTAGAAGCATTCACTAGCAACAATGCAACGACATTGAATGTTGAAGAATCTCGCCTTTCTTACCTAATCAAAGGCCACAACTTCGCTCTGAACTTCTCGAAAGTGAACGGCAAGCTGACGTCATGGTTAGTCAATGGCGAAGAACTGATTGAGTCGGAGCCTAAACTGAACTTCTTCAAGCCAATGATCGATAACCATAAACAAGAGCACGATGGTTACTGGGAGCCTGCGCATCTACAAATTATGCAAGAGCACTTCCGCACGCTAAACGTTGAAGAGAACAACGGCAAGATTGAGATCACCACCACCAGCATCGTTGCTCCACCGGTATTCGATTTCGGCATGCGTTGTGAATATCGCTACCAGATCAGTGCTGAAGGTCAGCTAAACGTTGAGCTAAGTGGCGAACGTTACGGTGATTACCCTCACGTGATTCCAGTGATTGGTTTCGACATGGGCATTAACGGTGATTTCGACCAAGTTCAATACTACGGCCGCGGACCTGAAGAGAACTACCAAGACAGCAAACAAGCCAACATGATTGATGTGTACCAATCAACCGTAGCTGACATGTTCGAGAACTACCCGTTCCCACAAAATAACGGTAACCGTCAGCATGTTCGTTGGGCAGCGCTTTCAAGCCGCGCGGGTAATGGTATTGCAGTAAAACCACAGCAAGAAATCAATTTCAGCGCATGGTTCTACACCAATCAAAATATGCACCAAGCACAACACACGATTGAGCTAGAGAAAAGCGGTTACATCACGCTAAATCTAGACCACCAAGTAATGGGCTTAGGTTCAAACTCTTGGGGCAGCGAAGTGTTGGATTCTTACCGTGTTTACATGGATGAATTCCGCTACGGCCTAACACTCGTTCCATTCCAAGCGGGTGACTGTAATGCGCAGCACCTAATCAATCACAACTTTGGTGATGAGTTCTTCACGGTGAATACGCCAAAAACTCAACCAAAACTGAACGAGGCATAAGCGATGATCGTTTTAGACAACCTAGAGCAGTTTAAAGTCGTTTACCGCGACGGTCGTAAATGGCAACGCTGTGTAGAAGCAATTGAAAACATCGGCAACATCAAAGATGGCGTGATGTATTCGATTGGTGACTCACTGGCTTACATCATTGAAGACGGTGTGGCTCGTAACACAGAAAACTTCACTGGTAACCGCCGTTACTTCGACGTGCATTACTACCTAGAAGGTCGTGAAACCGTCGAGTTCGCAGCCAAATCAGAGTTAGAGCAAACCCAAGCTTACAGCGATGAAACCGACCGTGAACACCTAATGGGTAACGGTGAGACTTGTGAGTTAGTTGAAGGCCAAGTAGCGATATTTGATAACAGTAAAGCTTACCGATTCCACGGTGATAACCGAGTTCGCAAAGTAGTACTGAAAGTGACTATCGAAGACGGTTACTTCCTTAATAAGTAAGTAACCGAAACTAAGTAAGTAACTGAACTAAATAAGTAACCGAAGCCAAGCTGCTGAAGCTAAACAGCCGAAAGCAGCAACAACAAGATCTATTCACAGTGTGTACTGAGGCTTGCCGTTCAAGGCTCAGTCACACTGCATAAAGCCTCTCTGCTCCTTCCCTACAAAGTAGCCTAGAGAAATAACGGCTATAATTATGTGATTCCTCGGAGGACACTATGTCTGAATCTGTACGCGGTAAGTTAGGTAAATTTGCCTTACTCTCCATGACATTTGCAGCGGTATTTAACGTTCGCAACATCGTAAATAACAACATCGAATTGGGATTGAGTTCAGCCCCTATCTTTTTGCTTGCCACTCTTATTTACTTCATTCCATTCGTGTTCATTATTGCTGAATTCGTATCTGCAAATAAAAATTCTGAGTCAGGCATGTATGACTGGCTTAAACAACCGCTGGGTTCAAAAGCGGCCTACTTAGGTTCATTCCTCTATTGGTTCGTGAACCTATTCTGGTTTGTATCATTGCTGCCCAACGTTATCGCATACGCGTCTTACGCGATGCTTGGCTACGAGTACGCCTTCTCTCCGATAGTGACTTCGGCAATCTCAATAGGTCTGTTTGCAGCAGCGACACACATCTCGACCAAAGGGGCGAGCTGGTTAGGCAAAATTGCAGAGATCGTTGCATACGGTGTATTTGCACTGTTCGCGGTTTACGTTATCGGTGCAATGATGGCACTCGGTGGTAACCATGAGCCGGTAGAGCCAATCACGCTTGAAGCCATGACACCAACCATCAACTGGGCAACGTTAGGCATTATGTGTTGGATCTTCCAAGCAGCCGGTGGTGCAGAAACCGCAGCCGCTTACCTAAACGATGTTAAAGGTGGTCATAAGTCTTTCATCAAGGTGATCATCAGCGCGGGTATCGCTATCGGTATCATGTACGCAGTCGGTTCTCTATTAGTGAACGTATTCGTTGCTCGTGACGAATTAACTTATGCTGGCGGCATGGTTGAAATCTTCACTGGTATGGCGAACTACTTCGACATTTCACAATCTCTAACGGGTCGCTTCGTCGGTATCATTCTGTTCGTCGCTATGTTCGGTTCGATGATGATGTGGACAGCAGCGCCAGTAAAAATTCACTTCTCTGAAATCCCTAAAGGTGTTTACGGTGAGAAAACGACTGAGCTTAACGAGCACGGCGTGCCTGTTCGCGCAGCATGGTGGCAATTCGCTTTCGTATTCCTAATGCTAGTGGTTAACGGCTTCGGTTCTGAGTCTGTACAAGACATGATGAACACAGCAATCAACCTAACAGCAGGTACCGCAATGTTACCGCCTATCTTCATTATGGTGGCGTACTTTGTATTCCGCTTGAAGCATGACGATACACCACGTGACTTCCGCATGGGTACTCGAGTTCAAGGTATGTCTGTGGTGTCAGTACTTATCGGTATCTTTGTTGTAAGCATGACGGCATCAGCATTCCCAACGGGTGTTGACTTAATGCAAGCGTTCTTCGTCAACGTATTTATGACGGCTGTATTCTCAGCTATTGCTTGGTGGTGGATCTCTCGCTTTGAAAAAAAGCAGGCAGGTAAAGATGCAAAGCTAGAAGCGGCTAAACAATCGTAATACTTAGCAGCATTAGAACCAATTTAAAAAGCGCCTGTCACGGCGCTTTTTTGTTTTAAATCAGATAATTAAAAACCAACACCCGAAAATAAAAACGCCATTCCGTCAAGGATTTACTTCACGAAAAACGTTAATTAAATCGTAATAAAACCCGAACAAAAACAAAGGTAAAACATTAACTAAATTTATTTACTCAAGGTCACACATTTGATCAATTTTGATTAACTTCCCGCCGCTTAATCTTTAATCTTCTTGCTGAAGAGACGAACGAGTTCATATTTAAAAACGACAAAAAGCCCCTACAAGCCTTACAAATCGTCGTTTATGAAACAAACAATCTCTTTGATGAACCTCTTAACCTTTAACTCTTTGTTTTGGTAATAACTTTACTGAAAAAGAGGAAAGAAAAGCACTAAGAAGTCCGATCGTAAATCTATAAAAACAACAATGAGCCAACCCTGACAAAACAAAGCGGGTGTTTGCCAAACAAACATAACAATAAAAGTGCGGCCTAGAGCCTCCCTCTCTAGGACCAAGTTATAACGATCATCAACGTGATTCACCGGAGAACATCATGTCCGAAAATAAACGCAGTACGATAGGCAAGTTTGCCCTACTGTCTATGACCTTCGCGGCGGTATACAGCTTCAACAACATCATTAACAACAACATCGAGATAGGCCTTTCCTCGGCACCGATGTTCTTTCTAGCCACCATCTTTTACTTTGTGCCTTTTTGTTTGATCGTCGCAGAGTTTGTGTCACTGAATAAAAACTCTGAAGCGGGCGTTTATTCTTGGGTTAAAAGCTCTCTAGGCGGCCGCTGGGCGTTTATTTCGGCTTATACCTACTGGTTTGTTAACCTGTTCTTCTTCACCTCTCTGCTGCCTAGAATCATCGCTTATGCGTCGTATGCGTTCTTAGGGTTTGAGTACATATTCACGCCAATCACCACGGCGATCCTCAGTACCATTTTATTTGCGATTGCTACGCACATTTCAAACAATGGCGCGAAACTACTAGGCCCCATCACCTCACTAACATCGTCGCTTATGTTGTTGCTAACAATGTCTTACATCTTGTTGTCTGGCGGTGCTTTGATCGGTGGTATCGAGCCAGCAGACCCAATCACCATTGAAGCGATGACACCAAGCTTTAACTGGGCATTCCTTGGGGTAATCACTTGGATCTTCATGGCGGCTGGCGGTGCAGAATCGGTAGCGGTTTACGTTAATGACATCAAAGGTGGTCACAAGTCTTTCGTTAAAGTGATCATCATTGCCGGTATCTTCATTGGTGCGCTTTACTCGGTGGGTTCAGTACTAGCAAACGTGTTTGTGTCGCGAGAAGAGCTTAAATTTACTGGCGGCTCAGTGCAGGTATTCGAAGGGCTAGCACGACACTTTGGGTTATCTGAAATTTTGATGAATCGCTTTGTGGGCGTGGTTTCATTCACGGCGATGCTGGGCTCTCTACTGATGTGGACAGCGACACCCGTTAAGATTTTCTTCTCTGAAATCCCTAAAGGTATCTTCGGTGAGAAAACGGTCGCTCTAAACAAACAAGGCGTTCCAGAGCGTGCGGCTTGGATTCAGTTCTTGATTGTGATTCCACTGATGTTCATTCCGACACTAGCGTCCGATACGGTTCAAGATCTGATGAGTACCATTATCAACATGACAGCTGCAGCATCGATGTTGCCACCGCTATTCATCATGATCGCGTACCTTAATTTACGTTTGAAGTTGGATCACTTACCTCGTGATTTCAGAATGGGCTCACGTATGACAGGCATTACCGTGGTCTCGATTCTGATCGGCATTTTCACTGTTGGCTTCTTTGCGTCAACCTTCCCAACAGGTGCTGACATCATGACCATCATCTTCTACAACGTGGGCGGGATTGTTATCTTCCTTGGCTACGCGTGGTGGAAGTACGGCAAATATGAAAAAAGCTTATCTCCAGAAGAGAAAAAACTAGAAGCAAAACCTGAACCGGCGAACGCTTAGTTTTCCCTGCACTCACATTTAAACTTCAGGCACTCGCATTTGGTGAGTGCCTTTTTATTTGTCGGTACATTTCCACTAACCATCTCGATTAAATCAAAGCCATTCAAGAATCAAAACATTCGAACCAACAATCTAACCACCCATCAAACAATTCACCTCCCGAATACTTACAACCCTAGCCATACCTCTGCAAATTCAACTGAAAGTCAAAATAAAAACAAAGTAAATATTTACTAAAAATAGATCACACTTTTAAACTTAATTAATTTTAAACATCAAAATTATCATTAATATTGGTTTTGCGATCGTAAGTAACCTGACCAATACGCCTTGAAGAGCACCCCATATTAGAAGTCAGAACTGCTTGCGAACCTTCATTTATAAACCCGACACAGAAGTGATTAAAATGAAAAGTAGTTTTACTAAAAACACTCTTATTACAAGCTGTATTCTTGCTGCCTTAAGTACCACTGCCCACGCGGAAGAATCCGCAGCAAACCACAGTGATACTCAGCCTCCTCAGACAGAAACTGAAACCCTATTTAATTTTTATGGTGAGCTTGGCCTTGGTGGTCACGTGGCACTCGAAGGTGATGATAAAGGCCGCTACGCAGACGGTACTTACATTGAAGCTGGCTTGGCTATCGAGCACGGTAATTGGTTTGGTCTTGCTTATATGGAAGGCTGGACAGTACAAGCCGACGACGAAGGCAATGCTTGGGCAACGGGCCACGGCTGGGGCGGCTTTGAAGGTGGTTTCAACCGCTTTTACGCTGGCTACCGCACAGATAACAAAACAGAATTCATGATTGGTCGTATGGACTCTTCATTAGATGACGTTCAATGGTGGGGTGACCCTACGGTTGAATACGGCTACGCGATCTCAAACACGCGAGACGTGCACCTTGGTGTGAAGATTCAAAACCTAGAAGGCGAGCTTCGCTACAGCGTTTCTTTCGCGCCAGAGTCTGACTTCTCGGAAGACGATGCTCTTGTTCACTTCGGTAAATACGACAGCTTCGCAGACCAATGGAAAGATAAGAACGCCATGGTCAATGGTTACCTTCAATACGATCTGACCGACGACTTAACCCTAATGGGTGGTGGTGAAGTTCGTAACAACGATGGTGGTGAACTATTGCTATTGGGTGCTGAGTACAAAAACTTCGCCACTCGTGTTTGGCACGATACAGATAAAGGCAACCAAGAGTCTTTCGGTAGCGAGTCTGGTATTCAAACCAGTGCATGGTACGAAGCGGCACAAGGCGTTTACCTATCTGCAGCCTACAACTACGCAAACTTTGACGGTGACAATGGCGACAAAGAAATCACCTCTTACATCAATGCTGGCGTTTGGTATGAATACGGCAACGGCGCGTTTGCGACTGCTTTCGATAGCCGCTTTGGCGTAGGCAGCGACACTGAAATCGGCGACGCTCAGGTGTTCGCAATGCAATACTTATACTGGTAATAACAGGAATTGATCATGAAACTGAATAAATCATTCGCAGCTCTCGCTATCGGTGCAGCCCTTGTCGTTACTGGTTGTACTTCAAACTCAATCTCTGGCTCAAGTTATGACACAGAGCAACTGCAAGCCAACGAATTTAAGAACGTTATCGACCGTACTGGCTCACCTGAATACATGCGTGACTACGACTTCGATGACCACCAACGCTTTAACCCATTCTTCGACCTAGGTGCATGGCACGGTCACCTGCTGCCAGACAGTGCAGAAGGCATGGGCGGATTCCCAGGTACAGCACTGCTTACCGAAGAATACATCAACTTCATGGCTGATAACTTCGACCGCCTAAGCGTGTTCAAAGACGGCAAAAAAGTGGCTTTCACTATGGAAGCTTACAGCCTACCGGGCGCATTGGTTCAGACGCTAAAATCTGACAATGTCACGGTAGAGATGACGATGCGCTTTGCTTCAAACCGTACCTCTCTGCTAGAAACCAAAATCACTACCGACTCACCGGTTGAATTGGTGTGGGATGGTGAACTGCTAGAAAAGACGCACGCCAAAGAAGGCGTGGCACAAACCGACAAAACAATCGCTGAAACTTACCCTGAGTATGACCGTCAAATCGTCGCAACCGACGATGGCCTAAAGGTGACCTTCGGTAAGGTTCGTTCGACATGGGATCTACTGACTTCTGGTGAGTCTGAATACCAAGTTCACAAGTCGATTCCAACGAAAACCACGGTTGATGGTTTAGCGTTTACTTCAACGGCAAACATTGAAGCATCGACGACTATCTACACCACATACTCGCATGTTCTAACGGCAGAAGAAGCGCAAGCGGAACAGCCTGAAATCAAAAAGATCATGGCAAACCCTACCGACTTCTTAGCGGCATCAGCAGAACGTTGGGAAGGCTATCTTGAGATGGGTTTAACCAACCCGAACGCGACACCAGAGCAAGAGCGTGTTGCGGTTAAAGCGATGGAAACCCTAAACGGTAACTGGCGTGGCGCTGCAGGCGCGATGGAGTTTGACTCTGTGACACCATCCGTGACGGCGCGTTGGTTCTCGGGCAACCAAACTTGGCCGTGGGACACATGGAAGCAAGCCTACGCAATGGCTCACTTCAACCCAGATGTAGCGAAAGATAACATCCGCGCGATGTTCGCTTACCAAATTCAGGCTGACGATGCCGTTCGTCCTTGGGATGAAGGTTACGTGCCCGATCTACTCGCTTACAACCTAAGTCCAGAACGTGGCGGCGATGGCGGTAACTGGAATGAACGTAATACCAAACCAAGCCTAGCAGCATGGGCAGTAATGGAAGTCTATAAGACCACCAGCGATGAAGCTTGGCTCGAAGAGATGTATCCAAAACTCGTGGCATACCACGATTGGTGGCTGCGCAACCGTGACAACAACGGTAACGGTGTTCCAGAGTACGGCGCAGCACGCGACAAAGCACACAACACACCTGAAGGGGAAATGTACTTCACCGTGGTTCGTGGCGATAAGCACGAGACAATTATAGGCCAAGCTGCACTGGATAAAGTGATTGCTGAAGGTAACTACGATTACATCGAAAGCCCAGCACAAACTGCCGCGTCTTGGGAGTCAGGTCGTGATGATGCAGCCGCATTTGGTTTCATCGATAAAGACCAGCTAGACGCGTATGTAGCGAATGGCGGCAAGCGCAGCGATTGGGATGTTGAGTTCGCTCAAAACCGCGCTAAAGATGGCACGCTACTGGGCTACTCACTACTGCAAGAATCTGTCGACCAAGCAAGCTATATGTACAGCGATAACAAGTACCTAGCAGAAATGGCTGACATTCTTGGTAAAGACGCAGAAGCGAAAGAGTTCCGTGAAAAGGCTGAACACCTATCGAACTACATCAACACTTGTATGTTCGACGAAGGCACTAACTTCTTCTACGACATTCGTATCGAAGACAAACCACTAGCGAATGGCTGTGCAGGTAAACCGATTGTAGAGCGTGGTAAAGGCCCTGAAGGTTGGTCACCATTGTTCAATGCTGCTGCCACTCAAGCTAACGCTGATGCAGTTGTCTCTGTAATGAAAGATACAGAAGAGTTCAATACCTACGTTCCACTAGGCACAGCAGCGCTTTCTAGCCCTGCATTTGGCCCAGACATTTACTGGCGTGGACGTGTATGGGTAGATCAATTCTACTTCGGCCTAAAAGGCATGGATAGCTACGGCTACCGTGACGATGCGATTGAAATGGCAGGTGCGTTCTTTGACCACGCCGATGGATTAGTTCAAGACGGTCCAATCCGTGAAAACTACAACCCACTAACCGGCGAACAACAAGGCGCACCAAACTTCTCTTGGAGTGCGGCTCACTTGTACATGCTTTACAACGATTTCTTTACTGACGCAGAGTAAATCGAACCTTTTTACCTGTCCTCTGAGATTCATTAATACACCGGTTCAATAAGATACTGCGAATTAACAAATTTCAGGCTTTGGCACTCAGCGTTATGTTGAGTGCCTTTTTTATATCTGAAGCCAAATAATCGAATAAACAAGCATTTAAACTATTTGGCCTACTATGATCCTTTTACTCTATTCGCTGTACCTTGACCGTTCTCACCACAATAGAAGCGCACCTGATAATGGTAATGCTCTTTCAATAGTTTGTATTCATCATGGACACTTGGCGTCCATGAGTCGTCACCGCCAACCCCCATATGGAAGCCATCCACATAAACAAACAGCTGTTCTTGTTCGGTTAAATCACAAGTATGTTTTGCCTTCTGTAGCTGCTGTAACCCAAAACGACTGACTGAGAAATAGAAGTCTCCTTGCAGTTCAAATGATCCCACTTTTGCCTCACGAACATCACAACGCAAGCCGCAATCAGAAGGGAAAATATACGGGGTATGCATTTGTTCAATGTTCTGCTGATATCGCCCCATATGGGCTGACATTTTTCGATCTGGGTAGTTTTCGTGTGGCCCACGACCAAACCATTCCACCCCATCAGGCACATGGTTCAAAGCAAACTCAAAACCGACTCGTGGCAGAGACGGCAAACCTTTCGCCGCTTGAACATCCACATCTAACTTAACCTCACCATCGGTAAATAATTGGTACCGCCAAGTCGACAACAAACGAACCTGCCCTTCCACTGTGTGAGCAATGATTGCCGTCACCGACACCCCGTTTTTCTGAGTGATGGATGAAAATTCGATACACTCTGGAGTGAGTCTATCCAACCTCATCGCCTGCCAGCGTGCTATCCATGAATTGGGGTCGACGCGGTTTGCTTCACTGACACCGATATCGTTGTCTAATGGTGCACGATAAAAGTTATCTCGAAGACCACTCGCAAGCTGTTCCACCCCTTTGATTTTCCAGCTCTCTAATGTCCCAGATAATTTGTCGAACTCAACTTGATAAGCATCACCACTCACCGTCAGCAGCGCGTCGGTTTCAGTCACTTTCGGTGGAAATTGAGAGAGGTTGGCATCCAACATCAATTGCGGCTGAGTGGGTAAGGTCAGCTGTTCAATCGCCGTCACATGACCTTTATTCGCCCACGCAGTATTGGCATTTAATACTACTTCAAGATTGAGGTAATTAAGCGCATTGGCCGTATGAGGAATAGTCACACCATTAAGCTCTATCTGAACACTCTCGCCCGCACCAACCATCAATTCGATACAACCACCGCTCGTCACCACACCATTCTGGGTAACCGTCCAATTCAACGTTTCAACCCTGCTGGTCACAAATAGGTGTTCGCTGTGTACCTCAATCACCAGTGGTGATGCGGAAACCAGCTTGAACAGATAAAACTGTTGCGCCTTTTTCACTTCATGCAGCGTTGGATGAACCGTTCGGTCTGGGAATACCAAACCATTAATGCAGAACTGGCGGTCATTAATATCGTCGCTGAAATCACCACCGTATCCCCAGTACTGTTTGCCGATCGAATCGGTTTTGGTGATCCCTTGATCGACCCAATCCCAGATAAATCCGCCCTGTAATCTTAGGTTGTCTCTAAACGCCTGCCAGTATTTATCAAAGCTACCCAGACTGTTCCCCATTGCATGGGCGTACTCACAGAGAATCAGAGGACGTTGCTCGTTTGGCAGAGCGATCGCTTTGCGAATACCCACGCGAGGTGTCACTTCAGGTTGACTCTCAACAACAGGTAAATCCCAATCAACACGCGCATACATTGGGCACAAGATATCGGTCGCTGCTGTATCTGCCCCGCCACCTTCATACTGAACCGGGCGTGTTCGATCAGTTTGTTTCACCCATTGATACATCGCATGGTGATTACGACCAATCCCCGACTCATTACCCAACGACCAAATGATCACGCTGGCGTGGTTTTTATCGCGCTCCACTAACCTTGTCATTCGTCTCATGTACGCATTCAACCACGACGAATCATTAGACAGTCGACACATCGGAAACTGACCATGGGTTTCCACATTCGCTTCATCTACCAGATACAGGCCATACTCATCACACAGTTCATACCATAATGGGTGATTCGGATAATGAGCGGTTCTAACGGCATTGAAGTTATTTTGTTTGAGCAGTTTGATGTCTTGAATCATCCCTTCACGAGTCATGGTGTGACCCAATTCAGGGTGATGTTCATGGCGATTCACACCACGAATCAGCAACGGCTTACCGTTAACTTTGAGCAAACTATCGGTAATTTCAACACATCGAAATCCGACATCGTAAGCCTCACAATCGACAAGCTCATCATGTTCATTGAGCAATGACACCACACAACGATACAGATAAGGTGATTCGGCACTCCACTTGTTCGGGTTCACCACTGAAATACGGTGTTCAGCGACTTCAGACCAAGGCCCTTTCTCATCCACAATTCGCTCACCAAAGCCCACGATTTGAGGTTCACAAACCAACTGTCCTTGAGCATCATAAAGTTCAGCTCTCAGCTTATCGCAGACTTCTATATCATTGCTGTGCTTGGTTATTTTCGTAGAAATATTTAAAACAGCATCGCGATAGCAAGCATCTAGCTGCGTCTCAATACCAACATCCTCGATTGTGACCTTGGGCTTTCTCAATAAAGTCACATCACGGAAGATGCCACTGAGCCACCACATATCTTGGTCTTCAAGATAGGAACCATCAGACCAACGCAGCACCATGACTGCGAGCCTGTTCTCACCCACTTGCAAGTATTCAGATACATCAAATTCCGCCGGTAATCGACTGTCTTGCGAATAACCAACCCACTTGCCGTTGCACCACAAATGAAATGCAGAATTCACGCCACCGAAGGTCAGCCTATGGGTATCTAATAGCTCCGGTTCCGTGCAGTTAAAATGCGTTCGGTAGAGCCCTGTCGGATTATCGCTAGGGACGAAGGGAGGGTTATCAGCGAAAGGATATTTCACATTGGTATAGATCGGTTTATCAAAGCCTTGCATCTGCCAGTTGCTTGGCACTGAGATCGACTTCCATGAGGAATCATCAAAATGTTCAGAGACAAAATCTTCGCTGACCAACTCAGGCGAATCGAACAGCTGAAACTTCCAAACCCCATTGAGAGACAAGGTGCGTGACGAGCTCTTCCCCACAGCCTCAGCCAACGAGGTGTAACCATTCAAAGGAGCATGAGCCTCAACAACGTTATGATGAGTGATGTGTTGGCTTTCCCATTCACGGGCAGAGATGATTTGAGAGAAAGTTCTCATTGAGTGTTCCTTACGATAAACCGAATATAGTGAATCATTGCAAGTAGTACTAGGCAGGTTGTATTGGGTGCCTCTTGTGCTCAAAACGACGAACACTAATCAAATAACACTGGCAATGACAAACTGAAAAGGAAAAGCGCCGCAGCAAGAGTCGCTGCGGCAGATAACGTATTACTTAAAGGTACGCTTGCTCACCTTATCGAGTTTCTTTAAGATTTTTTCGATTCGGTCAGGGTGAACCATAAACTCTTGGAAACCTTTCATGCCCTCTTTGGCCATCGCAGGATCGGTATCACGGTCATAGAACTGAGCCGTACCATCGGTAGAAGCGAGCATTGCTACACCTTTATCTAAGAACGGATCAGACTTGGCTTTGGCTTTATTGTTGGTCGGAATTTGTAACAGCATCTCATTGATCAGCTGTTGGTTTTCAGCGCGAGCAACAAACTCTAAGAACTTACGTGCATCTTCCTTATTTTTCGCTTTTGAAGGAATGTGTAGCGTATCCATAGGCGCATCTTCAGACATAGGAACACTTGGATCGATCACAGGGAATTGGAAGAAATCCATCTTGCCATCTAACTCAGCAGGGAAGTTAGGCGTGATGAAGTTACCCATCAGGTACATCGCCGCTTTACCGTTGTACAAGAAAGGTTGAGCTTCTTGCCAAGAATAGGAGGCGTGATTTTCTAGATAGTAACCAGGCTCAACAAGCTCAGCCCAGTTCGCGAAGGTTTTCTTCACACGTTCGTCAGAATAAGGCACCTTGCCTTCCATCAACTGAATATGGAAATCCAAGCCGTTGGTACGCATGTTGATGTAATCAAACCAACCCGCAGCAGTCCACAAGTACTTAGTACCAATCGCAAACGGTGCTACACCATTTTCTTTCAGCGTTGCCGATGCCGATTTCAGATCATCCCATGTTTTAGGTTCAGCAATTCCATACTGTTCAAAGATGTCTTTTCGGTAGTAGATACCCCATTGGTAATACGTGTATGGCACACCAAATTGCTTGCCATTTACCGTCATTGCAGGTGCGGCTGACGCGAAGTCTTGCTTCATGTTGTTGTCAGTCCAAATATCACTCACATCTTCAAACAGGCCGCGGTCAACAAAGGCTTTCATTCGGTTACCCGCATACCAAAAAACCACGTCCGGCGGCGAAGTGACCAACCAATTACGAATCGTTGTTTTGTACGACTCGTGATCGTACAAATTGTACTTAACCGTAATATCTGGGTTTTCTTTTTCAAAGCGGTTAATGATCTCACCCCACGCCTCTTTCGGCGCTGGATCAGAAGCATCAGAGTTGATGACTAAGGTGCCAGCAAACGATGTTGCAGACATGGAGGCAGCGAGCACTGCAGAGGCAGCGATATGTTTCACGTATTTCATATTGAGGTCCTTGTTATGGAGCTAAGCTCTCTAAGTCCAATTCTTATTGTTTTCTCTCGTAGGGTTGTTCGTGTTTTAGTTTCTCTTCAATGATTCATCCATTCGGGATGTCGGTAGCAATAACGGCTTATAACAGCCGATATTGCTAGGTTCGTGTATCGATTCTTATCTCGTTATTTACCCTTTGGTCGCACCTAATGTCAGACCTGCGATAAAGTGCTTTTGCATGGTAAAAAACAGTACTACCGGTGGGATAGCCGCAACCACTGCACCCGCCGACATAAACTGCCAAGACGCCAGCCATTGGCCTTGCAGTGAGCTCAAACCCGCAGTTACAGGACGAACGTCATCACTCTGAACCAGTACTAGAGCCCAGAAGAAATCGTTCCAAATAAAGGTAAACACCAACACGGCTAACGCCGCTAAAGCTGGGCGAACCAAAGGCAGTACGACATGCCAGAATATTTTCCATTCGCTGACTCCCTCCACACGCGCCGCTTCGATCAAGGCATCTGGGATCCCGACGATAAAGTTACGCATGAACAAGGTACAAAATCCGGCTTGAAAAGCGATATGGAAGAAAATCAGCGCCCAATGGGTATCGTAAAGGCCAAGTCCAATCGTTAAATCACGCACTGGAATCATCAAAATTTGGAACGGAACAAAGTTGCCCGCAATAAACATCGCAAATATCCAAACGTTGGCTTTGAAGTTGTATTTCGCCAAGGCATACCCAGCCAGAGTCGAGAGTGCGACAGCCCCTGCGACCGCTGGCAGTGTGATGATCAAGCTATTGATTAGGTACTGCCCCATTGAGGTCGAGGTAAAAACTTGGGTGTAGTTCTCAATAAACTGAATCTCACTCGGCCAGCCCCAGTAATTACCTTTGTTGATGTCATCCATTGAACGAATTGACGTCATCATCACGGCGATAAGCGGTAACAACCACATCACGATCGAGATAGGTAACGCCACTCGGTAGCTGATATTAGTAAAGCGACCGGCTTTTTGAATTGGTTGCGGAAACATTATTTTTCACTCCTTAACATGCGCCACAAGAAATAAGCGATATAGATATCCATAATCAGAAACAGCACCACAGAAACCGCTGCACCGTAACCCATTCGATAGTTAAAGATAGACTCTTCATACATTTGATACGCCAGTACCGTCGAGCTGCCCCAAGGTCCACCCGCCGTCATGGTTGCCACTAAATCGAAAGAACGCAGGGCACCTATCACGGTCACGACCACGGCAATAAACGTCGCAGGTCTTAGTTGAGGCAACACCACATACCAGAGCATGCGCCACTTCTTTGCACCATCCAGTCGCGCCGCTTCTAATTGCTCTGGGTCGAGGTTGTTCAACCCCGTGAGATACAAGATCATGCAGTAAGAAATTTGTGGCCATAGGCCAGCGGCAATGATCCCGTAGGTAACATAGTCTTCGTCAGCGAGTATTGAAACGGGCTCAAAACCGAAGGTACCCAATACCATATTGAAAAGACCAAATGACGGGTCATAAAACCAAGAAAATACTAGGCCGACCACCACTTGAGAAATAACAAAGGGGAAAAAGAATAAGGATTTTACGACACGAATGCCTTTCACTTGTTGGTTTAAGAAAAGGGCAATCGCCAAGCCACACGGTGGCGCAAGCATAAAGAAGATCAACCAAAGGAAGTTATTCGTTAACGAAGTATAAAAAGCATCTGAGTCAAAAAGCTCACGATAGTTCTCAAGCCCCACCCACTCTTTTTCGCCTAACCCATCCCACTCAAAGAAGCTCAGCCAGATACTGTCCAAGATGGGGTAGATAACATAGAGAGAGAAGATAGCGATGGCTGGCGCCAAGAACAGCCAAGGCGACACCTTAGAACTAATGCGCCTTTTCTTTTTCGCCGATGGGATGCGATTTTCTGGGTATATCGTTTTCACAGATTGCTCCATTTCCCGAAATTCCTTGTATTAAAAGCTTCATTTACTATTTGATTAATTTCCACCTAGGTTTCTAAATTTAATCGAGCAACGCAGCATTTATAGTAATTACGTTCAAATATTAGGCTTATTGATAACATTGCGCACAGTTATGTTTTATTTTTGTAAACGTTTCCACAAAAATCAGTATAGATCGCCAAATTTATATGACCACGATCAATAAATCATGCGAGGCACCTAACAAATTTCTGATGAAAGCGTATGTTTTAAAGGCAAAGAGATGCAGTCCAACGAAGCAAGGAGAGAGCATGGCTGATATCAGCTTAAAACAGGTCATCAAACGATATGGTGATGTTCAAACGATCCATGGTGTTGATCTAGAAATAAGTAACGGCGAATTCGTAGTATTCGTTGGACCGTCTGGTTGCGGTAAATCAACTCTCTTACGCTTAGTTGCTGGCTTGGAAGAGATTACTGAAGGTGAGATCCATATTGGCGATGATCTGGTTAACGATGTCGATCCTGCCGAGCGTGGTGTGGCGATGGTATTCCAGTCCTACGCCCTTTATCCGCATATGACGGTTGAAGAAAACATGGGCTTTGGCCTGAAAATGAACGGGGTAGCTAAAGAAGTCGTCGAGAAACAAGTCACGAGTGCAGCGAAAACGCTTCAACTAGATCCTTTATTGAAGCGTAAACCTAAAGAACTGTCAGGTGGACAACGTCAGCGTGTTGCTATCGGTCGAGCAATTGTTCGCAACCCAAGAGTGTTCTTATTCGACGAGCCTTTATCAAACTTAGATGCTGAACTTCGTGTCGATATGCGCTTACAAATCGCCAAACTGCACCAAGATCTGCAAAATACCATGATTTATGTCACGCACGATCAGGTCGAAGCAATGACGCTTGCTGACAAGATCGTGGTACTAAGAGACGGTCGAGTAGAACAAGTGGGGTCACCTCTCGAACTGTATCATTCTCCACAAAATGAGTTTGTGGCTGGCTTTATTGGCTCTCCGAAAATGAACTTCTTACCGTGTATCGTGAACAGCACCTCAGAAACTCATGCCCAACTGACCGTCAATGGACTTAATAAAATGACTCTACCATTGCCAAGTGATGGCCTTGCCGAAGGACAAAAATTGACTCTTGGTATTCGACCAGAACATTTGGAGATCAATGGCGAGTCAGATATCACGATTGAGTTCCAGAGCGAGGTCGTAGAAAGGCTTGGCAACAGCACTTATATGTTTGGCCAATCATGTGGCGTTGATAGCTTTAAGGTCCACCTACCTGGCGATCAGGAAGTCGCACGCTATCAGTCTCTCAATTTAAATTTCGCATCAAAAGATTGCCATCTGTTTGATGCTGAAGGTCAGCGTATTAACTAGGCTTTAAAAACGGTAGAGCTAGCTCGATGTCGCTAGCTTTACCACTTCATTTCAAACTCATTTCTTGTGCTACTTTTAAGTAGTTAAACGCTTCCACTTTCTTCCTCTTTACCTTATGAAACATCTCTCAAAAGTTTCATAACTCACACCTAAATGTTGGCCTCTGAAGGCTTATTCGAACTTTATTTACCCTTAATAGCTATCCGGACATTAATTTGATAGTCGTTTACTCAATAATGGCTAAACTATAGTGTCGCTTACCCCTTTCTGAGAAAACCCAAATGCCTAATGCTGATTCCACCCTAAATAAACGCATGGGAATCGTTGCGCTCACCTGGCCAATTTTTATCGAAGTTCTTCTAAGAACCGCACTCAACACCAGTGATGTATTCATGTTATCGGGGTACTCAGACAAAGCCGTGTCTGCCGTTGGTGTTATTTCTCAGATATCTTTTTTCCTGATCATTGTCTCGACCATGGTCAGCAGCGGTACAGGCATCCTAATCGCACAATATAACGGTGCCTCTCGCACTCAAGAGAGCGCTCATGTGGGCGTGGCGAGCATTATCTTGGCCATTATTACCGGTGTGTTACTCAGTATTATTGCAATTCTTGGTGCTGAATATTTTATTCCGCTCTACCAGCTGGAAGCTCAAGTCGAACAGTACGCTCAAGAGTATCTGTTTATCAGTGGTGCTCTCACCTTTAATGTCACGATAGGTGTCGTTCTCACCACGATTCTACGCAGCCATGGCTATTCAAAATCACCGATGGTCATCAACATGATTGCAGGTGTTATCAACATCTTCGGCAACTACTGCGCACTTTACCAACCTTTCGGGTTGCCAGTGTACGGCGTACAAGGGGTTGCAACGGCGACAGTCATTAGCCAAATGATCGGCTTATTGATCTTAATCGGTGTCGTAAGAAACAAAGGCATTGACCTACCGATGAAACAGTTCAAATCTGTGCCTAAAGCTATCTATCAAAAAATCATGAAGATCGGCTCTATGAATGCTGGAGAAGTACTCTCTTACAACATGGCGCAGATCAGCATTACCTTCTTTGTGGTGCAGATGGGAACGTCTTCACTGGCCGCGTTTACTTACGCACAAAACATCGCACGTCTCTCTTTTGCCTTTGCCTTAGCCATCGGCCAAGGTAGCCAAATCCAAACGGGTTATTACATTGGTAAAGGTTGGATAGATGAGATAGCCAACCGTGTACAACGATACTTTGTAGTAGGCTTTATCGCCTCTATCACCATTACCTGCGTGGTCTATATTTTCCGATTCGAGATTTTGGATTTATTCACTCAAGACCCAGAGATCATCGCACTGACTGCCGCACTCATCGCAGGCTCGATACTATTAGAAGCTGGTCGCGTGTTTAACCTAATTTTCATTTCTTGCTTAAAAGCCGCAGGCGATATTAAGTTCCCTATCAAAATGGGCATTCTCAGTATGTGGGGCATTGGCGTTGCGATGAGTTATTTACTTGGTGTGCATTGGGGTTATGGCGTATTTGGTGCTTGGATGGCAATCGCGATGGACGAATGGTTCCGCGGATTGATCATGGTTCGTCGCTGGCGAGCGAAGAAATGGACTCGTTTTTCTTTGTAAATTTGTAAGTAGTCAGTAGTCAGTAGTCAGTAGTCAGTAGTCAGACAATAACCAATCATAAAAACAATATGTTAGGCATCTCATTCATTACAATTGAGATGCCTTTTTAGTTATTGGCCTACTATGATCCTTTTACTTATCAAGCTCATTTTAAAAGAACGAATAGCAGGCTCAGTGGAGGTTATGCGGCAGCTTCAAGCGCTTTCTTACGCTTTGCTAATCGGCCAAAAATACCGACTAACATTACAATGCCGCACACACCGTACACCTGCATGATGGTTGGATCATCCGAGACAAAACCAACATCAGAGAACATCACGTAAGCACCTAATACCATGTAGAGAATGATAGCCGAAGCTTCGAAACGGAATGCCCAAGGCGTAACATCAATGTTTTCATTCACAGGCATCACATAATCATCTTCACGTGGCATAAAGTAGCCAATGATGAACATCAGCGCTGTACATACAACAAACAGAATCGCCAATTGGTGTAAGAAGTGAATAGGTGTTTTGAACACTAACTGCATCGCAGCGTATGAACTTACAAATACCACCAATGCCACTTTAGCCGCTAGAGCTGGCACACGTTTAGAGATGTAACCCACAAACACGATAGTGAAGATTGGCACACTGAAGAAGCCAGCTACCATTTGTAGGTACTGGAACAAACCTTCTGGTGCGTACATGATGAATGGTGCGATACATACCGAGATAATCGCGATCACAACGCCAAAGATACGTCCTTTACCCACCAGCTCTTCGTCCGTTTTTCCTTGACCAAACAAAGGCTTGTAGACATTCAATGCAAATAGAGTGGTCGAACTGTTAAGCACACCATTAAATGTACTTAGGATGGCACCAAACATAACCGCGACAAAGAAGCCAACCAACGGCTTAGGCAAAACTTCGTTTACCAAGCGCGTGTACATGGTGTCTGGATTACCGGCATCTGCACCAAACATGTGGAATGCGATGATGCCTGGAATGATTAGGAACAGCGGAGAGATAACCTTAATCGCACCAGCAAGAATCACCCCTTTCTGACCTTCTTTTAAGTTCTTAGCACCCAACGCACGCTGGATGATTGATTGATCCGTACCCCAGTAGTAAAGGTTCACAAGTAGAAGACCTGTAAACAAGGTTGAGAACGGCAGTGGATCAGTCTCTGTACCAACCGATTGCAGTTTCTCTGGCGCTGCATAAAGCAGAATATCCAAGCCAGCACCAAAGCTGCCCTCGCCCAACACCATCAAACCAAACACGGGGATCATCATGCCGCCAACAATCAGGCCTACGCCATTAATCGTATCCGCAATCACAACCGCTTTTAGGCCGCCATAAATCGCGTAAAAGAAGCCAAGTAGACCAATCGTCGCCGAAATAAGGGCTATTGAACTAAACTCTGAAATATTTAGCAGAGCTTGAACATCAAAGATCTCCCCCAAAACAACGGCACCGGCATAAAGTGTGGTTGGCAAGATATTGATGACGTACTGGCACAAGAAAAGTAACGTCACAAACTTTTTCACCGACATGTCGTAACGGCTCTCTAAGAAGTCTGGAATCGTCGTTATCCCTTGCTTCAGGTAACGCGGTACCAACATCAAAGCGATGATCACCAAAGTGACACCAGAGGCCACTTCCCACCCCATGACACTCATGTTGTGGGTATAAGCTTGTGCACTCATGCCAACAAAGCTAGTCGCGCTCAAGTTGGTTAAAATTAGGGAGCTGGCAATCAAACCACCGGTTAAGCTTCTTCCGCCAAGAAAGAAACCGTCTTGTGAGGTGTTCTTGTCATTTTTAACTTTGTTGTAGGTAAACGCGACAACAAAACCAGTAAATAACAAGAATGACAGCAGAACTGTAATAGACATTTTGTTTTCCTTAAGTTTAGTTATTGCGGCAGCAATTCCTCGCTGCCGATTATATTTTTATATTTAGAATTTTATTTGTAGGGGTACTCAGAGTTAGCGCTTCATATCTTTTTCAGATGAACAATCAAGGCTGACTCTGGGTCTAGAATCGGTAAGGTCAATCCAATTTCCTTGAGGTTATCGCCACTCAGGGTCAACGTTTTGTCGAGCCATTGGGGGCGCTGTTTCATCAACTGGAAACTGGTTTTTGGCATGTCCACTAACTTCACTTGATACATCGCGTTGTCTTCCACACAGCTAATACGAAGTGGCGAAGGCAGAGCATATTCAGGCATCGCTAATTGGCACACGGTGATCAGCATTTCATCGTCATTTTCAACGCCATAAATATTCTGATTTTTGTCCGAAGGATCCATTCGGAAACTACGACCAGAATGCAAAACATGACGAAATTGCTTATGCAGTGAGATGTAATGTGAGAATGCTTGTTTCTCTTCCGGTGACTCTTTAACAGGGTCAAGCTCAACACCCATGTGCCCCATGAGTGCGGTTACACCACGCATATTGATGCTATGACGACGGTTGGTTGAGTGGCATTCTGCTGGGCCGATGTGCGCCCCCATCACTTCTGGTGGGAAGAAGTAACTCATGCCTTTCTGAATGGCTTGGCGTTCTAAGGCATCATTACAATCTGATGCCCAGAAACGATGGGTTCGTTTTAGAATTTCAAAATCGATACGACCACCACCTGAAGAGCAAGATTCAATCTCGACTTCTGGGTGCGCTCGATTTAACTCATCAACAAGACGGTATAGCGCTTTAGTCTGACCATGCACCGCAGCTTTACCTTGATGCCCAGGTTGAACCAACTCTCGGTTCATGTCCCACTTAAGGTAAGTGATGTTGTATCGAGTCAAAAGCGCATTGAGGCGTTCATACAAATAGTTAAAACACGCTTCATTTTGTAGGTCTAACACGTACTGCCAACGACCAGATGGTTGATGATACCCTTGTAAACCAAGCACCCAATCAGGGTGATTTCGGTAAAGATTAGAATCTTGGCTTACCATCTCAGGTTCAACCCAAAGGCCAAACTCCATACCCTGTTGGTTTACATGTTCAATCACAGGCTCTAAGCCATTTGGATATTTCACCTCATCCAAATACCAGTCGCCCAGTGCGGTACGTTCACCATCACGGCCCACAAACCAACCATCATCAATAATGAAACGTTCAACGCCCATCACGCCCGCTTCCGTTGCCATCTTCATGATGTAGTCAGGCTTGTGATCAAAATAGATCCCTTCCCATGTATTCAAATGAACGGGACGAGGTTTATCGGTTGGGAATTGAATAATGTTGTCGCGAACAAATTGTTGAAAGCGTTGCGCGATACCATTTAAACCTGAGTTGCTGTAACAGCCGAACAGCCAAGGTGTTTGGTAGCTTGCTTGAGATTCCAGAATGGATTCGCCTGCAAGCAACAACTCACCCGCTTGAACAAAGCGGCGACCATCGCTACGAACATCGGCGCGCATTTGGTGGTTACCGCTCCAGCCCAAATGAAATCCCCATACCAAACCATGTTGCTCGGAGAACCCTTGAGTGCCTGCAAACATGCCAGGGAAGTTTTCATGTGAAGTACGACCACGACGGTTTTCTTGCATGAAGCCACCATGTTCAAAGCGCTGACGCTGAGTTTGGAATTCATGACACCAACGACCATGGAACGTCATAAGATCGTTAGCATGATTCGGCAATGGCAGCGTTGAAGAAAGCTTGTTCAAGTAGTATTTGTTGCTGCCTTTATTGGTGACTGTCACACGTTTTTGGACAACGTCAGATTCGAAATCCAGCTTAATCTCTACCTTAAGATCCAGTTGAGCAACCTTGTCTTCAAGGAAAAAACACGCCTCTTGATCTTGAGCATCGTAACGAACGGTCTTAAAGACGGGAGCCCAATCACGCCCTTCTCTGTGACCTTCAATGCCAGGAGCGTTAAAGTGTCCACTGCCTAACTCAGGGCAAAGAGAAAGTGGCACATCCACATCAAGTCGAGCTTGAGAAATCGGTCTTTCTGTCGAAAGCAGAAGATCTTCATCAATACTTGCGATCTTTGCCCCCCAATGCAAAACCTCTGGAACACGTCCTGATTTAATGATCAAACTATGATTTTTACTCTTTAAGTGAATAAATTCGTTCATTACTAATCTCTATTGTTTTCGTAAACATAATATAGAAATAATAGTGAACTCATCACGCCAGATTAGTATCCAATATCGATAAAACCGTGATGTAAATTGGCTTTAACATTCAAAAAATTTGCACAAGATCGACTGTTTCCGGAAACATTTTTAATGTTTTAAAAGACATTTATTTGAGAGTGAGCAGAGTTTAGTTTGGTAAATTTCGGTAGGCTTATCTCACTCTAAAATATTCGATGAGCAGAGCGATGAGTATCACCTTTAAAGACGTAGCAAAACTGGCAGGGGTATCCACCCAGACAGTATCTCGAGTAACCAATGGCTCACAAGACGTCGCGGAATCCACCCGCAACAAGGTTAACGCCGCCATAAAGCAACTTGGTTATGTACCCAATAAAGGTGCTCAAATGCTCAGTCGAGCCAAGTCCACCAGCGTTGGTTTAGTCACTCTCGATATGGCACTGCATGGCGCAGCAATGATCGCAAATGGCGTACGAATGCAGGCTCATGATATGAGTTATGGCGTTGCTTTCTCTGTTGTTGCCGAGCCTAATCTCGCGAATACCCGTGAGGCCATTCGTGAACTGATGGCTCAACAGGTCGACAGCATTATTCTGAACGTGCCTTTAAAGAGTGCCGATGCAGAATTGTTAGTGGAACAATATCAGCACCTCAATCTTATCTTCATTGATGTCCCTTCTAACAGCCAAGTGAACTATGTTTGTGGTGATCATGCGGAAGGAGCAAAACTGGCGGCTCAACATCTACTTGAGAGCGGACGAACGGACTTCCTGTTGATCACTGGTCCGAACGAATCCAGCGCCTCAAAGATTCGTCACCAAAGTTGGCTAGCCGCGTTATCAGATGCAGAGAGTAAGGTGCAGTATCAATATCAAGGAAACTGGCAAGCAGAAAGTGGTTATCTTGGCGTTCGAGAAGCTGTCGCTAAACAAGCCGTATTTGATGCCGTGTTAGTGGCAAGTGATCAGATGGCATTGGGGGCTTTACGTGCACTGCAAGAACTGCAGATACCTGTCCCTGATAAGGTTGCGGTCGTCGGCTTTGATGGTATCGAAGACAGTGCGTTTTTTAATCCACCACTGACCACCATCAAACAAGACTTCACCACGATTGGCCGACAAGCTGTGGTACTTGCAGAGAAGCTCAACGCCAACTCACAAGATGCCTTACTGCAGCACCATATCGAAACGGCATTACTCCCAAGAGAAAGCAGCCAACCTAAGGTGACGGCTCACTATGAAAAACAAGAGATCGAGCAACTGCTAAAAAGGATTCAGACCCTTTTGCCATAATCGAACAAAAGAAAAAGCGCTAGGGGGAGCTAGCGCTTCAAGACCAACTAAGTCCGTTTAGCCTGGTAGTTTTTTAAGCTATATCATGAGGATATAACCAATTTTTTTACTTAGGTAAATCAAAAAGCATATTCTTTACGACTGCTTTGAGTCGTAAATTAAGTATAGTCTGGTTGTGAAAAATGGAAGGATTTATTTCGTTTATTTTTACCCCTGACACAAGGTTGAAAAGTAGAAAACCAGCTCAAATGAACTAACCTTTAAGCATGATAGGAAATCGTGATGAAGGGTTATATGGATTCAGAGGCGACCACCGACAAACCCGCACCTCAAAAAGAACAATCAAACTTGTTATCGTCTTTACTTCATGAATTCAGAAGAAACAAACTGATTCTGTATTATGTTGCATTTACGACACCGTTAACGTTAGTTGTTAATTATTTCGTGCCTCATGAAGTTCGATACAACATATATACCTACTTAGAGATCTTAGCCACTGTCTGTTACGTCACCTTTATTTTATGGGCGACATACTACTACTGCCATTTGTTGTTCAATCGAGAAAAAAGACCCACCAAACAGTTCATCAAGAAAATCAAAACTCTGTTGTTTCCAGTATCAAAGCCGATCTACTTTATTTTATTGATGCTCGTCTTAAACATCTCATTCTCTAGCTATACCTTCTTAAAATCAGTCATTCCTTATCTCAATCCATATTTTCTAGATCTCGATTTTTACCATTTAGATAAATGGTTGCACTTTGGCATTTCACCTTGGGAAATCACCCACTTTTTTTTAACGAATTCAATAGCTTCACTCGCCATCAACATCTTGTACAACTTGTGGTTTTTTATCATGTGGGGAATGCTGCTTTATTTTGTCATTTACCGTAAAGATGACCAACTTCGCAACCAGTTTTTACTCACATTCTTAAGTTCGTGGTTTATCATTGGGAACATAATGGCGACCCTTCTGTCATCAGCCGGCCCTGTTTTTATTAGTCACTTCAATGACCAAGATTTGTATCTTCCTTTGATGCAAAGATTAAACATGCAGAGCGCAGAACTCACTGAACGTGGCTTTATGTCTTTGTGGGCACTCAGTACTCAAGATGCGCTTTGGGCAAGCTACGTTGGAGGTATTGGAGATATAGGGACTGGCATCTCAGCCATGCCTAGCATGCATGTAACCATATCTGTTCTGATTGCGATGACATCATTCAAATTGAATAAGAAACTCGGTTACATAGCGTGGATTTACGCCTTTTTTATTCAGGTTGGTTCGGTGCATTTGGCATGGCATTACGCTGTTGACGGTTATGTCGGCGCACTAATGGTCGTTTTTCTTTGGCACTTGATAGGTTACATGCTTAGAAGATAGGCTAGATACTCAAAAGAAACCCACAATCAATCACTCAACAGCAATGACAATCTCAACCGCATGGGAGATCACTTTTCTCAAGTGAGTATTCTTGTCGTCTAATTGCTTTCCCTTACGATAAACAAGCTGTATATCAAAATCAGGGACGTCTATTGGCGGAGTGACAGCTATCAGTGAACTGTCTACATTAGGGGCGTTTCTAGCGACTAACTTCGGCACAATACACAATAGCTTTCTGCCACTGATCAATCGCTTTACCGTTAAGAAGTTGCTCGATGCGATTGCCACTTTTCTGGTGTAGCCTAACTCAGCCAATTTAGTATCAACTGCGGTTTTTAGGGCGCCATTAGGCGATACTAAGGCGTGCTCCACAGAGACAAACGATTGTAATGACATAGGCAACTCAACATCCAAAACGGATTCATCAAGCAAGCAGACATGTTGCTCGGTGTAGAGAAGTTCTGTGCCATACAATTTAGGCACTTCACCAAAACTGCCTATCGCAATGTCTAGCTTAGCCTCTTCAAATACCTGCTGATAATTGGTTCGATTAACGTTGAAAAACGCGACTTGAGAGCTTGGCGAAACTTGCTTAATAAAGTCAAAGATCATTGGCCCAAACATCTGTTCAGCGTAATCGGTCAGCCCTATTTTCCAGCTGCCTCTATAACTATCAACTTCGAACCTTTTGGACAACAGAACTTCAGATTGAATAGTATTAAGCAACGCATCGACGGTACTTGATAATTCAATGGCTCGGTCGGTCGCTTCCATCTTGCTGCCAACTCGCTCAAACAAAGGGTCATCAAACAGCTTTCGTAATCTTTGTAGACTATGGCTCATTGCAGATTGGCTAACATAACAACGCTCAGCCGCTTTGCTCACACTGTTCGTTTTATACAATGCCTGTAGTGCAATCAACAAGTTAAGGTCGATTCCTTTCCAGTTAAAATCAGCCATACATACGAACCCATTTCATTAATAGTCATAATTAAAATAATTAATTTGAATCATAGTTCAACTCCACCTAAATTACGCTAAACATTTATCTGGAATCGATCATGCTTTCAATTTTTAAAACCTTTTTCTGGCTTGGCTGGATCAGTTTTGGTGGACCAGCGGCACATATTGGCTACTTCCGTAAAACCTTTGTTGAGAAACTGAATTGGTTATCCGACGAAGAGTACGGGCAAATTGTCGCCCTCAGTCAATTTTTACCGGGTCCAGGCTCTAGTCAGGTTGGCTTCGCGGTTGGTTATAAAAAGGGTGGCTTAACCGGTGCAATCGCTGCATTTGTAGGCTTCACCTCCCCTTCTGTCATCCTAATGTTGATATTGGCCTTAGTGAGTAACCAGTTGTTGGAAGCGCCGCTTTTCATTTCAATCATCCACGGACTTAAGCTACTCGCGGTTGTGGTTGTCGCTGACGCCACTTTCGGCATGTACAAAAACTTTTGCCAATCAAAGATAGCAACAGCACTGTGTGTGATCACCGCGATTGTTCTACTTTTGATTCCTGGGATCTGGCCTCAAGTCTTAGTGCTCCTATTTGCAGCAATCATTGGCAGCAAGTTCTTAACCTCACAAGACTTAAAAACAACGCCTTCAACACATAAGATATCCATAACTCCGCTTGTCATTTTTGTAGCACTATTGGTTGGTTTACCTCTGTTCAGTGCATATTCTCAAGGCATCGAAGTGTTTGGGTTATTTTACCAAGCAGGCAGCTTAGTATTCGGTGGCGGTCATGTGGTTCTTCCGTTGCTGCAAAATGGTATTGGCGACCAACTGTCTCAAGATGCATTCCTCACGGGCTATGCCGCAGCACAAGCCGTACCAGGACCGATGTTTACGTTGGCCACCTACCTCGGTTATGTATTAATGCCGTCAGCGCCGATTACAGGTGCACTGCTCGCTACAATTGCGGTGTTTTTACCGGGCTTCTTATTGCTACTGGGTGTATTGAAGAACTGGCAGGCAATTGCGAGTAAACCTTTGGTGGCTGGTGCTCTTACCGGTGTGAATGCAGCAGTTGTTGGTCTATTACTTGCGGCCCTATATCAACCCATCTTCACAAGCGCAGTGAGCAGCGGTGTAGACTTCGCTCTGATCATTGTTGGTGTTTGGCTACTGAAAACCGTGAAGATGCCGATTGTAGGTTTAGTTGGTACCTTTATCGCAGCTGGTGCGATACTTAACTATTTATAATTAAGTACTTAAATACCAAACTGAGTTACAAATAATAGCCCCTGATAAGGACACTCATCAGGGGCTAATTCATTTGTGCTATTTACCATAAGGAGAGTAACTTTTCATAGAACAACACTATATTGGTGTGCTCTCCTTCATTTCTCTCACCTCGGCTAAGGCTCGATTTAGGTTTTCATTGGCGATTTTGTAATAAGACGGTTTTTTATCTATGGCTTGTTGAAGGTAAGGAATCGCTTCATCAGGTCGACCTTGAATAATTAAAAAGTACCCGACATTATTCAGAGCTTCTGGCGCATCCATATGGCGCATGAACACATTTATCGCTTTTTTCACATCACCTGATGCCAAATAAATGAGTGCAAGATTATTCTGAGCCTTCTCATTGTTAGGTTCGATCTCTAAAGCAGAACGCGTGTATTGATACGCTTCTTTGTAGTTACCATACATGTAATGGGAGTAACCCATGTTCAGTAGAGCCTTCACTGATGTCTTATCGATAGTAAGAGACTTTTTAAAATACTCTTGGGCTATCTGATGTTTACCTTCTACATCTTCCAAGACTCCGATTCCCATGTAAGCCAAAGCTGGAGACATACTATCAACCTTCAAACCCGCTACTTCACTTTGACTTAACGCTTGGTAGTTTTTAATCGTTTCACTGCTTTTTAAACGAACTTGGTCTGCATTGATCGCTTTAAAGAAGTAGCTTCGACCTTCGTCTATACGGCGCTGCTTAGCATATAAAACACCTAACTGCTCTAATACTTCAGTATGCGCAGGGTTAAAATCTAATGCCGCCAAATACGCTTTTTCAGCGAGTGCGTAATTGCCTCTCGAGGAGTGAATTCGACCTATCGTAAATAGCGTTTTATCGTGAAACTCTTGCTCAGGAAAAGACAGAGATCGGATGTACTCATAGAGAGCTAAATCGATGTTGTTGTCTCTAAGTGCGACATCACCACGCATGATTGCTTCTTTTTCGCTGACGGGTGGATCGTCACTGGTTAAGGTGTCAATTGGCTTACCCGAATACAATTCTGCATCAAACTGATTAGTTGGCTCATCAGAAGAGGCGCACCCGAGAATCAATAGCGGTAGTAAAAGTAAAACCATTCTGTTCATTCGCATCATAAACTCGCTCCTGGAGATGTCAGTGCATCCATTACAATCATCATTCCGGGCCCAAGAGCAACGATAAAGAAGCAAGGCCAAATGAACAACAACATGGGAAATAGCATTTTGGTAGGGATTTTTGCTGCAATTTCTTCCGCAGCTTGTTGGCGTTTGTCTCGAAAATCTTCGGTATAGTCACGTAAGGTTTGAGCTAAACTCCCCCCCATTCTTGAAGCATGCGAGAGCAAAGAAACAAGCCCTTCCAACTCACGAAGCCCAGTTCGTTCAACGAGTTGACTCAAAGCATCTGGCATCGTGACACCCGCTTGAATTTTAGCAAACACAGTATCTAGCTCATCGGCAAGTTCGGGTTGTGAAATGTATAACTCGTTAGCGACACGCCCTAGTGCGGCATTAAAACCAAGACCTGATTCTGTACATACCACCAAAAGGTCTAAAGCATCAGGGACACCGTTTCTGATTTTTCTCTGTCTTTCTTTTTGCATTTTACTCAATACAAAATTGGGGAAGAATGTCCCGACAAAAATACATGTCACAATCAGCAAGTTGTTGTAACTATCACCTATGTCTAAATAAAACACTGTGAATGCACAAACAAACCCTATTAATGTTGAAAGTACTTTAAAGGCGTAAAATACTGAAAGTGCGCTCTTTTCATGATATCCAGCATGCATTAATTTTTCTGAATACGTTTCGTTATCTTTTTTGTTCCCTCGCCCAATAAATGGCGTCAGCGACTCCAAAGTGTTGGTAAAGTCATAAGGTTTGCGACTACCAGTATGATTCCCTCCGGAAATCTGTTTTAACTTTTTATCCAACGGGGAGCGAGTACCGACAAAAAGAAACCCTAAAGTAAGAGTAAGTAGCATAGTGGTCAGCAAAATCATCCCGTAAAGCAGGGTCTGGCTAGTGATACCGAACTCAGAGAGTGTTTGTTTCCATACTTCTAAATCAAAGAATTCCATAATCTATATCTCGATATTTATTATTTTTCTTATCCACAATGCCCCAATCGCCAACAAAATCACGCCCACACTGACCATAGATATTCCTCTAGGATCGCTGTACAAAGGCTCTATGTATTCAGGGTTTACGAATTTAAGACCGAAAAATAGGGCAAACGGAGAAAGCGTCAGTATCCAAGCAGAAAGTCGACTCTCAGCTGAAAGGGTTTTGATTTTTCTTTCTAGCTTAAAGCGCGCTCTTAATACCTCAGATACTTTTTGCAGATTCTCAGAGAGGTTGCCCCCCGTTTCTTTCTGCAACATGACCGCACTTGAAAAAGCCAACATAGAAACCGTCGGTACTCTTTCTGTCATTTGTAAGATGGCGAGCCGTAAATCATAACCATAGTTCAATAAGTTATAGGTGTTCTTAAACTCAACCCCAATAGGCTCTGGCATCTCTTCGCCAACCTCATTAAAAGACTGAACTAATGGCTGACCCGCTTGTAAGGCTCTTCTTATGATGTCCAAGGCGTCTGGTAACTGCTCCTCAAACCTTGCCATTCTGTAGGTCACTCTGTTTTGAACAAACAGATAAGCAACAACCCAAACAAAGACGAAAGAGGCAACACAAATGAACCAAACTTGATTGAGCACCAGAGCAACCAAAGCCAATAGGATTCCGCCCAAGAATACGATCAGCAAAAAGCGGCTTAATGTGATTTTGAGGCCTGCTAATTCCAACATGCGCTTTAAGTCGGCAAAAAAAGGAACAACAATTAATTTACGGTCAAAGGGAGAAAGTTCCTTGTTGTAATGGTCTTTTAAGAGCGACAAACTCTCTTCATCAATATTTCTTTGTGTCTCTTTTAAACGACGAGATAGCTCTTTGTGCTTAGCTTTTTTCCCGGCAGCTGGCAATAACAAAGCTTGCGAAATAAACAATACCGCAACAAACAATAGGGCCAACGATACAGTTACACTATCCATGATCGGCTCCTCAGCTATGTGACTCGGTAAAGATCTCATAAGGCAAATCAAGACCACGTTTAACTAGTTGATCATGAGACTGAGGAACAACACCGGTTGCGGTGTAATAACCTAAGATATTGCCATGCTCATCGATACCTTGACGCTGGAAGTGGAAGATCTCAGACATAGTGATGACCTCTCCTTCCATCCCGTTGATCTCTTGGATACTGACCATGCGACGCTTACCGTCTTCTTGTCTTTCCATTTGAACCACCAAATGAATAGCAGAAGCAATCTGCGATCTTAGATTTTTCGTTGAAATATTCCATCCCGCCATCGAGAACATATTCTCAACTCGGCTTAGTGCGTCACGAGGTGTATTCGCGTGAATCGTGGCAAGTGAACCATCATGGCCCGTGTTCATCGCCGCTAACATATCAACAGCTTCGCTACCACGCACCTCCCCGACAACAATACGGTCAGGTCGCATACGCAAGGTGTTTTTTACTAGCTCTCGCTGACTGATTTCACCTTTACCCTCAAGGTTTGCAGGGCGTGTTTCTAAACGAATCACGTGTGGCTGTTGCAGTTGTAACTCTGCGGAATCTTCTATGGTAATAATCCGTTTATCTCTAGGAATAAACCCAGAAAAAATATTCAGCGTCGTCGTCTTCCCTGAGCCTGTACCACCAGAAATAAGGATATTAAGCTCACCTTTTACGGCAGCTTCAATGAACTTTGCCATTTGTGGAGAGGCTGACTTGTATTCCAGCAGATTATCCATGGTTAGGCTGTCTACAGAAAAACGTCGTATAGAAACGGAAGGGCCATCTAAGGCCAAAGGGGGAATAATGGCATTCACTCGTGAACCATCAACTAATCGAGCATCTACCATTGGCGACGCTTCATCAATCCGGCGTCCAACCTGACTAACGATACGATCAATAATGTTTCTTAAGTGACGATCATCTAAAAACGTATACGGTGTTTTTTCTAATTTGCCTCGGCGTTCGACATAAACACTTTTAGGTCCGTTGACCAAAATATCGGACACCGTTTTATCGGCGAGCAATGGTTCAAGTGGGCCAAGGCCAAATACTTCATCTTCAATTTGCTTGATGACTCGCTTACGCCCCTCGGCACTTAATGCGTGGCTTTGGTCATCCGCCATTAACTGAACGATCGCTTCATGAAGGTCTACTTTGGCGCGCTCTTTATCTAAGCTAGAAAGTAGCCCTAAATCTAATGTTTCGAGTAACTGCTTATGAAAGTAGTGTTTAATCGACAATTCTTGCTCTAAGACTTTTTTCGCCTCATTCATCGACTTTTCTTGCTCTTCACTCGCCTCTAAACTCTTAGCTTCATGGGATACGTTAGCGACTTTCTGAATGAGGGGCGATACAACGCCGTCTTCCTCTTGGGAAAACTGTTCTACTTTCTTTTCAAACTCCGGATTAATATTTTTTCGTTTAAAGAACATAACGATCCCTCATATATGCTGTAACAAACGTGTTATGAAAATATTTTTTTAAGCCAACCTTTCTCTTCTTGTTCTGGCGGAGAAAGGATATGAGACAAATCAATAATCGACCGTGTAATTGAGCTCTTTTTCTTCGATTCAACCAACGGCAAACCTAAATTAGCGCTCTCAAGAGCCACCTTAAAATCATTAGGCATTAAATGGATGTCATGCTTTCCAACGGTTTGTTCTATATCTGTTAGCTTAATTGTTTGTCGCTTTTCATAACGATTCACAATGATCTCGATTGAGTCCTGCTGCAACCCGTACTCAAACTTGAGCGTTCGAATTAATCGATTACTATTTTTAACCGAAACTAAGGTTTGTTGAGCCACAAGTAACACCTTAGTCGCAGGGGAGATAGCCGATGCGAAGATATGATCCAACCCTCGAGAAAAGTCGATAATAATGTAGCGATAGAAGCGACGTAATACGGGCAGTAACTTCCCGATTTTCTGAGCATGTTCATAATCATCTGCGTTATTTTCATGCTTGAAACTTAAAACGTGTAACCCTGATGAGTGCTTATTCACCAAGCTACTCAAGGACATCTCATCTAAATCATTTGAGCTATCGATGGCATCCGAAATACTGTAGGTCGGCGTGATATTCAAATATTCAGGAATAACACCAAACTGGAGGTCAATATCGAGCAACAGCACCTCATTAGGGTGATAACTTGCTATTTCTACGGCGGTATTAAGCGCTAAGGTCGTCGCCCCCATACCCCCTTTAGTGTTGATAAATAAGAACACTTCTCCGTAGCTAGAGTTTTCGATTTTCTCTGCCGCTGTTTTCTTTAGTAAGGGGAGAAGACCAGAAATAGATATATCGTGAGACAGAAAATCCGAAGCACCGAGTCTTAGCGCTATTTTTAATGACCCATTGTCACTTTCATCACCAAACACAACCAAAGATAAATCATGCTCTTCTAACTGAAGATTGTAGCTTTGCAAATCCACCATTTTCTGAGCCCAGCCACCGCTTGCTTCAACAAAGATTAAATCTGGGGCATCAATATTCTTCACATACTCTTCAGTCATACCTAACAAAGAAAAAGACTCAATATGCACGTTTCGACAACGTTTCAATTGCTGTCTCATATGAGCGTGAAAATTCTCATTGTTATAAATCAGCCATACATTCAAGTTAGTTTTAAGGCGAATCGCATCGTCTTCATTAGGTAAAATATCAATTGCTTCGCCCATATTCCCACCTGTCTTCATTGTGGACATCTTGTCCTAATACCATCAAGCCTTAACGGTAAACACTAAGTTCATTACGATGATGGCTAACCTATTCACGACGCTTCCTATTCAATCTCGCACCACTGTTCAAAAAATCTAATTTGCCCTAATGAGATCGTCTAAACAGTACTTGTAACTAGATGCATCTGTACCTAATCATTTGCGCTAATTAAAACTATTTAAAACCTGGCTGCTACTTCCGGAGAGTTCTTCATCACCTTTACCCACATACTTATCGTACCCAGCTTGCATGCGCTCCCCAGTACCATCAGGCAAAACCTGTAAGTTCTCTTGTGTTGCATTAGGGTTGTATGTTTGTTCCATCTTTAACGTGGCCACAGATTGCCCTAGTGGTGCGTCATTGGCACAACCGACGAGTACAACTATGAGAAAGACCATCATTGTTCTAATCATATCTATCTCCTTATAAATCATGACCAAATGAACCTTCACTGCCACCATCAGTTGGCGCGATTCCTTTGTCTGAACTTGTATTGCTGCTGTCTTCAGAATCAGAAGGCTCCGCAATGTATGCGCTTCTACCTAACAAGTAATATTCCAGATCATTCGGATCCACAAAGGCATCAGTTGGCAGTGTGACTTTACTTCGGTCCACTGGTTTAGCGAGCCTCGGTGTAACGAGGATGACAAGCTCGGTTTCACCCGATATGTATTCTTGGCTATTGAAAAGCTGTCCTAAAATCGGTACATCACCAATCCCCGGCATTTTGTTACTGACATCTCGCACGTTCTCACTCAACAACCCTGCGATCCCGATAGTTTGACCATCAGCCAGCTCAAGAGTAGAAGATGCGCTTCGACGTGTGATTGGCGGAATAAAGTAGGTCGCATTCGTCGAACCAGGATCGATAGTCAATGAACTGCTGTTAGCTATCTCACTCACATCAACCGCTAGGTTAAGATTGATTTTTTTATCGCTGAGTACGGTAGGTATGAATTTCAATCCGACCCCGTATTCCTTGTACTCAATGGTAATTCCATCGTCGTCGGGAACAGGAATAGGAAACTCACCACCCGCTAAAAACTCCGCTTTTGAGCCACTCAATGCGGTTAAGTTTGGTTCTGCTAATACCTTAGCCACACCATTTTGCTTCGCGACATCAAGAGCAAAAGTAAACAAGGTATTGCTATCGATGAAAGAACCTAAAATCCCGTAATCAGTAGAGGTTGGAATATCAAAAATTGGCGTTGCGCCCAATACACCTGCAGGAACTGATGAAGCACCCCACGAAAAGTTAGAACCACTGGTTTGGAAGAAATGGAAGTTAGCATCGAACTTTCTCACTAAGCTTCGCTGAACCTCGGCTACCGTCACTTCAAGCATAACTTGTTGTGCGCCACCAATAGACATCAAGTTGATCACACCAGTTGCAGCAGCTTGCTCACTACCACTCTCTTTAGCATCATCCGCTGCCTGTCCTGCCGCATAAGTTTCGGCAATTCGCATCGCTACATTCATTTTTTGTTGATTACTGATTTGCCCACTTAACAGCAAACGGTTTTGCGCACTATGAACCTCAATCGTCTCATCAGGAAGAAACTCGTATAGCTTTGACTTTAAGCTATTAAGATCATGAGTAACCTCGATGTTAATCGACTCAATCAACTGACCTCGCGAATCCCAAGCCATCAAATTCGTCGCCCCTAATTTTTTACCAATTAAGAACAACTCATTAGATTTCAAAATCACAATGTCTAAGACTTCAGGATCGCCAAGAGAAACCTTCGCCGCTTTTCCCGACAGCACCACATGCGTAGATTTATGATGCGGCACCGTGACCGTTTTTCCCGTCTGTAGAGCAGCAACACTGGCTGCTGAAAAACAAATCAGGCTAAAAACACACGCTAATAATATTTTCATATCTCACCTCAATCCTTGACGCGCACACTAGATGTTTCTGTACCTTTGATAATGGTGACACTTGGTCTAGGCACATATCGACGAACCACTTTTTTCTCTACTTCATGTGGGTTTCTTAAGGTCAGCTGAATACTACCTTTGCTTTTAGCCGTGAGGAGTTTCTCAGCCTCTTTTGGCGTCATCTCAAGTGTTACCGCACGAACGATAATCGGACTGTTCTCTTTCGTTTTAGCCGTTTGGTCTACAGCCAAAACCTTAATGTCTTTTAATACCGTTTGAGTCGCTGCAGAATTTTTGCCGTAAGAAACAGTATTGAGAATATCAACCTTATTCCCCGGTAATAAGAAACCAGCCACACCAATAACATCATCAACACGTATAGTTACTGCACGTTTATTTTCAGGAATAAGAGCAGCAAGTGTTGACCCTTCTCCTGGCACAGTAAAACGTAACTTATGAAGTACCTCTCCGGCATAAATGGTATTGGCGACTACTTTGCCGAGCAGTTCTGTTTTATCCGAATAGTTGTTTTCATTGATCCAATCAACTTCCATCAACTTGGTTGTTAAATATTGCTCTTCAATTATGGTTCCAGCTTCAATTTCTTGAGATGCCACTACAACCGGATGACGCTCAACTTGCTCGACTTCAATCGTCGGTTGAACTTGATTGTCCATCCATTGTTTAGCGAAAAATACAGCGGCTAAACCGAATACTACGGACAGTAAAAACAGTAGGAAAACTTGACTCTTATTCATTATTCTCTTCCTCGTGTCCATCAGAGGTAAAATAGACTTTCCATGCCATGGCTAGAATGTCGAATGTGATAACGGGTGGGAGTTGCTCAAACGAAAGAATGTCTTTGCTAATACCAACAAGGTCTTTCGGTAAACAAGGGAAAAGCGGTACTTTGTGCAGCGTATGCATTTGAGATAAACGTCCAAAGAACCCATCTTGCAGTTCTATCTCTTTATCAACAGTTACGCTCACCCACAGCGCTTCATAATCTTGCTGATTCAGAGGCTTGAATTCTATTTTGTAACCCAAACGACGCAGAAAGGCAGGGTCACTGATCTTTTCAGGATTCAAATTGGTAGAAAATGCGAGAGTTAAAACGAATGGCATGGTGATCTGTTGCCCATTCGGTAATGACAGGTGATCAAAGAAGTACTCCATTGGGACGATCCAGCGGTTGAGTAAAGCATCAACAGGCATGGGTTGGCGTCCGAGATCATCAATAACAAAAATGCCGTTATTAGCCATCATTTGTAAAGGTGCTAACCAAACGCGATTATGCTCAGAGTGATTCACCTCAAGCATGTCCATGGTTAATTCTCCGCCCACTTGGATATTAGGACGTTCACAATTGAGCCATCGCTTATCGTATTGGTCTCGGAGTGAAACAGTTTGCTCACTGCCATTACGATCTAAAGGGGTATGATGTTGCGCTGAGAAAACCTTGATGACATTCCCTAACGCATAAACGGCATAAGGGATAAAAACAGAAGTATGAAGCGCGTTCACGATACGAGACGCGACAAAAGTTTTTCCTGTGCCAGCGTGCCCATACAACAGCAGCGCCCTACCCGAATTTATTGCTGGTCCTAACACGGAGATCATTTTTTTTACGCCATAAACATCACTCAATGCCGCTTCCACATCAGGGCGAGTAACAAGCTCCGCCCTTAAATCTTGTTGCTCTACAATTTCAGTGTATTGCTTGAGAGAAGCAGGAACTGGACCTAAATAAGCATCTCGTTTGAATGCAAGATCGGCTTCTTCTAAGCCTTTCTCTGACAAGGAATAACGGACGTGACTATGAGAAGACGATTCCAAAGACAAAGCAGAAGTAGGTTGAAATACTTCGATAAGAGATTTATTTCTGAGTGTGGCTAGTCCATTTTCTATGACATGTGTAACAACACATAAATAGTTAGACAAATCTAACACATCAGATTTAGGGTAAGCTGATAGGTGCTTGAGCAATAGGTTCTCAACAACAACCTCAGGAACACCAAGCATTTCGATGGAAGTCGGTACCACTGGAGCTGATATTTGAGGCTTTAAATTGCTCGGGGAAGGTATCCCTCTCATATCCATATGTCCTCTCCAACACATCGACTAGTGATTTAGTTTGATCTATGTAAAATAACTGTACATCGCTAAACCTATTACAACTGAAGGAGCAAATGGCATGGTTACTTTATTTGAGTAACGAGAATGCACAACAGGTTCACCTTTAATATCAGGAGATATCCCGCTAACTAGCATTAGTTTTTCTTCAAAGTATCCTCTAACTGTTATCTCACTATTATTGGCTCGATTATAAAGTAAATATAATGTTCCAATTATTCCGGCAGCGATGAGTATGTAATAAGACACATCAAGTAATGAGCCCCACCCAATATACAACCCAATAACACCCAATAATTTCACATCACCTGCAGACATGGCCCTCAGAAAATACAAAATCAAACCTGAACAGAAAAGAACTACACCACCTATCAATGAAGTAACTAATGCATCTAAAGAAAATCCACTATTTAACACTGATAAAAAGTACAAAAATAAAAACAAAATCAGTATCTTATTTGGTATACGATGTTTCTCAACATCGTATACCGAAACAATAATAAGCAATGCCCAAAACAATAAAGATTCACTTATCATTAATTTAGATACCCGCCACAATAGAAAGAAACTTACTGATTAGAGCCGTCGCTATTCCAGAAAATATTAACCAAGCGAGAATGACAAGTGAAGCAGCTCCAATAACATACTCGACCGTAGTCAACCCTTTCTGATACCCCACCCTTTTAAGGTTCATTACTGTTAGCTCTTATGAAGTACTAATTTGGTCAACAATAGTACTTAGTTTCGTTGATAGCGCTGTACCAATCCCAGTAAATATTGTGGTTAGCCCAAGAACAAGCATGGCTGCGCCAATAACATATTCAATAACCGTAAGACCTTCTTCATCATTCATGAATTCTTTACAATTTTTCAAAAACTTACTCATGAGAATCTCTCCTTGATTTACATTACAGGTTTATTTACCTGTAAACTAAATCTAGAGCTGAACAATATTTTTGGTTAGGATTTTCTTGCCATTTACTTGCACTTTTTTGTTGTACTTCTAATCTATTTAATAAATGCCATTTTGATATGTATTTCTTACTGTTTATTTTGATATGATACAGGTTCAATACCTATGGAAATAATAACACCACTACTTTCTGATATAGACAGTGATTTCAATTCAGTTATTACCAATAAAATTCGTCATTACTTTCCTATTGAAAACTATAAACAGGATATATCTATAATCAGTAACTTAGATGTAAGGTTAGTATTCTATATATTGAATCGAACGGATGAACTTCAACTACTTAAAATGGCACTATCTATTTGCGAAAACCTGAACAAGCGAATAGTCATTATTTGTTCAGGTCAGATACCTAATATCGTTCGAAATCATAAGAATATATTCTTTATAATAGAAACGAGCAGTAATCATCTGACCAGTAAGTTCGAAGAACTGCAGCGTAAAACGCAACATATCTTCGAGCCTCACTTTGATCTCGACCGAGATACGAATAACAATAATCAGCTACCTGCAAAGTTGTTTACCTCTGAAGTCGTTAACTTTGTTATGGACAACATTAACAAGGAGATAAGAGAAACGGAGATCGCTGAAAAGTGCCACTGTTCAACAACCTACTTTTCTAAGAAGTTTCATCTACACTTTGGGGTAAGCTTTAGAGATTTTGTATGCGATAAACGAATCCTATTAGCCAAAAAGTTGATCGAAGCCGATACCGAATCAAAAATCGCTGTTATTTCTTATCAATGTGGATACAAGGATGTGTCGTATTTTTCAAGAATCTTTAAGAAAAGGACCGGAGTAACACCCGCAAGCTACAGACGTGCCTGCACGGATAACAGAAAACGCTAATTTTACTCCCTAAAAGAAAAAATCATGGTACATTTAACATGATTTTAACAAAAATAACTTAGCGAAAAACATGGAGTTAGACAATGATTCAGCCTAACGAGTTTAGCCAAGAAAAAGCAACAGCTCTCCCTACACCCAATGACATGATTTTAAAATGGGCAGAAGAACGCCCAGATGAAGTCTATTTAAAACAAATAATTAACCGCCAATTTGTTGAGTTCACTTATAAAGAAGTGGCCGACAAAGCACTAAAACTGGCGTCAGCATTAGAAGGACTCGGAGCCCAACCCGGCGATCGAGTCGCTCTCGTTTCAAAAAACTGTGCAGAGTGGTTTATCTGTGATCTTGCCATGATGTTAGGAGATTTTGTCAGCGTCCCAATCTTTCCAACAGCGGGGGCAGACACCATTCAATACTGTATTGAACACAGTGAAAGTAAAATCGTAATTGCAGGTAAGCTTGATGATCCTGCAGCGACTCAAAAAGTAATCGATGATAATCCGAGCTTAGTTAGTATCTCGTTACCCTACGATACTGCGGCGAAGTGCCAACATACATTTGAGCAGCTCATCGAGACACATGAACCATCAACCAAACGACCTCAACATCACGATGATAAGCTGATGTCGCTTGTGTATACGTCTGGCACCTCTGGGCTGCCAAAAGGCGCAATGCTCACGTACGGTGCCTTTACATGGTCAGTTCAAAGGTTAATTGATCACATTGGTATCCAACCTGGTGACCGTCTGTTTTCTTATCTGCCGCTTGCCCATATCACCGAACGAGTGTACATCTTTGGTTCTTCCGTAATGGGCGGAGTAGTCACAGCTTTCCCTGAATCTTTAGACACGTTTATTGACGATGTGAAAATGCACCGTCCAACCTTGTTTATTTCAGTTCCTCGCTTATGGACTCTATTCCAACAACGAATTCAGGATAAGCTGCCACAGAAAAAACTGAACTTCTTACTTAAAATTCCGTTCGTGAATAACATCATTAAGAAGAAACTGGCTGATGGTCTGGGCTTAGACCAAGCTCGTGTTCTTGGTTGTGGATCAGCGCCTGTATCACCGGCTTTACTCGCATGGTATGAAAGCGTTGGTTTACACATTACCGAAGCTTGGGGGATGACAGAGTCTTTCGCCTACAGCACGATTAACCACCCGTTTAGAGCAGACAAAATTGGTACCGTGGGTAATGCAGGTCCGGGCATCGAACTCAAAATTGCAGAAGACGAAGAAATTTTAGTTCGAAGCAAAGGCATGTTCTCTGGTTATTACAAAAATGACATTGCGACTCAAGAGTCTTTTGACTCAGAGGGTTGGCTACATACGGGTGATATTGGTGATATTGACAGCGAAGGTTACTTAACGATTCGTGGGCGTAAGAAAGACACCTTTAAAACCGCTAAAGGTAAGTTTGTTGCTCCCGTTCCAATCGAGAACAAACTCTTTGAATACAGCCGTGTAGAAATGATGTGTTTGATAGGCTTAGGCTTGCCAGGACCTATCCTGCTTGTTGTACCCCATGACTTCCCTAATTTTGATAGAGCACGTTACGAAAGAACAAGTAAACGAGTCATTGAAAAAATGAACGAACAACTTGCCTCGCACGAGAAGATCAAAGGCGTATTAATGATTAAGGAACCGTGGAGTATTGAGAATGGCGTGTTAACACCAACGCTTAAGATCAAACGACATATCCTTGAGCAAAAATATCACGAAGTCGGTCATAACTGGCCGAAAGATAAATTGGTGGTTTGGGAAGAGTAACAAACTACAAAATATACATAGCATTAAGAGGGAGCTTTTAGCTCCCTCTTTTATTTTGCTCAACCCTCGATTGAGCGTCCCTCAGTTTCAATATATAAAAGTGACAAACCAGAAAAACGTTACAAGGTTAAACGAATAATCACATCCAACATCTCATCGAAGCAAGGACCTAATGCCTCTTCATCTATGGCATGGCAATACACACCTTCGAGTTGAGCAGGGTCATAGTCTGCACTTAAGTCTGGGTCATCCAAAAGCGCACTAGAATTTGCCATTCGTAACAATAAGTCTTCTCCAAACTCACTATCAGGTCCGGTTGCCGATGTTAATGATGAACCTAAACCTAAGGTAAAGACGTAAATGTTTTCTCCTCTTGCAGCCTCAGCAATGTCTTCCACTAAATTACGAGCAACCCTATTCACCCGAGTATATAAGTCACTGGCAGAGTGACTATCTGGATCATACTGTGACACTGGACGTACTGAATGTGTCGGATTTAAAATGTTAAACTCGGTGGCACTTGAATCATGAGTGGTATAGTAATCGGGCATCTCGCTAATATGATCATCAATATCACGGCCCTCATAACCGCCACTTAAAGTCGTTGCAATCGAATCATGCCTCCAAAGCCCTCGGGGCGTACCACTGCTACCATCACTCGATCGAATAGCTCCCGTGTGCGAATCACCGTCCTCAAAATCAAACGTTGTCGCAAAGGTGTTGGGCGCTCCGTCCGTGAAGAACACGATCACTTTCAAGTTAGCGGGATCAGTAACCGTTCTAAGCTCATTTAAAGCTCGATAGATCCCTTCTGATGCATTGGTATATTGTGCATTAGACGTACTACCAAAATTAAAACTGTCTATCTCCGATTTAATGGTACTTCGACTATGGCCGCGAGTCGCATTGAACCCCACCGGAACCTCGGCTCCGAAAGCAAATTTAACCAATGAAACCCGATCAAATCCTTCGTGAAAGTTTTCAACGAATGACTTAGACCTGTCGATGACGTCTTGTGTCACGTCACCTATGCTACCGAGCCTCAAAGAAGTGGTGTTATCAATCACTAACACTAAATCTACGGGGCGACGAATAGATTGCGCAGACACTCCAGGATTGAATGTATCTAACCCAATCAAGGGTAAAAAGAGCGTGGGTACTTGTGCCGTTGCTGAAATATCAATCGAGATATTGCCAAATGAATCATATGAGAAGTTGACCGCACCCAAGCTAGGTGTCGCCGAATAAAAATCAGCTGGAATATTCGCTGCAAAATATTTTTGTGCAGCTGCTCGTCCTGCATCTTCACCATTGGCGACCGCTCTTGCAGCCGCAATACTAGCCGCGTCGACCGCCGCAAATAATTTCGACTTAACAATATAAGCTCGTCCAGCATCAACAGAAAGCCCGACAACTAAGAGAATAAAAGGCAGTGCGATAACTGACATTAAAGCCACTAGCCCTCGACTGTAACGATATTTGATTGGGGTTCTCTTATCCATATTGATCTCCCTTACATATATGTTGTGTCGCTCAGAATATATTCTTCATCAAAAACTCGACTAAAAATAGGCGAATAGTCATAGAATACTTCTACGCTGTACACAATCTCCCCATCATCCAGCGCAACCGCTAGATTGTTAACCAGAGGAGGGTTATCTGCATCCACATCAGAACACTCTCCATCACTTGTCCAGTTACTGCAACTCGACCAAATAGCACTATTTTTACTTAGCCCGTGTTGGTTCCATCGGTATTGGCTTTTAATGTACGGAGAAGCATCCTCTTGACCAACCACCTCGGTAATGTAAATGACCCCGTCTTGTGTCAAATCCAATGTTCCCGATGTCGTTGCTATAATGTCCATCACTTCTTGCGGGGTATCTGTATTACTCCGAGAAATAATGTTTCCACCTTCTCGACTTATACTGATAATAATGTGGTTGGCTTGAATGAGGTGCGTGATATCTACGGCCGCAACAATAAGCAGCATAAACAAAGGTGCTATTAACGTCATTTCGATTGCCGCAAACCCTTTCTCAGCGGCTTTTTTTATCTTAAAAGGAAACATCCTGTCCTCCCTAAAACGCTTCGTTTTTCATTGCCGCGCTAACGGTAAATTTAAACTTCCCGTCATCGAGCAAAACATACATATAGGGATTTACAGATGGCCACTCGCAATCAAGATGAATAGAAATAATGTCCCCTGAACCACCAAACCCGGTGACAGCGTTGCCGTAAACATCTTCAACACGTATGTTTTGGACATCCATCACTTTGTCGAGCAAGCCGCTCGACGATTGAGAAATTTTTTCTAAGATTGCCGCTTCGCGATCACTCGATGAGTCAGGATCCAAGTCAGAACGACCTGTAATGGCGTATCTTGCGCCCTCCCTTGCCGAATGTTGCATGGTCAATTTAACAAACCCGTATATACCAAGATCAACAACCGTTAAAAAAAGCGCAAAAAATAGACTCACCACGATCGTAAACTCGATAATAGCGATGCCTTTTATTTTAGATTTAAAGCCGTTTCGATAACGGCTACGCTCCGAACCTCTTGAAATAGATTTCATACAGCCCCCACCCTCTCGTCTTTCTATTCCCTCTATCTGCCCAATAGAAAACCCAAGGAGATATAGAAAGACTCAACACTAAAGATATAGAATTGATAAACGAGTTGTTCAAGTTTTATACACGCAGGGAATTTTAAGTAGTACAACAGAAGGGTGAATCAGACTGAAAGTTAATTAAGTCTTTTATTTTTCTAAAGTTAAATAAATTAAAAATCCAAAAGTACAGTAGAATTCGAACCTTTATTTGTTTATCATTCAAATAACTGGTTGTTTTATATCTATTAGAAAAATAAATGAAATATAGAATACGACGTTTATTTCTATATAAATTAGAGTTAAAGTCTCAAAAATAAGACAGAATAATTTCAAAGTAAGCATTTAGTTTAATAATAAATGGAATTATAAAAATACTCGACAATTAATGAGTAAAGTCTGATTGAGCTAAACCAATACAGATGAAAATTATGACTGAGATAAAGCCAGCGAGACCCGACTTCACGTTATTGACTACATAAGTCAGAATTATAAGTATTTCGTATAATCAGAAGCATCGTTGTTCTCATATTCTAACCCTATGTCTTCCTTCACTCGTCGGCTCAGTTGTTCTGCACATAAAACCTGATTCTGTTTCGCCTTAACTTCACCTACTTTTATCTTCTTATTTTTAAATAACTTAGTACCATAAAATCTCGTCCAACTGATCAATGCTTCCATAATTACTCTCTTGTATTTGTCATCGTTCTGTCGTTATTATGAAAACAACCTGTTCGATAAGCGAACAACCATTCCTAACAAGAACTATAAGAAGAAGTTATGGACAATAGACTGCGTCACCTTTCAGGTCTCCGTTACTTTGAAGTTGCGGCTCGCTTGAGCAATTACAGCAAAGCGGCTGAAGAGCTGTTCGTCACTCAAGCAGCCGTCAGCCAGAAGATTCGACAGTTAGAAGAACAGCTTGGATGTAAGCTCTTTATTCGTAAGGGGCGTGCAATGACTTTGACGCATGAAGGGCACACACTTTTTAGACATGTCTCTGATGGATTTCAAGAGGTTCTGCTGGGGTTAAACAAGATCCAATCAGAACCTATTCAAGGGCTGCTTGTTGTTAGAAGTCCCCCTTCTTTTGCTTCTCGTTGGTTACTACCTAGGCTGTGGAAGTTCTCGGTAAAGCACCCAGAGATCCCAATTAAGATACTAACAGGGTGTGATACCCCAAATTTAAAACATGGCGAGATTGATGTTGCTATTCGACAAGGCGAAGATCTATGCGTTGAAGAAGGCTTGACTCTTGAGATGCTAATCAACGAACCGGTTTACCCTTTTTGTTCCCCTGAACTCGCAAACTCTTTGAACTTCACATCACCTGAACAACTCCTCAAATGTTGGCTGATTCAGTTTGATAGCGGTTGTTTCCCGTGGGAGGAATGGTTTAGGCAAGCAAACATATCGACTCAAAGCAGCACCATTCAGTGGATGGAAGTCGGTACCTTTGATATGGGGTTAACGACTGTCATGGCGGGACATGGGGTTTGCTTGGCAACAGACAGCTTAGCTGGTGACTTCATCGAACGCGGCTTGCTAGTGAAGCCCTTTGATATAGGCATGACACCTGGGGTTCAAGTCAACCTATGCTTTGACCCTAACTCCCCGAGAGAAGAGCGTATTACCGCGTTCACCAATTGGTTGCACGAAGAAGTAAACGAGCTATTGGATAATTAGATCTCACCTACTAATTTCTTAAACAAGGAATAGGCTTAAATAAGCAATGAGCATAGAGCGGCAACGTAAACCTCCCGACACCGACAAACTATGTTGAGTTAAAGCAACGTCGAGTTAAAAGCTACGCTGTCTTGACTCACTCCCAAAACGATTTCTTCAGTTCTTTATCGACTTGATTCTGAGTAATCCCGACATCTCTCAATAAATACTCTGGTAACTCAGACAGCTGTTGTCTGGTTCTACGATTCTGAAGATAACGCTCAAAGTTAGAATAGAATTTCTTAACTGATAACGATGATAAGAATAATTGGTTAGCCCTTGATGTCGCTGTTATCGTATTCATAGCCTTTCTCCTGTTGATCTTTCGCTTTGTTATGGTCAATAATCGACTAACAGAGCAACATCGACAAACGATAGATACTGACATTCAGTTAAGGAAAACTAATGTGAGAGAACGCACCCCACCATTCCAAGGGATCTACTATTTTTATACTGCGGCTGAAGCTGGCAGTTTTAAGCTCGCAGCTGAAAAGCTGTTTGTCACGGCAGCCGCCGTCAGCCAACAAATTCGCCAACTTGAGGAATGGCTAGGCGCAGACCTGTTTATTCGCCAGCACCGAAAAATAGTACTCACTCACGAAGGTGAAGTGCTTTACCTGCAAGCGAAGAAAGGCTTTGCCCACATTCAAGATGGTGTGAGGCGAATTAACCAAGACCCAAACCCTACTCAACTTTCTATTTCAACTGTGCCATCATTTGCCCAACACTGGTTGGTACCTAGAATTGGCGACTTTCGCGATCGTCACCCAGATCTATCCATGTTGATTGAACCGACCAACAAGCTCGTGACGTTTGAAGATTCTAATGTCGATGTCTGCGTTCGGTATGGTCACGGTAACTACCCAAATATCGAGTCTCGTTGGTTAATGGACGAGGTGGTTTACCCAGTTTGTCACCCTATCTACCAAGAGAAGCATGGTATTTATAACATCGACGATCTACACAAAGCTGAGCTAATTGAAGACCGCTGGCCTGATATGGATTGGAATCTATGGCTAGACGTTGTTGGAGCGAAGGCAGGACGCTCATCACTGCAATTTGACGGTTCGCATTTTGTTTTAGAAGGCGCGTTATCCGTTCAAGGTGTCGCTCTGGTTAAGCACAGCTTGGTTTATCGGTATTTGCAGGAAAAGAAGCTGGTACGGATAGGTAACATCGCACTTAAGCCCAAATACAATTATTTCCTATGTGCGCCAGCTGGATACTTTCATCGCGAGAAAATCAAACGCTTTGAAGCTTGGATGCAAAGTCAGGTTCGGCTGTTTGGGAATAGAGGTCGAGAAGAGTTAACTATTATCGATACAGATTACCAACTTAAATGGTCTGATAATTCATAGAGCGAAACTGATATACTGAGCTCAAATAAATGGCGAGAACATCTCATGACACAAGAAAATAACCCACTTCACGGTATCACATTGCAGAAGCTACTGACTGAATTGGTTGAGCATTACGGTTGGGAAGAGTTGAGTTACATGGTGAACATCAACTGTTTCAAAAAAGACCCAAGCATTAAATCTAGCTTAAAGTTTTTGCGTAAAACAGACTGGGCTCGTACAAAGGTAGAGCAGATTTACATCCAACTAAAAAACTAGCTGGCTCCCACCTTTAACAAACGCACCATTTACGGTACTAAAGTATGACCCATTGGTGCGCATTTCATTTCATTTAGTTATATATCATTAAAAATCAACACCTTAAAAAAATACCACATCCATTACATTGAATAATGCTCAATCAATACTAATATTGTCTAACCAGAGACCGTGGGATAACTCCCCATTAACCTACCGATTATTAAAGATTTTGTGTATGAGTAAATAGAGAGGTCAATCATGGAAGTTGATTCTGAACTCGCGTTAGACATTCATGTCCTTACCCGAAATAATTCATACTATCGGGTGATAAAAGACCTACTTTCGGTATCTATTCCTAGTGCGCAAATAACTCATTCCCAATGCTTTATGCAAGTACCGAAACTCGAACCTGAAACGGTTGTTTTGTTTGATATTCAAACAGTGCCATGTCCCAAAAGATACGGATTTATCCTACATGAACGAAACGAATTTTGGTTAGCTGTCAATGTGAATGACAGTACCTCTACAGTATGGCTAGAGAAAGGCTTTTCGGGGCAAGTAGGTCAGCACTTTGAGTTTATATCGAAAGCAATTTTATCTGTTTATCAAGAAGATATATGGTTCCCAAGGTCAGTGTTAAATAAACTGGTTTCTTCCTACCAAAGTAATGAACCTAACTATGAATCAGCTTGCGAGAATATAATTAATTACAAAGAGTTAACTAAAAAAGAAAGGGATACTTGCACATTGATGCTAAAGGGGCTTTCAAACTCTCAGATAGCATCTCAGCAACACGTAAGTATCAATACAGTGAAAACTCACTCATCAAACTTACTTCGTAAATTAAACTTACGATCGAGATATGAACTTCTTGCGGCTTTGTTGCGTAATTCAG
>NZ_CAWNBB010000028.1:0-29101 GCF_963872585.1 Vibrio sp. 10N.222.47.A9 | reverse complement strand
ACTGGCCTTAAGGTTTATGGCGAAGGTGAATGGAAAGTCAAAAAACACGGGACGGATGGCAAGCGTAGAGTCTGGCGAAAGCTTCATATTGCCGTCGATACCAACACTCATGAGACCATTGCCGCCGAGCTAAGTTTATCGACGGTTACAGATGGAGAAGTACTCCCGAACTTACTGAAACAAACACGCCGAAGTATCCTTAAGGTGTCTGGTGATGGCGCTTACGACACGAGAGCATGTCACGCTGCTATTGAGATTAAGCGAGCCGTTGAGCTTATTCCCCCAAGAGAAGGGGCTGCCTTCTGGGAACGTGGTCATCCTCGAAATCTCGCCGTGGGTTGCCAGAAGTTATACGGCTCAAATAAGTATTGGAAAGAGCGGTATGGATACCACAGACGTTCACTCTCAGAAACAGCGATGTATCGAGTTAAACAGTTACTAGGAGGACGATTGAGCTTAAGAAATTACAATGCACAGGTGGGTGAAACTTACGCGATGATAAAAGCGTTGAACAAGCTTACTGGATTAGGTATGCCTGAAACTTGTAGTATTGACTAAGAAATACGCGAAACGGGGTGGCTCTATCTCTAAATTTAATTACGCAACAAAGCCACTATTACCGAGCTGTCGATAAATTTTGAAATGTGATCGATTATTATCTTAGCCCGAACCGTGATGAGGCTGCTGCGGCGTTGTTGCCTAAATCAGTTGAACCTTTTTCGAGTCTTGCGATCTGATCCTTTATGATGGTTAGAGCGGTGGTGACATGGGTAAGGCAAAAAAGAAGATAACTAACTGGGCGGAGTACAATAAGGCTCTGTGCAAACGGGGCTCGGTTACGTTCTGGATAGATGATTCAGCCGTAGATGCATGGCGATGCAAAGCCCATCATGGTAAGCGTGGTAGAGGCTTCCAGTACTCTGATACAGCGATTGAAACTGCATTGATGATTAAGGGGATATTCTCTCTACCATTGCGGGCTCTTCAAGGTTTTATCGACTCTATCTTTGAGCTACTGGAGGTTCCACTGACGTCCCCTGACTACACGTGTATCAGCAAACGCTCGAAGACAGTTCAGGTCAAATATCGTAACAAATCCAGAGGAGCTATTCGCCATATCGCTATTGACTCGACTGGTCTCAAAGTCTTTGGCGAAGGTGAGTGGAAGGTGAAAAAGCACGGCGCCGAAAAACGCAGAACTTGGCGCAAACTGCACTTAGCCGTTGATGTAGAAACTCATGAGGCCATTAGTGCAGAAGTCAGTCTTGTAAGTGTTGGCGATAGCGAAGTGCTGCCAACATTACTCAACCCTTTACGTAGAAAGGTAGATACCGTATCTGCCGATGGAGCGTATGACACAAAAAGTTGCTATGAGACCCTGCAAAATAAGGGCAGTACTCCGTTGATACCGCCTCGAAAGAATGCGGCACTTTGGGAAGAAGGGCATCCCAGAAATGAAGCAGTAAAGGCTTTGAAAAACGGAACAATAGCGGAGTGGAAATCTGAGTCGGGTTATCACTATCGCTCAATATCTGAGACCGCAATGTCTCGATATAAAGGACTAACCAGCGGTAAATTGAGCTTGAGATGTTATAACGCTCAAGTGGGAGAAATCATGGCGAATGTCAAAGCTATAAACAAAGTCATAGGACTAGGTATGCCTGTTCGAAACTAACGGCGAGTCACATATGGCGTCGTTGGTCTTTAAACCGATTTGATCAACAACGCCGGCTGCTGCTAAAGCCTTTCTGAATAAGGCCATTTCACAAAATGGTTTACCAAGCAAAGTTGTCATAGATGGAAGTAAGAGTAACTACGCGGCCATTGATTTGATGAATGTTCAGCTTTGGTTGACGGGTTATTTTATGCTCTCACTGGTAGAGATTTTGGATATTAAATATCTGAACAATATCGTTGATCAGAACCACCGTTGGGTAAAGCAGAAAACACGTCAAGCTTTGGGTTGGAAGTCAAAGGAAGGAGCTTTGGCCAGTTTACATGGGCGGGAGGTGTGGACGATGTTGAAACAAGATCAGATAGATATTGTAGGCCAGACGGCCTTTGAACGATTCTACGCACTCGCTGTATAATTGCATCTGTAGGGTGGAGCTGTCACTCCTCTAACCAGATTTGCGACAGAACCCGTTTTCGTTCCATTGGACTTCAAACCCCGATTTCTATCTAATATTTACTGGTCGCACATCTTACCAGTGTCTGTTAGCTTTCTTAAATAAATAAAATTAAGTTCAGTTGTGAGTGTATATTAACAAAACTCTCATATCGTTAATATACGTTTCAAATTGTAGCTGATTGTTAATGAAATTTAATGTAAATACATACAAAATATCATTGAATACACCCTAACTAAGTTGTACTTTAGCCTTGATTTATAAAATGTATATCTGGATGTATAATGAAAAAAATAAGTAAAATAATCATTGCGTTACCTATCATGCTTTCTAGTTTCGCGCATGCTGAGCAGAATTACTTTAATAGTTTCAGTTTTGGCCTTCAAGGTGGGCAAAATAAAGGTTTGGACCAATATTTAGGATCCAAGTTTTCAGAGAAAGAAGAGCAAGACCTTGTGGGCGCATATGCTTCATTATCTTTCTCATTGACTAACAATGTATTCGTGGAAACTGAATTCTCTGGGATGAGCACCGGAAAAACTCAGTTTAGAGATCATTATGCTGGATTAGGGTTTAACGGTAACTATGTCAATGGAGTCGTGCCTTTTTTATCTGTTGGCGTAAATCGTATAGATGCAGAGCGACGCGAACTTGAGTTTAGTGAATATGCTCCTTCTGCGCATGTTGGTTTCAAATATACCCCAATTAGCTTTCTGACTTTTACTCCTAGCTATCGTTACTCTTACGTCGATAAAAATACGATGAATAAATACTCGCTAATGGGCGAGATAAATTTTACTGATTTTTTTGCGATTGAGTTAGGTGCAAGCTATAAAACTTATAAAGAATCTGAACAATGGTCTGGGGTAACAGGTTTAAAGTTCTACTTTTAATTTAAAAGTAAACCTGATTCCTTTCAGGGTTACTACTTTGTAAGTTTAGAAAACAGATCCTCATAGAATTGTTCTATGAGGATTTTTTCGTTCTTGTTGCTTATCTACAATATCCATTCGGTCTTCAGTCATTGTAGAGATATGAGGATGCATTGGCTTTGTTGCGTAATTCAATGGAACTAAATCAAGAACCTACGATCTGATCAGCTACCTCCACTCTCTCTCGGGTTTTGTCGCAAGCTTACTCAATGCTTTATGATTGCAGAAATTTTTCCTACGTAGCGATCGCATGACCATCAAATTCACAGGCCGTCGTTTTCCTTCCGAGATCATACTGCAGTCCATTCGTTACTATCTTTCCTATAAACTGAGCTACCGTGAAATTGAAGAGGTATTGGCAGAGCGTGGCATCAATGTTGATCACTCAACCTTGAACCGCTGGGTGATTAAATATGCGCCATTACTGGAGCATCAAGCTCATGGAAGAAAGAAGCCAGTAGCTTCTTCGTGGCGGATGGACGAGACTTATATCAACGTAAAAGGCCAATGGAAATACTACTACCGAACCGTTGATAAATATGGTGATGTGATTGATTTTCTTATGTGTGATAAGCGGGATGAAAAGGTGGTGATTAATGGCAGTCATTCCAATGCATTAGCACTTCACAATATCAACGTTGAGCTTTGGCATAGCGGACGCATGCTGAGCCTTGTTGAGATTCTTTCAATTAAGTCTCTGAACAATATTGTTGAGCAAAGCCACCGCAGAGTGAAAGGTAAAATGAACCAGGCACTAGGGTGGAAATCTGACGAAGGAACAAAAGCCACATTAGCTGGTATAGAGGTGTGGTCGATGATTAAAAATAGGCAGCTCGACAACCCTGAAGACTTATCTGTTTGGGAGCAGTTTTACGCGCTAGCAGCCTAATTGTATCTGAAAATCAGTGTATTTGTACTTCAACATAACTTTGCGACGCAACCGCACCGACAAAGTTTCAGCGTCCAAACGTCCAAGGTAAAGTCTTTGGTAACAGAATTATTAGATCACCAAACCGAAATTATCCTGGCTAAGGACCCACCTTTACGGTGGGTTCTTTGTTTTCTGCTGAGCCGATTACGCAGGAATCGAAGAGCCGATCAAGATCATTTACGTAATCTTGTTGGGCCTCACACACAATTCAGGCTTGGAGACATACCCTCATGCTGTTCTGCTACTGGTAGTTTCTCTACAGCCAGCCCGCAGGCCGACTCAGAAAAGTCCTCACCACGTTAGTCATAGGATGGCGGCGATGCTTACGCTTACATGTTGAGCTGCACAACCTCCTGTTTAGCATTATTGAGCGGGAACGCCGTAACGACCATACCGTTTTGTCGCAGCACGATACGGACGTTCTGGTACACTGTCATACGTCCAGCGTTCATAAAACTGAAGCGGCTATAGGTGCGAACAACCTTTCCATCAATAGTGCGGGTCTGCGTGTAATTCGCGTGGACGTCGGTCAGAGCGGCCATTATAACGCGAGTAAGATCAGAGGCCGAATTGACCGAGAGCGCACGCCAGTCCTCACGATGGCCTTGATCGCCGCCACCTCCGCCGATAGCCCATATATGGTTGAGTCCGAATGGAAAACGCTGCCGGCCGCGGTTTACAGGATTATTCAGGTAAACGATGCCAAGATTGTCACCGGTTAACGCGCCGTCGTGTGCGATCGCCGCAGTTAGCCCGGCAAACTCGTTGGCTCGGATGCCAGCTGGTAACTCCGGATTGGGCCGCAAGAATGTCCGCACCAACATATCAAACTCACTTCTTCCGGCTAGGTAATAGCGTCCGCCCGTCTGCAACTGCGGTGGTACCGCAATCGCATCGCCCTGACGACGGAGCTTGCTTTTGGCCTTCGTCACACACTCCCAACCTTGCTCGCTGGCTTCCCGCCTGGCATTTTTTTCGGTACAGCTGGCCTTGACGACTTTCTTATTACGTTTCCGCATATTGTTCGGCTCATCCGGCTTGGAGCGACTGTCCGAGGCCTGAGCTATGCTCGCAGCACTACTCAGCGCATTGGCTGCGCGCTCCGGATCGGCAATCATCCATGCATCGAGCTGCGCATTACCGGTCGTCAGATCTAGCGGCGCTGCGGCGCCAGCCTCGCTGTCGGCGTGGTAATCGTTGATGTTCTGGATCAACTCACGCACAGAGCGCGGTGACAAATTGCCGATCAAACGAATCGCATCACGGTCGGCCAGCGTGCAGTCCTCGGGGTTGCCTGTGCGGCGTGTGGGCGGATGATCGTTGCAGAACTGCACCCCCATAGCAACCTCGAAGTCAGGTACATCTCCCCCTTGAATCTCATTGGCTTCGTACACGCTCAGATCAACGTTGATGGGCTGATTCCGAACAGGAACGAGATCGATCTGTGGAACCGGCAGCCCGGGTTGCGGCAGGCTTGAGCAAATGCTCGGCGCACCGAACAGCCTCTCCCACCACCATGCGGACAGCGTTGTAACCCCCGCGATAAAATCCTCGACGCAACGCTTACTTCGATAGTGCGAGTTGAGATCGTCGGAAAAAGGCACGGAACGTTGTTCAAAGAACGCTATGCCACGGTTGTCGAGCGGGCTGGAGGTAACACTTATCGAATTTTGAACTAGCTCGTCCAGCCCTTCATTGGACAGATCCGAATCAATCGGATTTGCAATCTCCCAGCCAGCAACGATTCTTGAATCATACACAGCGGCTTCATTCACCGTGACGATCACTTTGTCGGACCATTCTGATTGCGGGGTGATCCAAGGTACGATATAGGCCGTGAACAATAGATATTTAACGTCCTTTGGAATCGGTCTCCACAGCGGTTTAGACACAATACTTTCTGCAATCAACGGCGGCGTACCGCTGCCGAAAGTAACAGAAATTGAAGAGTCAAGTACAGTCGCCGAAATGGTGGCATCACCAGCTCTTAGCGTGAAGAGTGGAGCACCCGGGACGTCGTAGGGAACCAACACTTTGACTGACCTGGCAGATTCAGCGTTCACCCTCGAATGCAGGAAAAACCATTGTATTAGCAATCTGCTCGATGGTACCGCCATCACTGGCGGTCTGGATAGAATCCATGAATCTGAGCGACTGGGCACTAACGACGGAAGGCATGGCAACCAGCGCGGTAAATAATACCGAGGTGGCGAAAAGGCGCCGTCCCAGCCTAAAATTGAATTGCTTATATTCAGTCATACTTTAGGTACCTCTTGTGGTGGACTAATTACGGATGGAGTAGTCGTACATTAATTAACCATCCGAAGTCAATAATTTAGGCATAAATCACCCACTGGAGTTATGAAATGATTTTAATATTGTGATCTGTTGTGAATTGTTATGGAGGCAAATGCCCGAGGCTAACCACTGAGCTTATTTCTAGGCTACAAACCAATAAAATGTCTCTACCGTCGACAGTCCCTGAACCAGTATCACAAATCAACCTTCAAGATCTTCGCAGAAAATTAAAATCGTTACATTGTCACCTTTAATCCCATGAGTCGCTGTGCGACGAATACCAGAACGCGCTCACGCAGTGAGTAAGATAAGGACTTATCCTCTAAATTAAGTTTAATGAATTGAGCATACCAACGGCACGAAAATTGTCCTTCGCCTTGCTAGAATCGCGAGCGAAGCGAGTAAGAGGTGCGTTGTTGGTTGATTTAACACGCAGTTGTGGTGGTGGTTCCACGAGACTCTACGTATATGCACAGGAGCTTCCTGTCGGATGACAAAAGAAAGATCCAGCGCAGCCAGCGATCGTGTTGTTCTTTTTTAGTTTATCTAATCTTAATGCTGGCTGTGGGTATCATGGAGCGAAGCGACTGCTGTAGTAAGATCGATCAAATTAGACTTGGGGATGAGACTGACGCGCTATCGCTTGTCGGCTTAACACCGGCTCTACATACAAGTATGTAGCAGCCAGCGTGAACCCTAATTTTCTATCTAATGTTTACTTAAATATTTATTTATATACGAAGTTTAACTACGGAGTACACATAACCGCAGTCCATTTTTTAGTGCCATCTTTGTGCTCTTTTCTTACATGCTTTTATTGCACTCCCTTTTGAAGTTAACATAAAAAGGCGACTCAGAACGATCGGTAGGGGAGCCGCATCAAGGTTAGACTCTGGTAAATACGGGGGATATTGTTGGATCTTCAACCAAAAATACGCTGCAGACGTGCAAAACCCTCCGCCGTTAAGCGGATACTTCTCTATAACTAGTGGGGGGAAGGGGCGTAGTGGGGCATTGCTGTGAACAAGTTAGCCACATTCTTAGCAAAATCATTACAACGCGTCGCGTTGTAGATCTCCTGAATGCCAGAAGCAATGGTACGGAAGTTTAGCCAGTCAAAACGCAAGCCTTTCTTTTCCATGCGTTTGCGTGAGGCAATAATCAACTCGCAAATATTAGGATAGCGTACCACTTTAATGTCTCTAAAGAAGGCTTCGGTGAATTGCTTGTAAGCCGCTGCGCTGCGTACTGTACCTTCGGCATCATCGACACACACATTAATGCGCTCACTGTACAAGTAAGTAGCACGTTGCAAGTATCGAATCACCTTAGCGAACGACTTCGGTGAGATATACTCGCCCCAACGTAACGCGTAGTCTTCCTGGAGCTGGTCATAGCTGATGGTTTTCAAACCGGCTTCGGTCGGCACACCAATACGGCCACCAATCAAATCCGTGTTAGGTAAGATACAAGCCAATACTTTGGCAATCAGCGTTCGGCACTGGATGTTATTGATAGCTGCGCCTCCCCAAGCGAATAGCGCAGGAAACCGTTGTGGATTATTGATAAACTCTTGGCACGCTTTCAAGATAAAAGCGTACTCGTGGGGAAGATTGACCACGTCACCACTACGAAGCAAACGTCGAGCCTTAAAGCCGATAGCGTAATCGTCCTGGTCAAGCTCTGTCTCAGATTGAGCAGGCTTAGGATTGAGCACCTCATGGTGCATCTCAATGAGTTCACGCTTACGCGCTTTACGCATCAAACGGTACGCTTTGTCGTATTGGGATTTGGCTAACGCTGGTGCAAGGTTATCTGCAAACATGAGACTCGCCCTCTAAGCCATAACCCAACGAGATCAGAATGTGAGGATCTGATGTCAATGCGGTTATTACTGAGGTCTTGAGTCTATTGGTCTCTTGCGTACAGCAAGAAAGGTTCATAGTGAACATAAATTGAATTCCTGTCAGATTTTTGGGTTGTTTAGATTGAGAGTCCAAACAATGAGCTTTTAATTTACACAAGATCGTCAGAAAGATCAAATGCTTAAATTTCAGGCACAAAAAAGCCGTCTACTGACAGGTAAGACGGCTGCTTTGCGAATGCTATATAGTTAGGATCTCACCCCTAACACATTCTCAATTCTTAAAAAATACACTACATAGAAAACTATGTAGTAGCGTGCTATGTAATGCACTTTTCACTTTAAGAATCTGCGCTAATTATAGCGCACTTACTTTATGGGGCTCAAGCCTTAAATCACATTTTTACAAAATCGTTTAACATAATGAATATTATACGTAGTTATATCAATAGCTTACATACCATCATTATAATCTGTGATACGTGATCACATATTATACTTTATTAATATAAATTTCATAGTCTTTATATTTTTCCAACCGCTTTATTTTTAACCACGCCCGCAAAAAAACACTCAATATATCCTTATTTTTCAAAACTTTAAATTAGTTCGCATTATATTCATTATGTTAAATAGAGGTAATGAGCGACGTCATTTTGAGCAAAAAATCATCCAGCCCTAAAGGTACACACGTCAACGTGAAACTCTCTGGCAAACATAACCAAATTCTGGAGAGCTCAACGGCTCACAATCGCCGTACAAAACGCGCGGAAGCCCAAGCTCGCCTAGAGCACCACCTTGAGTTGTTCGGGGTGAACTGGGAAGTCCCCAAAGATAAACCGTAATTTTTTCAAAAAAAAAGATCCCTGAATGGGATCAATGACATCCAAACGATTGTCGATTTGCTCTTTAACAACTTGCGCCATGAACGACTTAACACGGAACTTGTTTTGTGTGGGTCACTCCGAGCAAACCAGTGACGGAGGACAGGAATTCACTGAAACAGACCTTATTGACCGCTACGGCGACCGGATGCATGACCTATAGATAATGGAAGTGCATAAGCTGGTATGGCTGAACTGTGTGAATGACCCGAAATGTGAATAAGCCCCGCCTACTGTCTCGGCGGTGAGGTAGAGACAATCTCCAAAGCCTACTTCTACAGTGGGCTTTGGAGAGAACCAAGATAAACCACACAGAGGAGCGATCCCATGAAATCAAAAATGACCGCCATTCAAGAGCTTAGATTTTGGGTTGATGTCATCGAGCAAGCCGCTATTCCGGCCAACGGGGAGCGTTTAACACAAGACGAGCAAGGCGCGCTATCCCAAACGTATCGTGCTCTCGCGCAAACTGCGCTCTACGCAGCGGACAAACATAACAACACAGGAGAAAGTTCAATTAACTGAGCAACCACCGTGCGCTAGGCTTGGCCATTCACTCGCTTTTGGCTGCGATAACGAGGCGAAGCCTCTTGTTGAGACAAAAGGAGTACCGCGTCAGCGGATAGGGTAAACGTTTTTCAATGCTCACTGACCAGACAGAGGTTTTGCCCCTGAAAACGGCATAGAAAACCGTCTGTTCACAGTCAAACTGTGAGTGATGCCAACACTTAACTCACTGGGGAGTCAGTCTTGTAAGCGTCTCGCCCAAACACTCTGTGTCCTATCGACCGTCAGTGAGCATTGAACAGCCAAACCGCATTAAAAATACTACGCCTTCTTGTCTATCCGGCAAGGAGATAATAAGGGGGGGGGGGAACCCCTCCTTTATCTATTCTTTTTTGCGCTTAACCGCGTGAGTAAACTCTTCCGCTCTTTCGGCTGGTCGCTTTTTGGCGCCACCTCGCGGTGTCCTAGTACCTTAAAAACAAGGAAACTTTCCTATGCAAGTCAAAAAAACACCTCTTAAACCCCTGCCATGGCTGGCATGCGTGGCCATCCTGTCGGCTGCCCTGGTCCAGCCTGCTCTTGCCGCTGACTTATTTGCCACGGGTAAAGACATGGTGAAAGAAACCGCGGGCGATGATTCGGGTATTGAAACCGCGATGCTCGGCTTTTCCGCGCTCAGCGCAGCGGTGGTCGGCATTACATCGCGCAACTGGTTTGGCGCCGTCGGCGGCTTTGCGGGCGGCATGATGTTCTGGGAGGTGGTGAAGCCACTGGTTGGCTTAGCGTAATCATAAGGCGGCGATGACATGGAAAATAAAGCGCAGTATTACGCGATCCCTAAGTACCTCAATTCAGGCAAACGCCTGTGCGGCCTTCCAAGAGAAGAGCTCCTTCCTGCAGTGTGCATCTTTGCGCTTGGCTTTTTTGCCAAACACTACGCGATTGGTTTTGTCCTCGCGGCGGCTTGGTTTATGGGATTGAGGTACATAAAAACGCAATACGGTGAACACATCGTCGCCTACGCCCTTTATTGGTGGGGCAGCGCTTCGATTAACCAAATGCTGTTCAAACATACCCCACCGGCGATTAAACGCTATTGGTTGTCTTAAGGAGTCGTATGGAAATTTCGAACAAAAAAGACCTGTTGGCGATGAGTAAGATGCTCAACGTGTTTTTAGCGGTGGGCTTTTTCACCGCCAGCTTCGCCTGTGTGGTGCTCGCGGCGGCGTTGACCTACCTCTCACTCAAAGAGAGCCGAACGCTGGTTCCGCCGACGCTCTCACAAGCGTTTTCGGTGTCCAATGGCGACGTGGATGAATCGTATTTGATGTTGATGGGCAGTTACTTCTTGCACCTGAAATACGACATCACCCCCGCCAGCGTCTCCCGTCAATACGGGTTACTGCTCGATTATGTGCCCGCTGAGTCCTGGTCGGCCGTTCAACCGACCTTGCTGTCGGACGCGCAACAAATCACGACCAGCAACATCTCCAGTCGATTTGTGGCGGATAAAGATGGCGCCTTAGTGGCGTTGGGAACGATGCAGTTTAAACAGACCGGCACGCTCTACAAGTCTGTGGGTGACCGCGACTTAGCGCCTGAGAAAGTCACGTATGTCGTGCAAATGGCGTACCCCCATGGGGTACTGGAGCTGATTGGCATTAAAAGAGAAGGAGAACCCTCGTGAAACGCCTGCTGACCTTAGTGCCGTTACTGGCGGCCTTATCAAGCCCGTTATCGCTGGCCGACAATGTGGCGAAACGAGAAATTGATTTTAACGATGGGGACACCATCCCCGTCACCCTGTCTTCCCTTAACATCAACCGTTTGATGGTCAAGGACGATAAAATCGTCAACATCACCTGCCCCAGTGGCTTTTGTACCACGACCGCCAATCAAAAGGATAAGACAGGCTCGGTGTCGCTGAAAATCAACATTCAATTGCCGTTCAATGTTCACGTCACGACCAGTAAGGGGCGGGTCTTCTCCCTGTTTGTGAGCCCGAAAGCGACGCCGTCGGTAGTGACAGAGTTTTTACCCTCGGACAGAGCGCGTCAACAACCCTCAGTGTTTGACCGTGCGTTTGATTACCCCTCAGCGCTGGCCGAATTCACCAAGCAAATGATGCATTGGCAATTCGATGGGACGCCAATTTCCGGTTTCACGGTGCATCCGGTCGACCCTCAAACGTTACCGCCTGACGAAGGTGCCTTACCCCTTATTCCGCAAGTGGTGTTTGTCGGGCAAGACTACTCGGGGATCATTTACGAGGTCCAAAACCGCTCGAATGAGACCGTCACGTTGACCACGGCGCAGTTTTACAGTTACGCGGCGCGCAGTGCGGCGCTCGACCGTTTAACGCTTGGCCCCAATGAACGCACTCAGCTTTACTTGATCACGGGTGGAGGGGTGAGCGATGTTCGATAAATTCAGAGAGCGCTTTTTTAGCGATAAAGAGGGCGATTTTGACCGTGGTGGAGACATCAACGCCGAGACCACCAAACGTAATCAACACATTACGTCCGTGATTGTCTTGTTTCTCGTGTTGGCCGTCCTTGGGGTGTACCAGTACACCCGTCCTAAAACGGTCAAAGTGGCGCCCACGACAGCGGTGGAGTTTGGGGCCATCGTGGATAAAGGCTTCACAGAAAAAGACAACCAGTCGGCCCTCACTCAGCAACAGATGTTGATTGCCACGCTCACCAAAGAGATGCGCGATCTGAAAGGGAAGATGCAAGGGTTTAAGAAAGAGACCGAGCAGCGTATCCGCAGCGCCAAGTTGGACACCGCGTCTTTGGTGGAAGACAAGGTGCGACGTGAAATGCAAAGCACGGTGGACGAGCTGAAAGCGAAGATGGCGGCGATGCAAAGCCCGGCTTCACCGCCTGTGGATGGGTTCAATGATGGCGGTGAGGCTGCGTATCCCCTGGTGGGCGGCGATGAGACGTTTGGACAAGCGAGGCTCCCTCCTCGGCCTTTGCCTTCCTCAGACAACAACCCCAACCTCGACACGCTGGCTTACCCCCCACGCCAGCAGCGCTCCTTTGCTCAGCATCAGTTTGATAGCACCGATTTTTCGTGGCAGGAAGAGGCTGAAGCGCCCCGCCGAACCACGGACAATTATGTTCCTACGGGCACGTTTGTCACGGCGGTCGTGACGGGCGGCGCAGACGCGAATGCGGGCGTTTTAGGGCAAGGCGATACCACCCCCATGGTCTTTCAGACCTTGAACAACGGCATCTTACCCAATGGTCAGCCCTCCAAACTCAAAGATTGCACCATCACAGGGGCGACCTACGGGGAGATCTCGTCGTCACGGGGCATTGTTCGGACTCACCGCATGAGCTGCATCTTCGACAATAAAGACATTTTGGACGTGGCGGTCAAAGGCACGGTGTTCAATTTTGGTCGTAACGGCATTCGCGGTACCACCATTTTAAAAAATGGCAAAGTGGTACAGATGGCCGGCATCTCTGGCATTTTGACGGGGCTTGGGGAAGCCGGTAAAGGTTTGTCGGAAACCACGTCTACCTCGGCGCTTGGCTCAACGAGCAGCGTCTCGGGGCAAGACATTGGCCTCAACTTGTTGGGGAATGCCACCGCGTCGGTGGGCGCGAAGTTGGCCGATTACTACATCGGACTGGCAGAGATGTATCACCCCATTGTTGAAATCAATCCAGGCTCGGTGGTCAACATCGTCTTTCTGGAGGGGTTCCCGCTCGATCCGCTGGAAGCGGCCGAGTATGAACAGGCCCAAGCCCAAGAGCAGTCCTCTCAATCGAATCAACTCATGGAAGTGATCAGCAACGTGACTCAGAACCCATTAGCGAACCAAATCAACGCGCAAGGCATCCAAGTGCCGTCGTCGCCGTTTGGTCAAAAATAAGGAAACGTCATGCACAAACTCATTGTGTTTTTACCCTTGTTGCTCGGTGGCTGCGCGGCAGGCCTGGGCGAAGATTTCAGTTGTACGCAGGTGGGCGGCACATCCGGTTGCACCACCATGGATGAGATACGGCGCCAGCCGATGGGGGCCTCGCCGGTGTCTGCGGCGCAAGCGGCCCCTGACAATGTGTTCTTAACGTTGCCACGGCGCGATCGTCAAGGGGTGCCTAAACGCACTCAAGATACGGTGAGAAAAATCACCATTTTCCCATTCACGGACACGCTCGGGCATTACGTCGACACCACGGATATTTACGTGATACTCGATGAAAGTCGTTGGTCTGGGCGTCCCGCTAATGCCATCTGGAAGGATTAAGCATGCTCAGTCAACTGTTGAAACGTAAACCTTCGTTGGGGCTTGGCGGTTTAGTCGCCGACGCCAATCAGCATCAAAACCACTTCCATCATGAATTGCCGTACCGCGACTTTGATGCGCAGACCCAACTCTTTCATAACCGAAAATCGTATGGCTTTGCGCTTAAGCTGACGGTGCTTGGCGGGGCCAATGACGAATTGGTGATGTCGCTCAACAAGATGGTGATGGATTTCCCTCAAGGTGATAAGTGGGATTATCAACTGTCGATGTTTGGTCACAATCGAGTCGCGCATTACTTAGAAGCCAATGGGGACATCATGGCCAAGCGAGGCGGTATTTGCCAGCGTTTAGCCGAAGAAGAAGTGCGCTACGCGGGGTTTTCTGCGGCGAAAGGGTTTTTCCATCGTCAGCGACATAAGTTTGATTTACGCGATTACGACGCGTATTTCTTCGTGTCGACGAAAGAGAAAAAGACCGACAAGTTGGATGACGTGCGCGCGGCGATGGAAACGGCGCTGCTGCAACTCGGTGTTGAGACCGCGCGGGTCGACCCCAAAGGGCTCATTACCTTTGCGGGTGATCTCTTGAACTTTGATGCCAAGCAAGACCGCCCGATTGAGCGTGACTACAACCCGTTCGACCCGATCAACCGCCAAGTGCTGTCGCCGGATACCGAGATGATCATCAAACGGGATCACATTGCCACGCGTCACACCAATCCTTTCGGTCAAGAGACGCGCGGGCGCACCGTGTGCATGGGACTCTCTCGAGCCCCCACCGACTTTCGGTTGTACGCGATGCCCGAAGCGTTTGCATCAATTCGTAATGTCTCGCGCATGTTGACGTGCCCACATGTGTTGTCGTTGAGTTTTCGTCACAACGTCACGGGGAATTTTGAGCACGAGAACAACAAGAAAATTAATGATTTGACCAAAACACTGAAATCCCCGATGGCCATGTTTTCACCCACTGCGGGTGAAGAGTTGGAAGAGCGCACGGCCTTGCAAAAGGGGTTGGCCGACAAAGCGACCTCGGTGTGCTCGATGGTGTTGAACTTGACCTTGTTTACCCATAAAGCGCAGCAGCGCCACGACGTGCAATCGGCCAAAGAAGCGTTTTCGGCCACGGGACTCGACATCAAAGAGCAAATCATGATGCAAAGTCAAAGCGTGCTCAGTGCGCTGCCGTTTTTAATGAGCGAAGGCGTGTGGGAGGATTGTGGCCGAGCGGGTCGCGTCCGAACGTTAAAAAGTGCCAACGTGGTCAATTTTTTTCCGATGGTGCTCGATTTTAAACGCCTGGTCAGTGGCATGTTGCTGCCGACGATGCGCGGGCAAATCTCGTTTTTTGACCCCTTTCATTGTGGCAGTGACAACAAAAACATCGCCTTGACCGGCGGCTCGGGGGCGGGGAAAAGCTTTTTTACCCAGGGCTTGGTGCGCAGCGTCTACGCCAAAGGGGGGAAGTGTTGGATCCTCGACAAAGGGGACAGTTACAAAAAGCTCACCTTGATGCTCGGGGGCACCTACCTCAATCACACCAATATTTTCCTTAATCCGTTTACCCATCTAGAACAAGTCAAAAACAGCGCGCATCACGAGCCGGTCGACGGAGAGAACGTCGACCCGATGAAAGAAGCGCTCAGCAACATCACCGCCTTGTTCGCGACCATCGCGTCGCCTCATGCTGAATTGGAAGGCTATCAGATGGCGGTGCTGGGTGACGCCATTTTACGGGCGTGGGAGGACAATGGCACCATAACGATTGTGGATGACGTCCAAGCGCAGTTGTTTACGTTGGCCGATGAACATGGCCACGATCGCCGTATTCGAGACATCGCCGTACAACTGAATAAATATTGCGCAAAGGGCATTTATGGCGACACGTTCAATAAGCCTTCAATGCTCGATCCCACGGTGGATATCACCACCCTAGAGCTTGAAGGGTTCCCTGAAGATGTGCTGCGTCCGGTGGTGTTTGCGCTGATTGTGTCCATCAACCAGCAGATGTACCTCTCAGGCTCTCGCTCAACCCCCAAAATGTGCATCATCGAAGAGGCGTGGAGCTTGATGTCAGGCACCAACGCCCAGACGCGCAGTTTCATTAACACCGGTTATCGAACCGCGCGTAAATTTGGGGGATCATTTTGTACGGTGACCCAAGGTATTGGGGACTTTTTTGTGAACGAAGAAGCGCGCGCCTCTTACGATAATTCCGATATTCACATTACGCTGCGCCAAGGCGAAGGCTTTGAAAAGTTTTTGCAAGACAACCCCAAGGCGTTCAACGAAATGGAGCAAGGGATCATCAAAAGTTTCCCACGGGCTGGGGACGCTGGGTACAGCTGCGTGCGCATCAAAGCCGGTGGCCACACCACCTATCACCGCGTGTTTTCCGATCCGTTTACGCGAGCGTGCTACAGCACCGAAGCGACCGAATTTGAATACTGCGAAAACTTAGTGAAACAAGGCATGCCGAGTATCGAAGCGATAGAAGCGACCGCGCAACATTTCTACGGTCAAGAAATCGCCGACTATCAGCAAGCGCTTCAACAAAAAGCACAAGGGGTTTCCCATGACGTTTGATTTACATGGCCTATTTATAGTGGCGTGCGTGAGTATTGCCTCCTCGGTGGTGACCACCTTAGCGTTGGAGTCGCCGCCTCCCTTAGTCAGCATGGACGTAAAAAGCACCCTCGACCAATACCATAAAGAATTGCTGAAATCCCCCCTTTCTCTGCCGGAGCAAACGGATAAATTGGCGCACTTTGCCCGCGTCATGAACGAAGAAGTGGCGCGTTACGCCACTGAGCAAGGGCAAGTGGTGTTGGTCAGCGCCGCGGTCGTCGGCGGCACACCGGACATCACCGCGCACATCCAACGTGCCATTGTTGAGCGCTATGAGCCGTAGGAGTCAGTATGCGACACCTGATGATGGTCTTCGCCCTGCTGCTTTCGTTAGGGGCGGTGGCGAAGGACTTAGGTCGAATGGGACCGACGTTCCCGATTGGCGAAATCGACATGCTGACGTGGATAGAGGCGCGGCTTAAACACTTCGAGGCAACGGGCAAACTTGAGCAAATGCAAACCGAGTTTGCTGAGCAAGTGAAACAAAGCGTGGAAACGCCGCCGCCGCTTTCCTTATCGACCACGACCACCCCCAAAACGTTTTTGGTGGATCCCAGCATCACGGTGCCCAAGGATTTAACCGATGCCCAGGGGCGAGTCTTTGCCAAAGCGGGGACGCGAGTGAATCCCTTTGATACCCGCACTTGGCCAACGGGCGCAAAATTACCGCAGTTTGAGTATTCAAACCTGCTGGTTTTTTTTGATGCGCGTGATGCCAAGCAAGTCGAGTTCGTGGCCAACCTAGAGCATGCCAAGCCCCTTCGCTACATTTTAACCGGTGGCAGCCCCAATCAGGCGGCCAAACGATTCAATACCCGCATGAACTTCGACCAACAAGGGACGCTCAGCGACCGGCTTCACATCCAAGCGGTGCCCAGTCTTGTCGAGCAGTCGGGGCACGCATGGCGCGTTCAAGAGTTTGATGTGCAACACATTGTGGTGGGAGCGCAACCATGAAAATATCGTCTTTCCTCGGATTACTGACCCTGTGCGGCGCCTTGTTGGTCAGTTCGACCGCGAAGGCCGGAGGGCCCGCGTGCGTCAGCCGATTTATCAACCCCATCACCGACGTGTGTTGGAGCTGCCTATTTCCGATGACGCTGGGCTCTGTGCCCCTCATTCCATCCATTTACCCTGACACCAACAACCCCACAATGCCGATCTCTTTTTGTCCAAAACCGCCGCCGATTTTCATGCAAATTGGGCTAAACATTGGTTATTGGGAGCCGTACGCGCTGACCGATGTGACGCGAGTGCCCTATTGCATGGTCAACATGGGGATGCAACTGGCCGGCGCCAATCAGCAAAAACTTGGCGGTCGAACCACCGCGCGCGATTCCGGTTCGAGTGATGGCGGGTTTTATCACGCGCACTGGTACAAATACCCCCTCATCTACTGGCTGCAATTGATGCAATCGGCGGCGTGCATGGCCACCGATAACTTTGATGTGGCCTACCTGACCGAGGTCGACCCTCTGTGGGACGACGACGAGCTGGCGTTTATCTTAAACCCCGAAGCGATTTTGTTTGGTAACCCCATTGCACAGTTAGCGTGCGTACCGGAGTCCATTGCCACCACGACCAATGTGGTGCTCCCGTTTGATTTTTTGTTTTGGTGTTTGGGCTCTCAAGGCAGCGCTTACCCGTTAACGGGCAACACCAACTATCGAGACACCCCGATACAAGCGGGCACCCTCATTATGGAGCGGCTCAATTACAAGTTGCACCGGCAAGGGATGGTGTGGGAGACGCGCGGCGAAGATGGGGCGGTCTGTTATCAATACCCGACGCCAATCTTACCCAAGTCTCGATACCGTTATCAAATGAGCGCGCCGATCACGGACGCCGCATGGTGTCACCCTTACACCACGACGACCACCATTTGGGAAATGGGCCACGATAACCCCACTACGGGCGATAACTTCGGTTACGTTCAGTGGCGTAAGCGCAATTGCGTGTTTCTTTAACCTGAACGTAAGGAGAAATGAATGTCTCTTGTACTCAAAGGGCGTCGCGCCCTGGACACATTCCTATTGAGGCGTCGCCTGCCTGATGATGCTTTGACGGCGTTTTTATCGCTCGCTCGGCAGAGAGGGGTTCGGCTTCAATTTCCTCCCCACCTCGCGTCGCTACAGGAGCGCGAAAACGCCCTTGCGCGATTACTCCAACCATTGACGCTATCGGATGAGGAAAGGCACCGCCTTCTCGAACACTCTCTTCGACCCTTGTCGGTTTTTGATGTCGGCCCCAGCGCCTGTTTCACGGCCATCCACAGCGCTGAGCCCCCCGCCTTTCCTTGCCAATTGTGCCAACGCTGCGCGCCCGGGTTGTTTGACTACTACGGCGGGCATTTATCACAACGCAGTTGGTGCAGTCAGTGTCATCACAATGGGGCGTGCATTGATGCCGCGTTAATTGAGCATTATCGACAATGCGGCATTGAGGAGGACACCATAGAGCGCCAGCTCCCCAAAGCGCGATGGGGGTTAAGAGGTGAGGCGCCGTCTTACCAATCGATAATCGCGATTGAAAACGCCTATCCCTTGGCGTTTCAGACGCCGCGGTAAGATCTGTAATCGATGCTTTAATCCGCCAGTGTAATGCCCCACCACCACATTGTGAAAGACGGGCTCGAAACCATTAGCCTCTAAGAACACGCGGCCAATGATGGTTCTGTGGTGGCCATCATTAATATAAAGTTCGCCATCAATATTACGAAAAGAGACATTTCGCTTCTCATGCTCAGGAAGGTAATACAGGGGGGATTGTTGAAGCTTTCGAGCGTATTGATGACCACGCTTCAATCCATCAAGGGCATCGATACAAGGGAAGAGTGCCAGCCACGATTTTCCTGCGTATCGAGGGTCTAAGCTCCCCACTACATCGGATAATCGAACCGTCGTCACATGCCAATGAGGGCCGTTGGAGTGAATCAACTTCTCTTTGACGTTTGAAACCCCTTGGTAGAGCACTCGGTGTGAAAAATGCAGTTTAGCCACGTCTTGTTGCGTAAATTCTGTTTTCAATCATCCCCCTCGGTAATACGCCATCCTGACTTTTAAGACAGCCTAGTTCAATGCGATGGGCAAGGCAAACCAGCAAAGTGCTCACGCTCAGTCACATGATGTCATTCATCTAGGAGTATAACGTGCCATTATTTTCAATTAACGCCAAACCTAAGATAGCGTTGCTTTCGGCTTTTTTTGCACAGTGCCAGCAAAGTGGTGTTCGACTGATTTTCTCTCACGGTGCGCTTAATTATCGTCATCAACAGAGTGAATTATCCGCCCTGCTCGCGCCGCTCAAGCTGAGAAAACGTGAGAAAAAAGCGCTCATCAATGATGCGCTAAAACCCTTATTTACCTATACCTTGAGCCCGAATGACGTCCATCAGGCCATCAAAAACGAGACGCCGCCCCCTCTTCCTAGTCAGATTTGTGATGCCTGTGCGCCTGGGGTGTTTCAGCATTATGGCTACCTGGTGGCCGATCAAGGGTGGTGCAGTCAGTGCCATGGCCGAGGCGAGTGTTTGGATGTCGCGTTGATTGAGTATTACCGGCAATGCGGTATTGATGATGAGACGATAAATGATAATTTACCTCGAAAGCGATGGAACTCTCTAGACGGGGGGCACCCCTATGCCTATCAATCATTGGGAGAGATTAAAAAGCAGTACCAACATGTCTTTCAGTCAGCGAGCATTTAATGTCATTACTTATCACCCTCATCATAAAACCGGCATTTTGGCGCTGTTCACCCTGAGCTCGCTTTTGGCTGGGTAGGCTTGCCTGCCCTGTCAAAAGGAGTACCACGCTTGCGTGGAGCTTTTATTTATTTGAGGTCTTTATGTCCCCCTTGAAATCCCTAGTCGCCACGGCTGCCTTGTGCGCGGCGACGCTGTGTCACGCGTACACTCAAGAAGAGCTTCAAGCGTTCACCGAGCTTGAAAAAACAATGGTGCAAACAGCCATGCCGTCCGAGCTCGAACGTCATTTTCAATCCCAGCAACGCGCCAGCGATGAGATAGCATCTGATGCGAAAGCCATGGCACGTTTTTGGCAAGATAAGCTCAAGCCGCAACACCTTAAGCGCGTCATTGATATTCCTGAACCCACGCAAAACCCCAAAGCCGCCCCAACGGGGGTCATGGTGTTTGTGTCTTTGACCATGCCAGAGGCGTCCTTGCGCGCGCTTTTAAAACAAAGTGAGCAATGGCAAGTGCCTTTGGTGATACGCGGTGTGTTGCCAAGCGGTTTTCCGGCGACCGCAAGGCGCATTCAATCGCTACTGAAAACCCATCAACCAGACCAACCCATTCAAAGTGGTTTTGCCATTAACCCTGAGTGGTTTCGGACCTTCTCGGTGACTGAAGTGCCAACGTTTGTGGCGGTAAAATCCGGCAAGTGCTTACCCAAGCAGCCGTGCAATGAAACGGACTATGACCTCATTAAAGGCAACCTCTCGATCCCCGATGCGCTGAATCAATTGGCTCGTGGTGACAATCCCGAGGTGGTGAATGCCGTCTTAAGGAGGCAGCCGTGAAACACGTTCTATTGATCGCGAGCCTGGCCATCGTTAGCGGCGCATTCGCAAGCCAAGGCGACCATTATTACGACAATGTGGATTGGGTGAAAAGCGCGCAGAAAAATATCCCTTCAACGGCGAAGGGGAAGCTCGATGTGGGGGATTACTGCGCGGGGCAAGGGTGTGACAATGATCTGCGTAACCCAGAGCAGGCTCAGTTGAACGACGGCAATATGGACGCGAACGCGCGCACTCATTATCAATCCAATGATAAGGCGCAAGCCGTGCAAACCCGTTTCGATAAAGGCCGGCCGGATGTGAAAAGCGATCCGGCGTATGAATTTGCTCTCATGGTCCAGGATAATGCTTATGAGATATCTCATGGCTTGTCCAATCAATACGTCGATTGTGATAACGCGACGCAATGCGTCATCGATGACATCCCCAAAGTGTGTCGTCAACCGACCAATAACACCGTGCCTTGCACTAAAATGCCGACGTTCACCGCGGTCACGTCTCCGGTGATTTACAGTTGCCCATCAGGGTGGTCTCGTCAAGGTTATATGTGTCACCGTACCGTGAGGGAGTGTCGTAATGACAGTAATAATTACGCTTCCGTTCGTTCTGGTGATTGTGGAGGGTATTCAGATTTTTTTTGGAATGGTCAGCGAGTCTCAATGAACCAAGGGTATTCTCTAGGTGCCTTTATTAGTAAACGGGTAACCCGAAGTTGCAGGGACGGTAGGCGCTATCACACTCGCTATGAAATGTGCGGTAATGTCCCTCAAAGTATGCATGCTTCACTCTCTTGTCTTGCGGGCTTTACCCTATCGGGTGGAAACTGCATCAAAAACACCCTCACCTGGACCACTCATTGCAACCTATTAAGTGAGTGTCAAGTTGTGTCTCAAACCTGTGTAGAGGGGCGAGGTACACGCCGCATTAACGGCGTGCCCACCACGCTCGATTGCTGGAAATACCAAGTTAACCACCAATGTTCTCGGGACAATACGTGTAATGCGCTGCCGACCGATTGCACCACCACCGCGACGCATTGTAGTGCCAAACAAAAAGGCGTGTGCATCGAGGAAGAGCTCAAAAAATCCTGCCCAGAGAAGCGCTGCAGCGCCACCAACTTAACCTGTGGCGAAGAAAGTTTTTGTCTCGACGGTGATTGCTATGCGGGCACGCCTGAGCCCTCCAGTGATTTTAATGAATCGGCGGCGGCTTTAGCGGCGCTGGCCAAAGCGGCAGAAGGGCTCGGTGATCCGCCTCTCATCTTTACTGGGCAAGGTCAGAAGTGCACCAAAAAAATGCTCGGCATTTCGGACTGCTGTAAAGATGGCGGTTGGGGCACCGATGTGGGGCTCGCGCAGTGCAGCGAAGAAGAAAAAGCCCTGGGGAAAGCGAAAGATGACAAATTGACCATTTATCTCGGCAGTTACTGCGCAGAAAAAGTACTCGGGCAATGCTTACGCAAGAAGAGAACCTATTGCGTGTTCGACAGCTTATTGGCGCGCATTATTCAAGAGCAAGGAACGCGCGACCAACTGGGATTGAGCTTGGGCACCGCTAAGGTGCCCATCTGCGGGGCGATCACCCCAGAGCAGATGCAGCAAATTAACTTTGAAGATATCGATTTCTCGGATTTCTTTGGTGAGATGAACAGCAACACCCACTTGCCGTCTAGCCAAGAAATTCAACATCGGTTATCCAGTGCTTTAGGAGATCCATAACGTGATGCCCTCTTTTTCGACCCCTTTGGTGAGGGTCGCCCTGATGTTGGGATTGATGGGCGCGTTCAGCGCCCAAGCCTCGTCTAACCCGCAAGGTTGGAAGTGGTATAACGAGCCCCATGCGGCCCCAACCTTAACCCCGCCGCCCCCAAAACCCCTTGAGCCCAATACCACCACGAGGATCATGAGCGCTACCGAACAGATGGACTGGTTTCATGAGACGTACAAGGAAGCGCTCAACGACGCCACCATCCATTCGAAAGATGAGGACAAGCTCAAGACAGTCATGCAACTTCACCAATACATTGGTGAGCGCACCAGTGAAACGGGCATGACGTTCAAAAAGGTGTTACTCCAACACCCTGAGCTCTCTTACCTCAAAGATCGTCCGGCTGAATTTGCGGCGCGCGGCACCTATCATAAGCTCGAACGGGAGAAGAAAATCGACGCTGTGGCGCACATGCGCGGCGAAGGTTGGGGGTTTTTCTTTGTGTATGACGGCCAAGACAGTCTCAGTCAGCAATTGGCCCCGTCGCTGCAAGCCTTTTCCGATACGCACGGGATTGAGATTTTAGGATTATCGCGTGATAAGACCTTTGTCTCCGGTATTCGAGATAACCGCAATAACGACAACAAAGTCGAGGTGCCTTATGCGCCTGCCCTGATTTTAGTCAACCCCAATACGGGTGAGATGAAGCCGCTCGCTTACGGGTTTATTTCACAAACCGCGTTGTTGGGTCGTTTCTACAACGTCGCCAATGACTATCAAACGCCCGATTTTTAGCGCGCAGAGTCTTGCTGCTTCAAATCTCTCCCCTGTTTTGCGCCTTCACGTCCTTAAATGACGGTAAACCAAGAGAACATCATCATGTTGATACGCACCCTTACTTTACTCTTTTTGCTGCTTTCGCCTTTCGCTACGGTGCAGGCTGCGCCCAATGACGATTACGCGATGGTGTTCTTCTTTCGCAGTGATTGCCCTTATTGCCACCGTTTTGCACCGAAACTCAAACGAGTGACCCATCGGCAACAACTGCTGACGTACGCCTTTTCGCTGGATGGCCAAGCCGTTCCTCATTACCCCGTCCCTATTCCGGCGACACCCGCGGTGAGTCAGATGTTTTTTGACAATCCCCGCAACATCACGGTGCCCGCGACGTTTTTGATAAACGTCAATTCTCAGAAATTTGTGCGCGTGTCTATTGGCGATGTGTCGGAGGTGCAGTTAGAAACCAGTATTCGCCACATTTTAAGCGATGCCGACACCTTAGAGGCCATACGATGATCCGACCTCACCCCACCCCACCAAGGCGAGCCCGTCTTATCGCCTTGATGCTCAGCGGGTTACTCACTGGCGCTTCCTACGCCGGCGGCGTCAATTCGTCGTTAGACGGTTTTTTTAATGGTCTCGGTTACAACGCCAATGTCACCCACCCCAATGCTTTCAAAGGCCAAGCCGCGAATTATTACAATGGCGGCTCTTTGTATGCTCGCACCCCCATAAAAAGTGCGCAGCTCATGAGCGTGCACTTGCCCGAGGTCTCAATGGGTTGTGGCGGGATTGACGCCTTCATGGGGGGATTTTCTCATATCAACGCCGACGGTCTCGTGCAATTTGGCAAAGCGGTGGTGCAAAACGCGGCGCCGTTTGCGGTCGACTTAGCGCTTCAAGTCTGGGCGCCACAAATCAAACAAATTCGTGACAACCTGCAAAACATTGCCGATAAGTTTCTCAATCAGTCGATCAACTCTTGTGAAGCGGCGCAGGCGGGGGTCAGTGGACTGGCCGCTACCTTTGGCGGTCCGGCGGCGAAAAAGCACGTCTGCGCCACCATCGGCACCAAAGGCAACGTGTTTGATGATTGGGTCGGCGCGCAAGTGGAGTGTGGTGTGGGCGGTCAGTCGAACGTACAGGTCGCACGCGCTCGCGCGGATGGCAGTGCTGGGTTGGAAGACATCGCCAAGACCAGCCACAACATCGTTTGGTCAGCGGCGCTTAAAAATGGCTGGTTAGCGGGAGATAAAGCGCTGGCTGAATTTTTGATGAGCCTGTCAGGGACGTATATTTATGACGCAAACGGTCGCCCCAAATACTACGCCTCCTTGTTAGCGGACAACAATAACTTGGTGGACGCGATGCTCAAAGGGGGGAAGATTGAGTATTACAAGTGTGATAACACCGATGAGAAAGCCTGTTTGTCTCCGCAGAAAAAAGAGCTGACTTTAGCGCAAGACAAAGGGCTCGAAGTGCGTATTCGTCAAACGTTAGAAGCCTTATACATCAGTGTCGCCAATGATACGGGGCTCACCGACAATCAAAAAAGCTTTTTGGAGTACACCGACACGCCGGTGCTGGCGGTGTTCATCGGCTCAGTCAGAAGCAACCGTTACCCGAACTTTTCGGCGTACGCGCGCGTCATCTCGGTTGAGTTGCTGACCCGCTACCTCAGAAACATGCTGACGGTGGTGACCACGTCACTGAACCACACGCAAGTGGACAGCAAGGACATCGCTTTAATCATGTCAGACATCGACCGCGCTCGCGACTTCACCAATGGACTCTCAGACAAAGCGAAACGTGTGATATTGACCCAAGAGCAATTGACGCAGGCGTATAAAGAGAGCGACTCGCAAGCGATGAGCAAAATCAACAAACAACTGCTGCAGAACCTGTCCTTTGGAGGCTAATGTGACACTCGAATATTACACTTACACCCAAGGCGCGGCGATACAAAAGGCGCTCAATGCCATCGCCACTTTTTTTGTCAGCCAATCGTTCGCCTCAATGATGTCCATCTCTTTGATGATAGGCGCCGCGATGACCTACGCGTACTTTGTGGCGACACGTAACCCCAAACACATCTACATTTGGGCCATTGTGTTCGCCCTGGTGCCTTCGATGTTGATAAAACAAACTGTCACCATGCAAGTCATCGATAAGACCGAGCCAACGGCGGGGTATTCGGTGGCCAACGTGCCCTATCTCATTGCCCTGCCGACGTGGTTCTTTTCGACCATGATGGTCGGCACGGCCGACGCCATCGAGTCCATTTTTACCACCACCGACGATGAGCGTTACGGTCGCACCGGCATGATGTTTGGGTCCGAGTTGTATCAGCTGTCGCGTCAAAGTGATTTAAAAGACGTGGCGCTGCGCCGTTTATGGAATGACTTTTTCCAAAACTGCATTATTGGCGACATCCAAATCAATAAAAAGTACACCTGGAACGCACTCATGAACGCGCCGGACACGTTTGCTTTCTTAGATACCAAAAACATGAGCCCACTGCGCGGTGTGATACTCAACGATCTCAATCAAACCTTTAAAACCTGCGAAGAGGTGTACCCTGACATCAAGGCCAAATTCACCACCTCCGCGGCGATTGAGCTCGATTTGATTGCGACTTACCTGCACGGCGACAAAGCGTCGACCTATAAGGCGCACGTAAAAAATGCGATGTCGAACAGTTATCAGAAATTCATTGGTATCAGCAACAACGCGGTCGATGTCCTCAAGCACAACATGGCGATGAACGCGATGCGTTACAGCATCAACACCCTCGACCCGTCCGCCAGTGCGATGAATTACGCGTACACCTCGAACAAGATGCAGCAAACCTCAATGTGGGCGACCCTTGGCATGCAGGCCAGAGAGTTTATCCCGATGTTGCACACGATGCTCTTTACCCTGTTTAGCTGTCTAGGGTTCATGGTCGCGGCGGCGGCACTCATTCCGGCGCTCACCAAGATGGTTCTGACCAACTACATCAAGACGTTCGCCTACCTCGCCACTTGGCCGGCCCTGTTTGCGATACTCAATGCGATCATGACGTGGACTCTTGAGTCGCACTCAAGCGCGACCGCGAACCCAATGCGAGGACTCTCATTATCGAACAGCAATGCGATTGATGAGCTGCACATGCGCTACGGCTACATGGCCGGATTTTTGATGATGACCATTCCAGTGCTTGCGGGGAAAATATTGCAAGGGGGCGTGGCCGCGGCGCAAGCCATGAACTACCAACTGGCGGGGATGATCAACAGCACCAACGCCCGCGTCTCTGCGGCGTCTTCCACCGGTAACATGGACTTTGGTAATCTGCAAATGCAAAACCACAGCCTCAATAACACCTCAGCCAACAAGTTTGATGACAACATGCTGCTAAGAACCGGGATGAACACCGCTCAGCAACGGGATGGGTCAAGCATCACGAGCTTACAAAATGAAGATGGCCGCAGGCTGTATAACGCGCAGGAAGCGGAATCCAAACCCTTATGGCAAGCGCAAGCCTCGAACATGCTGCAAAACAGCGTCAACGACCAATATTCGGACGCAAAAACCGCGCAGACGCAGAATATGAACAGTTTCAACGACAGCTTCTCGAAAGGCTTCCAGCAAAGTGACCGTTGGAACGACAACTGGAGTAAAAACCGCTCTTATGGCGACGGTCAAACGATGTCGACCGAAGGGCAAATCAGTCAATCCCACTCGAAAATGGACTCGGCGATTCAGAGTGTGTCTGAGACCATGGGCTGGACGCATGATCAAGCGCAGGCGTATGTGGCGGCGAAAAATGCCGGCGTTGAAGTGGGCACCCCGAAATTCTTTGGGACGAGCGCCAAAGCCGGTGCCAGTTGGAGTGAGGAGGATAGAGAGTCATTCAGTCACATGAACGCAGAGCAGAAACAAGCCCTAGCCCAAGCGACTTCGCAATACAGTGAAGGGGCGACGGAGATGCAGCGCGCAGGCCGCACACTCGATGCGAAAGAAAATCGCAGTGAAGCTGAGCAATACGCGCACGACTTTGCGATCAATGCGCAGCGCACTCAACAAACCGCGGCCGCGGTCAATGAATCGAACGCACAGGTCGACAGCCTAAGCCACATGCAATCGAGATTGAAAAACGACACGGTGAATTTCAGTGCCAGTGCCATCACCGGTTTCCAGCAGTATTTAGAGAAATCGACACTGGGAGACCCTAAAGAAGTGGCCCGCTTGATGAATGCCAGTCAGCCGGAAGACATGCAAGACGTTAGGCGCGCTTTTGAGGATTACACCCGTACCGATGGCTTTCAGGAGCAATATGGCGTCAACACCTCAAAAGCGTCACTCAATGAGCTCAAATCTTTGTATCAACCCAAGGACTTAGGGCAACCGCCAACGCTCACGCCTGAGCAAAAAACGATGGCTAATACAGGCGCTGAACAATCGTTAGCCAAAACACAGGAGGTGGCCGCTGACATGTTTAAGGTCAATGAGAGTGGTGAGTTGTTTGTCGACAGCACTTACCATAACGTGAAGGGGAATGCTTTACTCTACGCGGGACATTTGCAAAATGAGGTGCAGACGGCCCCAACACCGACCGTCGAAGGCGATCATGAGGTGAAAAATAAAGTCGAGGCGGAAGTCGATACCACCCCCATTAAATCGAATGAAGTGGCCAATTATCCCGCTGCGGGCTATCCCCTTATGCCGCCTAAAGATAATGGTTAAACACACAGCGCTGTATATTTAAACACATAGTAAGTTGTGTTAATATGGTGACTATATTGGTGAGGGTTGGAGTGACATATGAAATGGATAATAGGCGGTTTACTCAGTGTGTTGATGAGCCTACCGGCTATGGCGCAGCCGTGGCACAAAAGCCCAGCGTTAGAGCAGCTTATCGAAAAACTGAACACCAAATACCAATCGGATGACTTATCAGAATATAAGCAAGAGAAGATGGATCAGGTCGACAACCTTTCTTATTTCATCCGCTACCTTGACCAGCCTGGCACCGAACAGCACGCCAAACTCAAAGCGTTTTTGTGGGGAATGCAGGCCGCGCACATCGGCAGTATTAACCAACAAATCCAGACCAATGTGGTGCCGTGGTTTTGTCCAGCCGGCGGCAGCTTGAAGACAGTCAGTCACAACGCAAAAAAACCGACTGAGTTCATTGAGAATATTATTTGGTATGGGTTAGAACGCGACTTGCAATATATGCCTGATCGCTTTGATATGTACAACGGCGATGCATCATTTGGTAAAGTCACAGGCTTGATTATGTATGGCTTACAAACTAAATACCCGTGTTACGACCAAGTGCCGCAATCGCACCGTTTGGTGGGCTTTAACTACTAGCCTCCTTAACGCCAACCACACTCTAAAAAGGCACGCCACACGGCGTGCCTTTTTCATGGGTGATAACAACGAAGATATTCTTCCCCCCGCCACTGGCACCCAAGTTAGGCGACTGACGAGGCGCCAAGCTTGCTTGATTACGCTTGGAGAAAACCAATGCAAGATACCGTCGTTGTCGATTCCAATAAAGATTGATCGTTTTTGCGCAATATCAGGGCATGTGGAACGCAAGAGTTAGATCATCGGCTCTAAACGATTTATGCCCCAAAGTTCGTTAGAGC
>NZ_CAWNBB010000027.1:0-86686 GCF_963872585.1 Vibrio sp. 10N.222.47.A9 | reverse complement strand
ATCGCCAGATTATGACGTAGGTTGTGATCATGATGGTGTCCGTGATGCTCAACATGTTTATGACCATGGTCGCTGTCGTGATCATGACTATGTGAATGACCGTGCGAATGGCCATGGTTCTTACTATGATCATGGCCATGCTCGTGTCCGTGATCATGATGGTGATCGCCGAGTAAAAACATACTCACTACATTCACGGTTAAACCAATACAAGCAACGATGATCGCTTCATTAAACTGAATCGCTTGTGGGTTAAATAAACGATGCACTGATTCCACCAGCATTAATAATGCCACAATACCCAATGCAATCGCGCTGGTGTAGCCCCCTAGCACACTAACTTTGCCAGTACCGAAAGAGAAACGTTCGCTCTCGGCATGCTTCTTCGCATAACGGTATGCAAATAAGGTGATACCAAACGCTGCAGCGTGCGTCCCCATGTGCCAACCATCGGCAAGTAACGCCATAGAGCCGTAAATAGTACCGGCAACGATCTCGACAATCATGGTGATGACGGTCAATAACAGAACATAGAATGTGCGTTTCTCACCTTGGCTGTTATGTGAAAAAAAGTTGTGTTGATGACGTGTTGGAAAACTCAAAATGGCGTCCTTAGCTAGTGTGTTCAATGTTAGGAGTAGTTACAGATTAATCTTGCTCAAGAAAGTGCTTTGACTCACAAGTAGTTTGATAATCAAATCAATAAATGGAATTTAGTTTGATTATCAAACATTGTCAACGATGAATTTTAAAGCTCTGATTTGGGAGAGTAATAATTTATAGGGCGATCTAATTAGCTCGACTGCCTATTAGGTGGAGAAACAGCTGCGCTTTGCAGACACAAAAAAGCCCACACGAAGTGGGCTACTAACATCAGAAGGAGTTATTGGTTTTGCAACAGAGTAATCTCATCATTCACCCAACCTAACAACTGCTTGGTGGCTTTCGACAACACTTGGTTCTGCCGAACAATATAACCAAGACTGGTGCTAGAAAAGTTGATCAACGGTGTCACTTTCGAATGCAGATGCTGCTTGGTGGATACCGCAAATTCAGGAACAATCGCCACACCAAATCCCGCTTCCGCCCAATCGATTTGAGCGTCTACGCTCCCTACTTCCATCACCCTATAACTAGGTAGGTTCAAACTTGGTAAACCTTCATCAATGAAGTCACGGGTTCTCGTATCGTGGCCAAGTAGAATCAAGGTGAGTTCTTCGTCAGAGTCTTGGATATCAAACCCATCGCCTAACGCACACCATGAAAGCTCTTGAAGCTTAGTAAAATACAGTGACTCGTTGTGCTGTTCTTTAGCTATAACAAAACCAATATCCGCCTGAGCATTCTTAACTAGGCTCGATGCTTGAGATGACGTGGTATTCAGCAACGTGAGATCGATACCCGGATACTGCGCTTTGAACTTCTGAAACGGGCGAATCAACAAGAATCGGGAAATGATGTCACTTACGGCAATAGTTAACGTCCCTATTTTAAGGTCGTTAATCGCATTGAGATCGGCCTGACAAATCTGCAGTTCGAGTAGCGTTCTTTGGCTAGTTTCCAATAGCCGCTCACCCGCTTGAGTCAATTGAAATGGACTTCTCTCTATCAACTTTATGCGTGTTTGTTGTTCTAATTGTTTTAGGTGCAAACTCACATTGGGTTGTGTCATATGCAGTGCATTGGCCGCTTTCCCGAAATGCTTGTACTCCGCAAGCGTCACAAACGTCTTCAACAAATTAATATCGAGCATCATATCCCCTCTCTCGTGTTACTTACATCATTCCCTAAAGTAAAGAATGCCCCATCGTCATTCCCTACAGTGAGGAACGAACATGATAGGGAATCTCACTTGTGGTTTGAGATTCCTGATACCTCGTTCCTCGGTTCTGGAATGACGCCACGAAATCGAGTCGACGTTAGGTTCGTCACTTCCAGTCGTAAGGAACTGCAATCGCGTCACTCTCTACTACGATTTACACCCCACCCCGTCATTCCCTACAGTGAGGAACGAACATGATAAGGAGTCTCGCTTGTAGGTTAAGACTTTAAGGATATATGAAATCCTTATCAAGATAATAAAGATAATTAATTTCTCTTATCCACTTTGTAGGCCTAACATGATTTCTCAATCAGTTAGGAGAAAAATTATGCCATCTATCGTTGTTGTGGGCGCAAACTGGGGTGATGAAGGCAAAGGCCGCATCGTCGATTTTTTAGCAGACCAAGCTTCTGCTAGCATTCGTTTTCAAGGCGGAAACAATGCAGGCCATACCGTAGTAAATGACTTCGGTACATTCAAACTGCACCAACTACCTAGTGGTATTTTTAATCCTGATTGTACAGCGGTTCTGGGCCCAGGCATGGTGATCAGCCCTGCTGCGCTAACTCAAGAGATTGCAGAAGTTCAAGAGGCTGGCATCAAAGTGAAAATGGCGATCTCAGATCGTGCGACACTGTGCCTTCCTTTACACGCCCTTGAAGATACGCTTGAAGAAGAGCGTTTGGGCGATAGCGCTTACGGTTCAACACGTCAAGGTATTGCGCCAGCGTACGGCGATCGTGTAATGAAGAAAGGCATTCTTGTGGGTTGGCTGAATCAGCCTGAGATTTTAGAGCAACGCATTCAATTCCTGCTTGATTGGAAGATGCCTCAACTGAAGGCTCTATACCCTCAATGTGATTTCACTCAGACAGCTTCTGAAATGACAGAGTGGTTACTTGAAGTGACTAAAGCGTGGCGCCCGTTCATCTGCAACGTAACTGAGCCGCTAAAAGCACTGCAATCACAAGACGCGAACCTATTGTTTGAAGCTCAGCTAGGTGCAGGTCGTGACCTTGTCTACGGTGAATACCCTTGGACAACGTCTTCGAATGTAACCGCAGCTTATGCAGGCATTGGTAGCGGTTTACCCGCTCTTCGCCCTGAGCGTGTTATTGCCGTTGCTAAATCGTTCAGTTCGTCTGTTGGTACTGGCACGCTAGTAACTGCTATGGAAGAGCAAGACAGCTTCCGCGAAAGCTCTAACGAATATGGTGCAACTACGGGTCGCCCACGTGATATGGGTTACTTTGATGCAGTAGCAACTCGCAACGGTGTTGACCTGCAAGCTGCAACGGAAATCGCACTGACTAAGATTGATTGCCTGTCTGGTTTGTCTGAACTTAAGATCTGTACCGCTTACTCTGGTGAACACACTGAAAACCCGATTTGGCCACAAACGGCTGAGCTAAAACCTGTATATGAAGATATGGCTGGCTGGGATGAAGACATCACGGGTTGCCGTACGTTTGAGAGCCTTCCTCAAGCAGCACAAGATTACGTTACACGTATCGAAGAGCTGATGGGTGTACCAATTGTGATGGTATCGGTAGGTCCTGAGCGCGAGCAAATGATCATTCGAGCTTAGTTGAGAAGACTACTACACCCACATCTACATCTACATCTACATCTACATCTACATCTAAGCCCACACTAGTGGGCTTTTTTACGCCTGTCACGAACATCTAAATCTTGTTCTTCTTATTGAGGTACATGTTTTCATCGGAAGACTTTATTAGATTTATGATGTTGAAACTTCGGGAATCCGCCGTACCACAACCATATGAAAAACCGAGTGGCACCTCATCATCGCAACGAAAGCCTTCAATGAAATCATCGAATTCAGCGTGAATGTTATTGACCAACTCAGAAGCATAACCAGCCTCTTCTGAGTGTATGACGACAATGAACTCATCACCACCGACCCTAGCCGATATAATGTTGTACTTTGAATTGTTTTTTATGCATGACGCAAAGCCAGAGATATAGTCATCACCTTTGAAGTGGCCATAGGTATCATTGATGTACTTCAAATTATCCAAGTCGAAATACAAACAAACGATCTCACCATCGCTGATGTTTGCTTTATTGAATTCGTGGAAAAAGCCCCTTCGATTAAGCAGCGTCGTCATAATATCAAAGTGACTATTCTTGTATAAAATCCGGCTCTCTTCTTTTAATAGAATTTCAGAACGCAATAGAGTCGATATATTTTCAATCAAGCTAACTTGGCTCTCGGTATACGCTGTTGGGCTTAAATCAAAAACCAAGAGCACCGCAAACACTTCGCCATCGATATCTCTTACCGGGACGCCACAAAACGACTTATAAGCATCCGCCCCATTCGCAGAAACGGAATCACCACCAGCATGACCACTCAAATAGACCGTGCGATTTTCGTTATGCACATACTCACAAAAGAGGCTAATTTTGCTCTTATGTTGGTTACACGATATGTTTGAGGAGCTCCACACACTCTCAGAACCAGAGCAACTCAAATCAGAGATCATGATGATGCCCGCATTCGATGCGTCCATTATGTCTCGTATGTTATCCAATATAGATACCCAAGTATCGACATCGATATTTTTTTGCATCCCTTCAGAAGAGAACTTATCAAAAAGCATTAATATTTCTTTAGTATCAGACAGTTAAACTTAATCGAATATTCATTAGTATACGTTGTAACAAAAATCCCAAGAGCGACAATCTAGGGCGGGTTATTACCTAGTACTAAGCAACAACCAAGCACTAAGTAAGAACCAAGCAACAACCAAACCCTAAATCTTAATTTTCTACTTTAGCGGCATCGTTCGCAGAGGCCCAAATTTCTGAGCGTCTATTCTTGGCTCTACCTTCTGCCGTTGCGTTGGACGCAATAGGTTTACTTTCACCAAATGAGCGTATAACAAGGCGATTCTTCTCTACACCATCCGCGATTAAACCATCCGACGTCGTCAGTGCTCTTTGTAGACCCAATGCTTGGTTGTAACCTTCTGCGCCGGTGCTGTCAGTGTGTCCATCCACCGTAATCGCACTGCCGTTAGCCTTTAGCTCGCCTGCAAGTTGGCTCAGTGCTTTGCTGCCCATCGGCGATAAGTTGTGTTGGTCAAAACCAAAATGAAGTCGTGCCAACAACCCGTGACGCTCTTGGTTACTGATCCAAGTCTTACATCCTGACTGGTTCATACCTAGATTGGATTGACCTGCTAACGCTTGTTTTAGCTCACTGCTGTCAGACGCCTGCTCTATTTGTAAAAAGCCCTGTCTGTGCTGTGCAATGCCAACGACATCATCAACCGTGACACTGTGTTGATACTCACTGAACGCAGTATCGCAATAAACACTGATGCCTTCTTCCGCATTGGCGATAAGGCTAAATTGCAATGTCGATATGACGATTGAACCGATCATTAACTTTTTCATATTTTCCTCTAGTACAACTTAGTTATTCCGCTTGTTTTTGAGCCTTTACGGATGAGTTCTTCTATCTTTTCAATCAATTCATCTAGGTTAGATACATCGATGATGTCTTCATTTGGATCGACAACGCAGTCTTGAAAACCACTTTGTTGAGATGCTCGAAAATCGATACCAATAACACCTATGTATAAGCCCGGTATTTCCTCTCTTGCTTTGTCACACATGCCTCTGTCGACTAACCCTTTGAGGATGCCGTTATTCGGACTCTCCTGCCCATCGCTTAAGATCAGCAACATCTTAATTTTCTTGTTGTAGATTTGCTGCTCTTCTTGATCGGAACTGTTCGGGTCACCGTCATGAAGCACCTGAGAACCTCTCAAAATACCTTGAAAAGCCGCAGTGCCACCGTCTGCCCACATAGAGTTAATCGGGTCTAAATCTGAGAGCTTGTTCGATAGGCGAATGTTCGAAAACTGCGATGAATTGGAAGAACCATGCGCGTTAAATAAATTTGCTCCACTCACACTATAAAAATCAGGCTGTAACCCCGACTTATCAGTAAACATCGTCGACACTGATGTCGATAAATCTACATAGTTGTATACGTCTGCAACCAAGTAGTTATCTTGATAAATCACATCCTTAATACGTTTGGCGTACTTTTGATTCTCCGATTTTGGATATGAGCAACGTGACTGCCGGTCAGCACATCTAATCACATCATTTTGTGAATAGGTGCGCCAGTAATCCCAGTTAACATCGTTGTAGGAATAAGGTGATACGTTCGTTTTATAGTTATCTTTGTAGCTCAACTGGCTTGTCGCCCGAGCTTGATTTCCCGAAACGATCTCCCTCGTTCGAACGTTAAAAGGCACAAAGCCAACTCGGTTAAGCAACTTGTCTCCAGTTGTATCTTCTCCAGGCTCATCACAAACGTATTTCCACTCACCATCGACATAGTCCTGTTTAATCGATGTGCAAAGAATTTTGCTGGATATTGCGTCGATGGCTGTCTTTAGATCGTCGATTTTTATGTGTCGACTTGAACCCCACCTGTCGTTCATTGAACCGGAAAAGTCAGACACAAACACAATATCGATGTTGTTATCACCAAGGTAAACCGGGTACTTTCTCGCTAACGAACGTCCCGCTAAGTCTTGCTGCTGATCAAACGAAGGGATAAAGCTACTCGCAAACCAAGAGTCGTGCGTCGTCTTGGCATTCACGGTGTATTGGATGTATTCAAGAACCCCAGCCCCCTCATCTTCCGCTTGGTGGAACCGGTCTGCTGATAAATTGGTTGATTTGATGTCCCGAACATAATTTTCGACATACTTGGTCGCGAGCCCACGAGCCTGATCCGGTTGGTCTTCAATGGTTACCGCTATCGCCGCAGCCTCTGCTGAATCTCTGAGTCGGCTGGTCTCTTGTACATAACGTGTGCCCTCAACCGCCCAAAAAGTCATGCCCATGATTGGAACAAGCAATAAGCCCATCCAAACCGCGGCAACCCCTTGCTGTCTTTGGAGACTGAGATGCTGGCGATTGATATGGCGATCGTGCTGCATTTTCATTTCCTTATCTCCCAGGCATTATTGAAGAAGAGCCAATCTGAACCGTGGTACTGGCGCCACTGTTGAAGAAGGGCTTGAACCAAGAACTTTGCTCCTCACAAAGACTGATTCTGTACAGTGGATACACAACGCCCTTTTCTACCGGCGCTAAATCTGCATGCTCGATAATCGAATCGGTTTGGCAATTTAAGCTTCTGTACTTGCTGGTTGAGAATTCAGCGACATTAACTTTATTGGTCAATGACTCTATCTTGATCGCTACATTATCGACTGGTGTATTGAGCATTCGACTTGCCACTTTAGCCATGTCTTCTAACTCTGAATTAGTTACAGGTAGGTTTTGTCCTGCCAATACATCGGCTTCAAAATAACGAGTACGCTCTTTGATCACATTGACTAAAGCAAAGCTGGATCGATCGAGCTTGGCGCGCGCGAGTAATTGATAGCTCAAGTCTGCGCCAAACAGGTAAACGCCCCACAAGGCCACTAGAATGAAAACTAACTCAATCGTATACGAGCCTTGTTGGTGTCTTTTAGAAAGCACACGTTGCTTACGGAGCATCATCTTTCCACCCCTCGTGTTCTAGGTTCAAAACCATAGTGCTTGAAATATCCCTATCCGCAGCACCAGCCAGTTTAATGACTGGGGTGTAGCGGTAGGTCACGGTGATCTCGGCTAAGTTGTAATTGAAGTTCAACCCTTGATCAGAGTGTCCCCTATTCGCGATGAAATCATCATAGGTTTTGAAGTACTGACCTGCGATAGAGAACCTTGAGCTATCAATTAAGAAACTCCATAGATTGTCATCATCTTCGATTAACGATTTGAACTTAGTTTCGTACTGCTCGTTGATCCCTTTACCTTCATATATTTTGGTATTCCTGATGGTTTCTCTCAGCGAATACTCGGTCATGTTCACAACGTAGATTTGGTAACTCGATTCGAAGATCGCAAAGGTGGCGAAAAACAGAACAAGCGCACCCAACACAAACTCAATCGCCGTCACGCCCTTCTGCTTATTAAGAAGCTTCATCATTAACTCCTAGATGAGTTAATTCAGCGGCGATGCTCTGGATCTCTTCTGCTGAGAAGTCACCTTTGAGTAACTTCTTGGCTGAGTCGATTTGCTGAGTTTTCATTAGTGCGATAGCTAGGTTCGCTTTTACGATCTTATTCGACGGGTCTTCTTTTAAAACCGGAGCTAACGTTTCGATCGCCTGTTGATACTCGCCATTAGCCATTTGAATCATCGCAATGTTGTTCTTAACCACGACATCGTCATAACCGCGTAAACGGGCTCGATTCAGTTCTTGGTAAGCTTCATTAAATCTTCCAACCTTGGTGTACGACACGCCGAGCAAGACGTGAATTTGACCCGTTGTATTTCCCACCTCGATAGAAGCTAGATAAGCGGTAATGGCACTTTCAACGTCATTTTTTGCATCAAATACTTGCCCTTCTAACTGGTACAAGTTGGGATTTTCAAACCCCTCTTTTTGCAAATGTTGGACATAGAAATCTGCCGACTCGATATCCCCTTTATGAAAATATGCCCATGCCAGTTTCTCTTTTACCTCTGGGTCTTCGGAGCCCTGCTCTAGCTCAGATTTGTAATAACGAATCAAGCCGTCATAGTTCTTCACTTTTTCCATACTAGTGACGTCGGCAAGCTGCAGGTCTTGTGGTGACGGGGCCGATTGACAGCCCGCTAACACGCTCATCGACAACAAAATGAGACAAAAACGTTTTCCAATCACTCGTCGTCTCCCTATATATTCAATGTCATTTGCATGATGCTCGGCGCGAGAATCAAGATAACGATCGGGAACATGATGAAAAGGATCAATGGGACACTCATCTTCGCAGAGAGCTTACCTACCTTTTCCTCGACCGTAAGAATTTGGACTTTTCGCATGTCTTCCGCGAGGTCACTTAACACACTCGCCACGGATGTGCCGTATTGCAGGTTTTGAATGATGGTCAGTACAAAACTTCGTACTGGTGGCGTCGGGATACGCTCACTCAGATCATTGAGCGCCTTTTCTAAACCGTGTATTTTTGCAGAATCAGATGTGCGTTTAATTTGGTAACAAAGATCTGAATCAAATTCAGCCAGCTCTTTCCCCAAATAAACCAGCGCCGCTTCAATCGTCATACCGGTTTGAACACATACCGACATCATGTCGAGCAAATACGGCAATTGAGCTGAGGTTCGACTGATCAACATCTTGCGGCGCATTTGAAGCATTGTATCTGGGACGACAATGACGCCAATCAGCGAGAAAATAACCACGAGCAGTTTGTTGGTTGACGTCATATCCCCTAACAGCACCAACCCAGAAACCAACGCTAATACCAACAACTTTGCTGGAAAATAGAATTTTGCCCAATCCGTGTTGTAATAACCCGCCTCTATCATTTTTTGCTCGAGTTCATGGCGATGTTCTTTACCAAAACGAACAAAAAAGCGATTTACGCGTGAAGGTGCGCGAGCCGAATTATCCCCGATATAGAGCGCAACCTTCTTATGTCGTTGCTCTTTACGAATAGAATCGATAATCAAAAAGAGTAGCGAAAAAAACAACACAATGAGGGAAGCCAATAACATCATGCGCGTACTCCTCTCACTAACAACCAAACAAGAAATAGACCGAACAGTTCACTACCAAGCACGTAAAACAATACAAGCCTTCCTTCTGGATCGTAGAGAACAAACTCCACATTATCGGGATTAACGTAGTTAAGAATAAGCATAAAAATCAGAGGAATAGCCGCAACTATTTTGGCGGAAATTCGAGCCTCCGAAGTCATCGCCATTTTCTTTTTCTCTAGCGTTCGAGAGTCCACTAGCACTCTAATCAGCCGCGCCATCACGCCCTTAAGTTGCCCACCTCGAGCAATATTCGCCCTGATAGTCACGGTAAAGAATAGAAACTCTGGGTAGGGGTAGTTTTTGCACGATCGTTGAAGCACCACCTCTGGTGACTCACCCAACTTAAGTCGGTCGCCCATTAGCTTAAATTCGCGACCTATCGGGTTGTGCATCACATCGCCTACATAACTGATGGCTTGCATTAAGCTGTCACCCGCAGTGACCGCACTCATTAGAATATTCAGCGCATCTGGGAACGTATTCTCAAATTCGCGACGTCTTCTTGTCACTAGGAACCGATAACCACATAGGGTAAATACCATAGATGAGCCCAGCACTAACCACGTATTGGTGATTGATAGCAATTCAACAACGATGTACCAAGATGCGATGATGCTGCCCGTAATATAGAGCGCAATGTAAAGAGAAGAACGTGGGCCTAACACCATCAAGGTGGGTGATACGGACTCTTTGAACTTTTGCCAGTTTTGCTTACGAACCAATGACTTGACGTTAATGGCATTGAAGTTTTCAGCTTCTACTTCTTCAATATTGAAAAACTGATTAACCTTTTTTACCTTTGAATCTCGGATCAAAAGCAGCACAAACGCAAAGAGGATTAACGAAAGCCAAAGCATGCTAGGCCCCCTTAAATGATGCTTTCAGCTCTTCATAGAGCCCGAAGAATTGCGCTTTTTTCACAAGCTCAGATCGTTGCATAATGCCGTCGGTAACAAATTCGCCTTTAACGGTTTCGCCGTAGTGGGCGTCGTCATAACGAAAACGATAAATCTCTTCCATCACTACGCTGTCGCCTTCTAGGCCGACGATTTCCGAGATGCTTGTGATCTTGCGAGACCCATCGCGCAACCTGTTGACCTGAACAATCATTTGAACGGCACTCACGATCGTTCTTCTAATCGCATCCAGAGGCTGATTTAAGTTCGCCATCATCACCATCGATTCAACACGGGCAATCGCATCGCGTGGCGTGTTGGCGTGCAACGTAGACATCGAACCATCGTGTCCAGTGTTCATGGCTTGCAGCATTTCGAACGCTTCAGAGCCACGACACTCGCCAAGAATAATGCGGTCTGGACGCATACGAAGCGCGTTAATAACCAATTCACGCTGCGTTACCGCTCCGGTTTGCTCAACACTTGAGGTTCGCGTTTCCAGTCGAACCAAGTTGGGTTGTTGCAGACGCAGTTCGGCCGCATCTTCAATCGTAACGATACGTTCATCTTCGGCAATGTATTGAGATAGCGCGTTAAGTAATGTCGTTTTGCCTGAGCCTGTACCGCCAGAAATCAACACATTGATGCGGCAACGAGAAGCAATCATCAGCACTCGCGCCATATCTGGAGACATCGACCCAAAGCCAATCAAATCTTCAAAACCGATGTTTTGCTCTCTGAACTTACGAATCGAGATCGATGTGCCATCCAACGAAATGGGAGGAATCACGATGTTCACTCGGCTGCCGTCTTCTAACCTGGCGTCGACCGTCGGAGAAAGTTCATCCACACGCCTTCCGACACGTGACGCAATGCGCTTAGCAATGGCTAACAACTGCTCTTCATTCACAAACGATACTTCGGACTTTTTCACCTTGCCATGTCGTTCGAAAAAGATGTTGTTGGGCCCGTTCACCATGATGTCGGAAATGGACTGATCTTCGACCAAAGGCTGTAAAGGCCCTAAACCAAACAGCTCATCGATTAGGCTTTTCACTAACCCTGACTTCATCATCGAAGTGATTGGTCTTTGGTAGCTATTTGCTAGCAAATCAACCGCTGCTTGTATTTGGGATTCAAGGTCTCTTCGGCTCATTTTCTGAACCGCTTCTGCATCTAGGGCTTCAAATATCTGGCCACGAAACGTGAGGTATAAGTCTTTGTTAGAACTCATTTAGCACGCACCTTTTTCAACCAAGAGTTCATGCCCTTCTGATCCATAGGTTGACCATTAATCAGCTTCACCAACTGTTCCATAGAACGACTAATATGACGGTCATGCTTATGCCCGCGTTTTCCATCGATAATGATGTGCGCCAGCGCTTTGCAGTAGTCAACTTCGAGGTCAACTTCTGCGCCTAGATACTTAATAAGATCAGGCTTTTGTAAGACGTAGGCATTTTCCGGGCGGTGGTAGTTCACCACGGTAATCACGCGCGTACGCGACGATAACGAAAGCTGTAAGTTGGAGACTTTTTCATACAGTCGTTTTGCACTTCTTACTGAAGACACAGATGCGTCTAACACCAACACAACCACATCAAAGTTTTCTACCAAGAGTTGCGGTTCAACTTTGAAATCCACACCACCAGAAAAGTCTTCGATAATGAAATTGGTGTTGCGCGCTAACAACTCGCACAAGGTCTGGTTGTAATTAAGAACATCGCTTTGGCTCATGTCGCCATCAATCGCCAACAGTCGTAAATTTTTGCGAGCGTTGATTAGGTAACTCAACGCCCCTTCTTCATCCATTTCGTGCAATGGTGCGGTGAACTCATCGATGGTTCTCGGCTTAAAATCCTTTAAGCCAAGCAAGACATCAATGTTGGTATCGGCATATTGATGATCGACAAGAATCGTGTCCGAGCCTTGCGTCGATAATATTGAGCTCAACTCAGTAGTGATAAACGATGCGCCAACGCCACCTTTTGAACCGACAATCGCCACGCGCTTCGCTTTACGTTTCTGACTCACACCAGAGAACGTCTTCAGGTTCTTGCTAACGTGATTTAAGAAGTCAGCAAATTCCTGCTTATTCACCGGCCAGAACACGTAGTAAAAACCCATGTCTTTAAGAGAACGAAGCGTAGAAATGGCATCCTCTTTACCAATCACCACCACGCCTTTGTGTGTGGGTAGTTTGCTGGCAAAGGCTTTAGCGTCTTCAACCACATTGGTCGATTCATTCAGTTCCAGAATAACGATATGGCTACTCTGTTGCTCTGTCAGTTTGGTCAAACCCGCTTTGGCTTTAACGCATGCAGGATCATTCCACCCTTCAAATCGAAAGACTTCTTGAACAAGATCTAAACACTCTTGAGACTGATAGAACAAAGTACATCCGGCAACCCCTGTCGTTCCGGTTTGCACTGGCTTAGCCTTTGTTGTTAATGCTTTAGTCAGGTCAAACATTATTGCTCTCCTACCAATCGAGACTTGTAAGCCACTTGCTTCAAGCGCATCGATTCAGCAAAGCAGTCTGGCTGCCTCAACCGAACGTGAATCTGTGCTGGTGCGCATTGTTGAGTCTTCAAACGCGTTAAGGTCACCTGAATCTTTAAGTCGCTCGGTAACAACGGAGCGCTTCGATACGAGACTCTTTGTGGTGCGATGACATGTGACGGATATTGATCGAAGATCTTTTGCAACATCTGTTTGCTACGGGTTGATTTGTAATCCACAACATAGGTAGCTTCTTTATCCATTGACTCAATATCTTGAATCAAAGCGTTGATCTGCTTGGTCGTTTCAGCGCGGTTTTTCATCGCAAACTCAAAGCTGTGATGCTCTTTGTACACCAAGGCTTCAGCACCGTGTCCGACAAAATATTGCTCAGAGGCACAGCCTAAAAGTGACGTGGTAAATAACGCCATTAATAGTATCTTCATTGGATAAACCCTCCTTGCGACAACAGACGAATCGTTGCATCGGAAGACGTTACCGACTTGCCATCCCACTTAATGTTTAGCCAGCGCGCCAATGTAGAAGTCTTCTTGATGTAAGGCAGTTGAATGTCTTTCGGTTTCATCGGTTCAACAAGATTCACGGTAGCAACGATGATCAGTTCAGTTCGTTTTCTTTCTGTGGTTGCTTTGCGGAAGGCGGCACCGAGTACTGGTATGTCGCCAACAAAAGGGATTTTTTGCATTTTTTCTAAATCAGCACTGCTCATCAAGCCACCAAGGACGAAGCTGTCGCCATCGGCTAACTCTACGGTTGTCATCGCACGTCGTGAAGCCAGTTGCGGGACTTTGATGCCAGCCGTTTCTATATAACCTTCAACTTCGCTGACTTCTGGCGCTAATTGCATGCGGATTCTGTCTTGGCTAAGCACTTTCGCGGTGAGATCGAGTTTGATGCCGAACTCTTTGAATGAAATATTCACGTTGTTACTGGTAGTAACGATAACGGGCACTTCGCCTCCTACAAGGAAACTTGCAGACTCACCGGATAACACGGTTAAATTAGGCTCAGCCAGAACTTCAGCAATCTGGTCGTTACCTAATGCCGTGATTAACGTACTCAGGTTTGCTGCATCGAATTGGTCGAAAACAAATTCGCCAACACTTGAACCGACTGAACTCCAATCAACACCAACGGTTTGTCCAAATGACTCGGTGACTTGAGCCACTGATATTTTGACGTTCACTTGCTGGGTCGTTGCAACTTCAATGCGTTCGATGATCCCTTCCCACGTCATATTGCGGGCAAACACCATGCTTTCAGGCTCTTCATAATTTGAGTTGTCGGACTTAAACTCCAGCTTCACCGTTTTGTCCCATTTCTCTGTTTTTTCTCGTCCAAGCAGAGTGGCAACCAAACGATAGATATCGTCACGAGTCGCTTCGGAATCAACAAGGCCACTCACGGCGACTTGCTCTCCTACAGACTGAATCTTGACTTTGGCATCAGGGAAATGAAATTTAAGTTGTCGTCTAGTATCCGTTAAATCCAAATCAACAATAATGCGGTCTGAAAGCAGAACATCACCATCAATGCCATAGACGATCAGTCGTGATTGCCCAATAGCATTGGCGAACACAACTATCGTGTTGTCGTTGATTATTTTGTAGTCGACGATGTCAGGGTTATTAATAAACACTTGGCCAATCGGACTTTTTAACTGGATGTGCTGACCATCGTTGAGCGTGATGGAGCGATCGGCGGCAAAAGCGTTTGTTATAGAAAGTAAGCCAATCAGCGGCACTAGAATGGAAGCAAACAGTACTTGCTTGATTCGATGGTGAATCATCATCACAAAGCCTCTCTCGGGTTGTTCTCGTTACCACGTAACTCAGCAATCCCGGTATAGTTATCGATAATATTGCGCACCTCTGCATACTCCGGTTGCGTGTAGGTTTGGCTTCGGTAAATTTCGATGTGCATTGTTCGTTGCGCTAGTGCAAGTTTTGGTAACTCGTCGGGACTAACTTCGATGACCACCGTAGTCAGTCCATCCTCTTTACTCGGAGCGCGAGCGGTAATAGAACTGTCGCCAGTTGCATCATTTCCAATGTTCAGTACTTTGACGTTTTTAAGAAACATTGACGCCTTAACCCCTCTAAAGCGCTTCGGCTTATCGATAATTCCGGCTAAGTTATCGTTTGGAGAACTTACAGTGAGGATATCGATGGACGTTCCAGGACGGATGTAATCGTTGATTAGGTTTTTGTCACTGACTTTAAGTGGGTATAACGTCATGCCTTCTGTGACCAAAAGGTCGATGTATCCGGGCTGGCCTGGCGTCACTTGATATTCAGGCAGTACAACTTCACCTGCGTTAAGGCTGCGATTGAGCAAAATGGAGGGTGAAAAGCTGATTTGTGCGTCTTCTCTGATACCAAGCGTTAATGCTTCACTAAGAGGGAGTTGTTGTTTTACGACACCTTGCGCATCGATCGCACGTCCTTTTTCATAAGGTTCCGTAGTCATCCAAACGGCAACATGCTCTTCATTTTTTTCTTCCACCACTTCAGCGGTCGTTGTCGGTTGAGGTTCACTCTTCAACAAATCGACAACGCCTAGCGCGCCCACTATTAAGGCAGCAATGGCAACAAGTAATACCAGTCGAGATCTCATAATGTTCTCATTCTTGGAGGGTTAAATATGTGGCGTGTTTTGAGTTAAAATTACCAAGTAGAATCCAACGCTAATTGCTATCCCATATGGAATACCTTGTTGGTCGTTCGACGTTTTTCTTGTTAGCTTGTTCTTTACAAGATAAATAACGGCTAAAAAACCGCCAGCAAAAGCCGTCATAACAAACGCCCAAAGCAAATCGTTGAGAGGTATAGTAAGTGATAGAACTGCGGCATATTTAATATCACCGGCTCCAATCCAAATCAGGGCGTAAACAATCAACCCTCCCCCTAACACCAGCAGAAAGCTCATAATTTGAATGTCTAACGGTGACAAAAAACATTGTAAAAAGAGCAATATCAACAAGGTGTGATTTTGTATCTTTCGATAGAGAAAATCGGTAGCCGATACATAGACACACACGATTACCAAAATCAGTAAATACACGTCAAAACTCACAATTAGAAATATCACCTAGATTCATATGGATTAGCGTAAAGTATGTCTTAATTGATGTTCCTAATTAACTGAGCCAGACCAATGGAAAACATAGGTCTGGCACAAATATCTTTCGATATGATCTACATTAGCCAATAAGGCTTGATGTTAGCTGCTTGCAGTGTCAATAGCGGTAGCGACATCTTCAAAAGCACCTTCTAACTTACCAATGAAACCATCAGCGCCTACTGCAGTAGTTACTAATACAGCCATTGCTACTGCAATAAGACCATATTCAATCGCAGTTACACCGCGCTCATCGTTCTTGAATTGTGATAAAAACATGCTTGTTTTGACGTATAGCTTAGTAATCATTATGTGTTCCTATAAGGGCTGTTGAAAATTCGTCGCCATTATAATTAGCGTTACCAATCTATGGAAAATAACCCCTATCGACTTAATCAATAGGCCGGACGAAAAATGATCAAAATAAACACAATAAAAGCAAAGGAATTAAAAACAAAACCATAATTAACAATGAGTTACATATAAAATCAACCTAACCAGACAATATTAAATAAAATTTATAAACTTAAAAAAGTAAGACATCGGTCAATATTCTAACTTATCTAAACTTTATATAAGCTTTGGAACCAATCTAAGAAATAATTTACCCAGTTTTATTACTCCTTATAAAACTTGTTGAAATACAATTATCATCACGCTATTGTTCTTCAAATCAACAAACCATAAAAAATATAATTTATTTGTGTCAAAAGGTTAGTCGAATCATGAAACTACATTTCGAAAATATCATTTCGTTCATAGCGGTAGTTGAGGAAGGTTCATTTAGCTCTGCTGCTCGCAAGCTTGGCAAGTCACAATCAACCGTTAGCACGGCTGTTCAAAATCTTGAGTCCGATTTAGGTTTCAATGTATTTAATAGGGAACACTCTAAAGTTTGGCTAACAGAAAAAGGAAAACGATTATTCCAGTTATCTTTACCTGTGGTATCGAAATATCGTGATCTAGTCACGATCGCACAGCAAATGAATATATCTGACCAAATAGTCTACCGGGTAGGTATAGACCCATTAGTGTTTAATAATAATGTAAAGAAAACACTATTAGCGTTTTCAGAAGCATTCCCTAACGTTGATTTACTTGTCGTAACTAAACCAAGTTTCGTGTTAGGTAACTATATAAATGAAGGGAAGATAGATTTAGCCTTAGGTAACCCCTATCACAAGACAAATTACGACTTCAACATAGAGGAGTTATTTCACGTCAACTGTTGGTGGGTGGCTCATGAAGACCTGGTAACCTTTAAGTCTCAAGCACCATCACAACGAGTTCTATTAATGGATGGTTGTGAAGAGCTGCTTAACTTGTCAAACATAGCATCGTATAACTTATGGCGACTGGATGACTTAGGAACCATCATCGATCTATGTAAGGCTCAAAAAGGCATCGCTTTTTTACCGGGATTTCTCATAGAGGGAAGTGTAGAAAATAGTAAACTTAAAGTAGTTACAGACCACCCTGATTTTTTTGGTAAGCGAGTTATTGCATCCCTTTTCTGGCAATTACATTCTGACTTTAGCTTGTTCAACCAATGGATCAAAAAAGAGCTGCAAACGACTGCCAGTTACAAGCAAACATTTGTTGCTGATTTAACTCAATAATACTCTGTTGAAATCTGACAATCACACTCTATTGCACGCTTCAGCTTCGAGTGTGATATTTCAACACGATTATTTATCCTAATATAAATCTAAAATAAAACATATGAAATACTAATGCCAAGACCGGAATGTATTATCCAGCATATTCACTGGTCTTGTTTCCATTATTTAGCCTCACATATTTTTGTGATTAAATCTAATTAAAAACTAACCTATTAAACGTATTTGATATTTAAGCTATGACTGCGTTTGTCACTCAATATCGAAAAAAACGCCTAAACCATGCACACAGAAAAATCCACCATAGTAATGACGTTGGATAACAGAATAGCTTTACAACCATTACGTTAGACTAATTCCAGCTATCCGACTTTTTTACGATAATATCAACAATATCCGCCAGTTCTTTTCCTTTTTTAGTCAGACCGTAATATACCGTCACTGGAACGGTTTCTTCTTGCCTACGCCAAATGAAACCTTCCTTGCTAAGCAACTTCAGCCGCTCACTAAGTACTTTACTCGACACTAAAGCCAGCTGCTTTTGAATCTGTCCAAAACGTATCTCGCTACTCTGACCTAGCAACCAAACAATGTGAGCAGTCCACTTCGTAGAAATCAGTGTCAAATATTTATCAGCGCTGCAGTAACCTTCAGGTTGCTTACCCTGTTCACTCATATCCACCTCTTAGATTATCCATCGTAACAGTTGCATAGTTACCTAAAGGTAATTAGTTACTTTTAGGTAGCTAATTTCTTTTAGTAACCACCCTATCTATTATGGCTTCAACCCAAAACACAAACAAGCAGGTGGTTCCATGAAGATACTTCTATTCGTCGTTTTAAACTTAATAACTTTCTATTCTTACGCATCAACAGATTACAAAAAACCGCAGTCGCCAACAGAACTGCACCAACTTTTCGCGGAATACTTTTCAAAACAAGACATCGACGGACTAGGCACTCTGTTCCATGAAGACGCCATATTCGTCCTAGATAATCAGGGTAACCTTGCTAGAGGGCCAAAGGCTATTAAGCCTATATTGAAAAGTTACCTTCAAGGTGACGTTGAAATGCTCACCCATGATGTGTCTATCCACATTAACGGCAATACGGCTCTCATAAGGTCTGATTGGGAGATAGTTGGTGGTCCCAAAGGAACCGCTCTCGAAGTGATGAGGTATGTCGATGGTGGCTGGCTATACGTTATTGACAACCCGAATGGATTTTAAGTGGCTAAATTCAGCAAACCACTAAACACTTTGGATCATTAAAGGACGCAGTCTAGGAGCGTTACAAGCAACAATTCTTAGAACCCCGAGGGGGCTTTGTTACGTGATTAGGTTTAAAGATAGAACCACCCCGTTTCGGGTATTTCTTGGTCAATACGACAAGTTTCAGGCATACCGAACCCAGTGAGCTTGTTCAACGTTTATATCATCGTGTAAGTTTCACCTACTTGTGCATTGTAATTTCTTAAACTTAACGACCACCAAGCAACTGTTTAACTCGACACGGCGAGATTTCGAGGGTGGCCACGTACCGAGAAGGCTGCCTCTTCTCTTGGCGGAATAAGCGCAACGGCTTACTTCATCTTAATAGCAGCGTGAAATGCTTTCGTGTCGTAAGCGCCATCACCAGACACCTCATGGATGCTTCGGCGTGTTTATTTCAGTAAGTTTGGAAGTACTCTTCCATCTGTAACCGTCGATAAACTTAGCTCGCTGCAATAATTTCATGAGTGCTTGTATCGACGGCAATATGCAGCTTTCGCCAGACTTTACGTTTGCCGTCCGTCCCGTGTTTCTGACTTTCCATTCACCTTCGCAATAAACCTTAAGGCTAGTCGCATCCATAGCTAGGTGCTGTATTGCTCCTCTTGTTTTAGTCTTAAATGAGACCTCAACCGGCTTGGCTCTAAAACTGATGCAGGTGTAATGTGTACAACTTAATGGAACATGAGCAAGTCTAAATACCGAGTCGATAAATCCTTGCAGCGCTCTCGGCGGCATAGAAAAAATTCGCTTCACCATGAGTGCTGTCGTGATAGTTAAATCACTGAACCGACGTGGCCTCCCGCGCTTCTTCTATTTGCATTGCGCCCACCCGCTTATCGCTTCTTCATCAATCAAAAAGGTCAGAGACCCGCGGTTGATGAGTGATTGGTTTTATTGCTTCGAGTTGATTGTTTTGTAACGAGGCATAGGGCTACAAGAGGGAGTGAGCGTAGCTGATCAGATCGTAGGTTCTTGATTTAGTTCCACTGAGTTATGCAACAAAGAGCCCAAAATTGCTAGTTATAAGGCTAGTCAGCAAGCAAGTCTCAAATGGTGGATGTTACAACACGCCCCAGGGTATTATAAAACAAATAAATAGCCGATAGAATGATAAAAGGGGAATGTCTACTGCTAATGGACTCGATTCTATCCGATTAAATAGCTAGAGTGTAAGTACAATAAGCAAAGGCTTTCTATTGGATCAGTAATCCGTCTACTTCCCCATCTTAATCATATACGACCAACAACATGGATTTTCCTCTCTCACCCTTACTGTCTTATTTACACCAAATTTAGCCTTGTTTCAGCTGGAACAGTCTTACTAATTAAGAAGGATGTTGGGGAGCGTAACTAGCGTGCCATACGATCTCATCGACATCTTCAACAGCAATAATTACTACAGAACAACAAAATTGACGAAATAACACAAACAAACCGGACTCCAAAGATCTGTCGTAATACGTTATAAATAAAGGGCAACAAGAGGTATCCTGTAAAATAGATAAGTCATCTTGAAATTGACTGTTGTTGAGAAATTTTTCGCTTTCGTCAAAAGAAAAAATAAAATAGGATCTAGATCACAATCATATTTAGCATAGGTTTGGTTTCTAACTTCGAAATTTAACACAAATTTATTTATGTATGAAATCAGTAAGCTCAATTGAGTTAAAGCAGCACAATACAATGAATTATTGTCGTGGGGCTTAAATTGATTCGATGCGCTCCTTTATTATTTTAGGCTATACCCAAAATTCGCCCTACAAAATCTAATTTTTATTTTAAAATCCAAAATAAAACTTTACATTATATCGGACCAAGAACATAGCAATAAAAATCCCAATCTCGCTCGGAATACCATTTTCATTTTCGTACCGACCTACCACGGTATCAGATTTATAAAAACATGGAGTAAAACCTTCGAAAACATAAGCCAATTTTAACATAATCATCCAGTTCAGAATACGTTGGTAAATTGGTATTACGACTCGAATAAGATAAGTAAATTGTAGGTAAATAAAAAGGAAGAAAGCGTCTAGTAACCCTGTTCAACAATGCTTTTTAATAGAGTTCATTTTCAGAACTAAAACACTAACAATCATAAACTATCTTATCATTGGTATTCAACACGTCAATGTAACTCTCATAATTAAAATAAGCAACGATTCGTTCATAAGTGTTAAATATTAAAATATTGATAGCATTAATGGAATCATACAAGTCTTTCCCATCAACACCTGTTTGCTTGTAACAATGGCGAACCTTTGCCAATTCTTCATATATAGAATTGGCAAAAGTACGGCTTTCAGCCATATTTTTAGAAAAATCATAAGCCAAAATACCGAATGAATACTTAATGTATCGAGTGATAAATTCCTTATCAACCTCACTCATAGCTAATTGGCTCAACACCTCATCAACATCATCGCGAATCTTATTACTATTTAAATCCACACCTAGCAGAGCCTGGGATTTATCTTCAACCAGAGTGTGACTAGATATAATCAATTCGATCTGTTCGCCTATACTTTTAACATTTCCGACCTGACTAGGGTAGACCTCTAACGAATAGATGAACAACGTTAAAACTAATAATATTCTTCCACACATACTTTCTAATACAATTATTAACAATCCTTTATATTAAACAACTATAAACTCCATTTGAACTTATTTATTTTTATTATTATATAAGTAATCATAATAATAAATGGCTTAATAAAAATTATCAAGCCCTGCTTCAGACGCCACACAACGCAGCACAAATAACAATTAATGTAACTATCACAACGAATAAGCCATACATCATTTAATCGTCAGTATAACTCTTCGATTACAGCCAGAAGCGGCATTTTCTTCAACCTTACAGATCGGGGATGATTCCCCAAAAGCTTTTTCAATAATACGGTTACCCAACCCTAGATTCTTTTTCAAATAGACTGTTGCGGATGATGTACGACGCTGAGAAAGCTTCTTATTATAAGCCTTTGACCCAATATCATCCGTGTGCCCCTCAATAACAATTTTTTTGTCTTGATCAACCAACTCTAAGTATTGAGCAATCGCTTGTTTATGCTTATCAGTCAAAGAATGTTTATCTGTCTTATAGTTCAATAAAAGCGACATCGATTCTTGGTCAAATACGCATGCATCCGTGACATTTATAGCATCAGTTTTAATCACTTTTTTATTCTGGACGATATTTTTTTTTTCACTTACTTCTACCGATAATACGCCTGAAACTTGAGTGATTACTGTATCTGTCCCTGTAAGTGTTCTAGAAATTGTATATTCCTCAGTATAATTAACGCAATTAGCCGCAGTGTTACCGGATACAATAAAAAATAGAATTGGGATTATTTTTTTCATATTAATCTTTTAGTCTTCCTGTTTCTTCATTAATTAGGTTAAGAATGTATTTATAAACGTCTTTGCCTTTCTTTGCATGATATATGTTTTTACGCCCCACGCAATCTCCAAAACCATCATCTTCTTTCACAATATAGTTAACACCAATAACACCCATTGTCACCTTGGTTTTCTCACCTTCTAAAGATGAATGTTTACTCTGGAATTTGTTTTTCTTTTTACTTATTGTCTCTTGCAATGTTTCACAAAGTTTATATTTAGTCACCAAAGTTTTTAAATATTGTTGATACTGAAGCACAGTAGAACCATCGCTATAGTGTGTCCAATCAACGTTATGTTTTGAGCGATATGACCTAGTCTTTTCTAGGTACAAATCTTTAGGGTAGTTTACTTTATTATCGGCACCATCGGATAAGAAAATAAAAACTTGCTCTGGATTTCTATTAACATCTTCTACTTTATTCGCTTCCTTAGCAGCAGCGATCAAACCGAGCCAAGACATGGTTCCACCACCAGTTGCTGGTTTCAATTTATCTGATTTTACTAGCTTAATAAAGTTATCATAATCATCGGTTAGTGGAATATCCTGCGACGTGTTATACATATATGCATAACTCGTGGTTTCTGCAGGCCAATCTTGATCAAACATTTTATCAACAATACCTTCAAAAGTTTTTGTTGTATGTTTAAAGTCACGAGTATAATCATACAGTTTTACTTGATTTGATTTTTTGTCGAACTTTGCGTTATAGGCATTATACGTAACCAAGGAAATCTGGCTTTTTTTTTCATCACCCGTTTTAAACGTTTTTAAATCTTCTACAACTTTAACAATCGTCTCTTTAACGACATCCATCTGTGTTTTATTATTTTTCTCCCCGCTCCATCGGTTACTCATTGACTGACTTGTATCGAGGATGAAATAAATATCTACAGGTTGGGGTAGAAACTTACGCGTAACAGAACGACCAGATACTTTAAACTCAGGTTCTACTCCAATTTCATCATGAGTTATCCATGATTTATGTTCTGTCCTAGCCGAGACGGTGAAATCTGTAAAAGGTGATAACTCATGATTCCTTTGTACACAACCATCAGCGTATTCACATCGTGTTGTTGTAACATCAATTTCAACATCGTTAATATTATCCGTAACATATAAATCAACCAAATTTTTTGCGTAATCTTTATCTTCTTGGTTATTTCCTCCAGGATTCGCAATCAACGCTAAACTGGCAATTTCTGTTGCTTCCTCTATTTTTGAGTGAGCAAGTAATCGCTGGGTATAACCTGCAGAAAAAGCAAATGTCATAATTAAAATAGGTAAACAGAGTATAAAAATAACACCTGCAACACCTCTTTGCTTAGATATTATTTTCATGCTAAATCCTCGAAAAAGAATAGGAATTGGTGACAATCTTAATAGGTTCTCCTCTCACTGCACCTATTATATTAAAAGGGGTTTCATAACAAAGGGACAAGTAATACATGGGTAATCGCCTATTACGAGTTGTTGTAGGCAATAGCTCTTTTGCGCGTTCGAAACTGATTCCTTGCAAATTCTGAAAATTGCAGTCATCGTGATTCCCTCTGAATTGCTTATTGAGAGTTACCTTCGACTCCCCTTCCTCGATAGATATTTGAGCTACGCGCATGCCTAATTTGCTGTCGTCAAAGTCGGGAATCATTCTATTCATTGAACTCTTAGCAATATCGTAAAATTTTTCAATTTCAGTGTCACAGTGTTTACCTTCAAAACCACACATATCAAGTTCGCCAGTATATAATTGACGGCGCTCGCTTAATATGGTCAATAACGAATATGCAACCCGATCCAATTGGCCTTTCTTATTAATGGCTAGCGTATAATTAATATGGATAGCTAGTAGTGAACTAAAAAAAACCAAAACTAGTGCTAGCTCCACCATAAAAGAACCCTGCTGTTTTTTCCTAATTACCACAACTTGCACCTTTTCCAACCTTAAATGTACAGCGCTCGTATTCTTGTACTGCGATGATCTCCCTGCGGATATTCATCCCGGGTAATACGAAATTAAAAAGTGGTTCATACGTAAAAGTAAGTTGATAAATAGCGAGCGGCATATCAATAGAATTATTGTTATTGCTCCCTATTCTTACATTTGAACATTCATCAATTGGCCTACCGGTTTTATTACAGTTCGCAAAATCATCCATGTTCTTAAAATAATAGACCTGGCTTACAATAGACGAACGTTCGACAACTGCACTCCAAAGTGCTCCCCCACTTTCATTCAATGAATCGGTTATTTCTTGGTTGTAATCCACCGTTTTAGAGTTACTAGAATTACCTTGCTTTTTACTCCTCGTAACAGCGGAAGTTAAAGCGTGGTCCGTCACCCCCATCGAATAAGTTAAAACTGAAAGATCGAACCAAGTAAACATCACCATAATTAGCACAGGTAAGCCAAGTGCAACTTCGACAGTTAAACTACCTCTTTGTTTACGTTTCAAAGCTCTACGTACCTCTTCTTGGTATAGTCGACCACAAACGCTCCTTTTGTGTTCATGTTTTGCAAAAATGACTTTGCATCATCAATGTCAGCGAATTCACCAATGCAATAACGTTTCCATAGACCGTGAGTATATGAATACACTTTGCCATAATTACCTTTAAGATAATTTAAATAGTCGCTCGGAATAACTTTGTAAGTGGCAAGTACTTGAATTCGATAAGTTGCAGGTGTTTTTGGCTTTAGATTATTTACGTCTAACACTGAGCGCTCAACGATAGGTTTCTGAATTTTTTTGGCAACAATGCTTGGTTCCACGTTATTAACTTCCTTGCGTTTAAGTTTACTCGCAACCTTCACTGGTTTTGCCTTAGGCTCAGGTTTCTTTTTAGCAATAGGCTTCACTGACTTCATTAACTTAGCAAGTTGTTCTCTCGCTTCTTGCTCATTGCTGCTGTATTTAAGAACCTCAAGCACAACATCCGATCTATTTGCCCGTGTAGAAGCCAACATCAAATTCGAACGTACTTTTTCATCATTAGGGTTTGAGGCAAATAAGTCGTATAATATTTCCATAGCTTGCTGATGTTCACCCTGAAGCATTTTCACTACAGCGATATTATTATTTGCTTCACGGTCTGAGGCACCATTTTTCTTACTGGTGTCAAAACTTTCTACCGCCAAATCATACTGTTTTTGCTGAGCAAGAATTTTACCGTTCAACAAATAGAACTCCCCCTTACTTCCGCCTTCATCTAGATATTCTTCAAGATAATTTTTACTTGCTGCATAATTTAATTTTAAATATTCAAGTTTCGCTAAAGTAAATATTACTTCAGGTTCATCAAGATCATCTTTTTTATAGGTATTGATATAAAGCTCGGCGGACCTTTTATCTTTCTTATCTAGATAAAGGTCAATAAGCTTGACTTTATAACCGGGTACTTCTGCCAAGTTTAACTTATAAAATTCGATTAGTTGTTCTGATTGTCCAGATTTAGTCAATAACCTTTCTTTAGTCACTAGTTCATCATTAATAGATGAACAACCAACAATCATGAACAAAATAAATACTTTTGCTAAAATATATTTCACTAGCCTAACATCCTCATAATTCCTGGAGCTGCAATAAGAATAACGATCGGAATCATAATAAATGCGATCATTGGTACTGACATCTTCGCACCCATTTTCCCAATTTTCTCTTCGAGTTCTAACATATTAATCTCTCGGATATCGGAAGCGAGTGATGCAAGGACCGCACCAACCGATGAACCATACTTTAAACTTTGTGTTAACGTCATTACAAAGCTTTGAGCTTCTGTTGTTGGAACCAAATCATAAAATTCTGATAATGCTTTATCGAGACCGACAACTTTTGCTCTCTCTGACGTTGTTTGCACCACAAATGCTAAGTTTTCATCCACCATTTTTAGTTCATGCGAGAGATATTCTAAACTTGCTTCTAGGGTCATTCCGGTATGAACACAAACATTCATCAGATCTAGCAGGAAGGGCAAACGACTGCTAATATGGCTTATGTTTGACTTACCTCTCGATGCTATATACATATCTGGTGCTATCAAAAAAATCAGCAAGGAAATACCTACCGACATGAATGAATTCAGCATATCGAGTCTACTGTTTAAATACATATAACCGATAGTTACAATACAAAATATCATAGGAACTATTTTAATTAGGTAATAAACTTGGGAGAAAAATTCGTTATGTATTCCCGCCTTAATCAAATTTGCTTTTACCTCATCTCGATTAAAAGCTAGTTTAGAGGTAAATACCAACAATTTATCTTTCAGTGATATTTTTTCTTGTGTTGAACCAATGATTCTTTTCGTTGATATGTTTGCTTTTGTATTGTCAAACACTTTAAGCATGTAGTAAGCAGCAACTAACGATATAATAAAACCCATAACAAGAAATATGAGTTTTAATGGTATAATACCCATTATTTCACACTTCTTAAGATCATTGAAATTAGGAAAAAACCAATCAATTCACTAATTAGCACATAGTAAAAAATCGGTTTTCCACCTTCTTCAAACATAACAAATTGATAGTTTTCAGGACTAGTTAACTTTAATATAAACATAAAAATAACAGGAAGCGCTGCGATTATTTTAGCGGAAGATCGAGCTTCAGAAGTCAATGCATTTTTCTTTTTCTCTATTGCACGAGCTTCAAACATAATCCGATTAATACGGTTGATAACATTTTTTAGCTGTCCACCACGACTTAAATTAATCCTAATTGTAGATGCGAAAAAAAAATATTCTACATATGGAAATGTAGATGCACTTCTTGCAAGCACATCATCTGGGTCCTCGCCTATCAAAAGACGCTCAGACATTTTTTTAAACTCTTTGCCTACTTCGTTATCTAGTTGAGTTCCTACATATTCAAAGGCGTGAACAATACTTTGACCAGATGATAGTGCACCAGAAAGAATGTTCAAAGCATCTGGGAAATTATCTTTAAATTTTTTCTCCCTTAGTCCACTTAATTTTAAGATAAACATAATGAATAAAATCGGAATTATTCCCAACCACACTTTCCAATATTCTAGGCGAAAGAACCAGTCGTTGATGAAGTAAACAGCCACAGAAGAGATTGAAAAAAACAGTAATATTTTAGAACCTGCATTAGGATTTAACAATTTGTTAAATTGCTTATATTTATCTTTTAGTTTCTTTTTGTAACTGATGTCGAAACTTTCTGAGTCAATCACGGTACGAGAACCACTCACCCCTTCAAAAGTCCCGGATTCATCAATTATCGCTGTAATTTTGCGCTGTTTTTTTGTGTGGGCGATCGCAAGGCCTATTGCCAACACAACCCAAGCAAGTACCATTATCACCATCATGAGAACAACTCCTGTAAGGCTCCATCCAAACCAAAAAACTTGGCTCTTTCATAGATCACGGAGCGCTTAGAAAGCCCAGGAGTTCTATATTCACCAGCAATTTTTCCGTCAATCATGCCGCCAGTATTTTCATAACGGAAAATGTCTTCCATCACTACATTATCACCTTCAAGACCGACGATTTCGCTAATAAACAGAATCTTACGGCTACCATCATGAAGACGACGGACCTGAACGATCAAATCAACCGCACTGACTATTGTTCTGCGTATAGCTTCTAAAGGTAAGCTTGCTGTTGCCATCATTACCATACTTTCAACACGAGCAATGGCATCTCTTGGAGTATTTGCGTGAAGTGTAGACATAGAACCGTCGTGGCCGGTGTTCATCGCTTGGAGCATTTCAAATGCTTCACCACCACGACACTCACCGACAATGATTCTATCAGGACGCATACGAAGCGCGTTGATCACTAAGTCACGAGCCGTGATTTCTCCAGTACCTTCCACACTAGCTTGGCGAGTTTCTAATCTAACAATGTGCTCTTGCTGCAACTGAAGCTCGGCCGCATCTTCTATCGTTATGACGCGCTCACCTCCACCAATGAACCCAGATAAAGCGTTAAGTAATGTCGTTTTGCCAGAACCCGTACCGCCAGAAATTAGAATATTACACTTGCAGTGGCTCGCAATTGATAACAATTTTGCCATCTCTACCGACAAAGCACCAAACTCAACCAAGTTCTCTAGCTTTATTTTGTGCTCTTTAAACTTACGTATTGAAATAGACGTTCCGTCAATAGCCAAAGGTGGAATAACAATATTTACACGGCTACCATCTTCTAAACGAGCATCACATAAAGGCTTAGACTCATCGATACGACGTCCAACATTAGACGCGATTCGTTTTGCGATTGTGTTGAGTTGTTTTTCATTTACAAACTGAATGGGTGACTTTTCAACTTTACCGTTAATTTCGATAAAGATATCAGCGGGTCCGTTAATCATAATATCCGAAATATTATCATTATCAACGAGAGCTTGAAGTGGTCCTAGTCCTTTAAGTTCATCTAAAAGTGCCTTAACTAAATCCATTCGTTTCAAGTTACTAATTTGAAGTTGCTTGCGTTCGATTAAGATATTAACGGATTCTTTTAGCTGCCCTTCCAACTCACCACTATCCACGTCAACCAAAGATGCCGCATCTAACGCGTCGAATATTTCATCACGTATCTCAATATAGACTTCTTTTAACTGATTCATTTCTTATTAAACCACTTTAATCTAGATGCTGGTTTCACCTTTTTACCCGTCAAGCTATTAATCATAATAGAAATTGCAGGTGCAAGCTTTGTTTTAGTTAAACTATGAATTCCTTGTTGAATTACCAGTTTTTCTAAATTGGCTTCGTATGCTATATCGATCGTATTTTTGGCTTTGATCTTATCTTTAGCACTTTGTAAAGGGACCATGTAATCTTTTTGTAATCGAGTCATTGAAAAAATGATCTGATGTTCTGACTTCCCAAGCTTTTTCTTAATTGTGTTATAAGCTCGAAGAGAAGCAACTGAAGGTTCACATACAACATAAATTCTATGATATCGGTCTATAAGTTCCTCAGAAGGCAACTCTTCCAGTGCATTAAGTGGAATTGAATCAATAATAAAGTTGTACTGGTCAATTAATTCATTGGAAATACGGTGCAATGAATCTGCATGGTCATTAAGACATGCAGGACTTTTATCTAACATCAAATAATCTAACTTGTCTTTAACCGAATAGACGTAAGTAGCCGCTATCGCAGCATCTAACTCAGATTGGTTAAGGTCAATACTACTCTGCTTAGATTTAAGGCCTTTAACTCCTAAGAAAATATCGGAGTTCAATGCTGTTGTATCATGCTCAACCAATAAGGTTTTCAAACTAGCTTGCTGGCTTAAGCTATAACATAAATATGAGCTGATACTTGAAAGACCGATCCCCCCTTTACTGCCAAGCAAAAGTACACGCTTAGCCACTCGTGATTTTTTCTTATAGACTGTCGTGCTATTCTCCAACGCTGGTGTCTTAATTGCGCCTAGCAGAGCATCTAGCTCTTCATCCCAAAGTACATAATTTGCACCAAGTGCCAAGACCCTGTCTCGCATCATTATGGAATCTAAGCAACTTAACACTATTAGAGAAATACTCACATCCAAACGAGAAGATATTTCCGAAACCTCAGAAATCACATCTTGGCTTTCACGTAGATCTAAAATAACATTTTTAATTTCAGAATCCGTTTTGTGCCAACTTTCGTCGTCAATATCATCGACTTTCAAAGGAGTGATAAAGCCTTCAATCGCATAGAGCTGATCAATTGCATTCAATATTTCTCTATCATCAGAGACGACTAAATCGATATTTTTAACTTTTGACTCGAGCTTTGATGATGACGTTTTGAATAGGTTATCTAAGTCCATACTATTCTTTACCTAATATCGGATTTGTTAAACTTAAACGACGGTTATATTCTAATGAACAACCAAACGAATAATTATTGATATTATTTAAAGAAATCGAACCGCAATTCTTCCCCTCAACAATATGATATCTTGCAACAATACTAATATCCTTACCTTCGCTTATCGCATTTAACTTGAACCGTAGCTTATGAATTCCCAAGTGTTTAATCTTTATAACAAATTCGTCTATAAATAAGCTTTCATCTGTATTATATTCAATCACGTAAGTTGACTTAGGATGCTTACGATTAATCTTACCCACAAATTCTAACGATTTTTCCATAGCTTTTTGTTTATTTACAGCCGTGAATTCAAAATTTTCTTCAAATGTGTTTACTACGGTTTCGTTTTCAGGATAAGCAACGCTACAACCGGAAAGAGCCAAGCTAAACAAAGTAAGATAAATGATATTTTTTAAGTTCACACACATTAGTTAAACCCTCCAGCATTAATTGTTGATTCCAATTGCTCGTCATCGACATCAGACAGGTCTAATCGAAGTAAACGCTCTAAGTCACTAGTACGTTTAAACTTAGGTAGTTTGATTTCATCTTCTTTTACAGGATCGACTAGATTTACGGTTGCAACAATAATCAACTCAGTTTTACGGCGTTCTGTATTGGTTTTGCTAAACAAGGCACCAAGAATGGGGATATCGCCCAACAAGGGAATCCTACTCAAGGATTCTTGTTCTTCTGTAGTCAGTAAGCCTGCTAGCACGAAGCTTTGACCATCTTTTAATTGGACGGTTGTCTGCGCTTTCCTTGTTCTTAAGGAAGGGACACTTATTAAACCGGAATTTACGCCATTAGCTTTATCAATAGAGCTAACTTCTGGTAGCAACGATAGGCGGATGTTCTCTGAATCCGTCACTTTTGCCACCATTGAAAGTTTTACACCGTATTCTTTATAGGTGATCGAAACCCCGTCATTATCACGCACTGCAATTGGTATTTCGCCACCAACCAAGAAGCTAGCAGATTCGCCTGAAATGACTGAAAGGTTTGGCTCAGCTAATACACGACCTATATTATCGTTACCGCTTGCTGAGATAACCGCTACAATATCCTGCGCTGTAAAATCTAAAATTTTATTGACAAATGTCCCTGCACCACCAATACTTTTTCCATTTGATTCAGCGTAGGAAACACCAAGTTCCGTCAGAAAAGAACTCGAAACCTCGGCGACTGTTAGTTTCACGTTAATTTGTTCTGTCGTCAGAACTTTTAAATTATTAATGATATCTTGAAACACATAAGTTGCAGTAAAATCCAATGCATCGACAGATTCGCCATTTGCACCAGATAGCTCAAATGTATGTCGTTCTTTACTCTTTTTCATCATCTCACCAACAAGACGATAAACATTAGCTTTTACTTCTTCACTACTGACCACACCATCAAGTACAACTTGTTCGCCAATATTAGTTAACTTTACATTTTCATCAGGGTAGCGAGCAACTAAAGTTTGCTTTAGAAGCCTAAGGCTCTTATTAACAACAACTTCTGCATTATAAATCTCATTGCCTGCTCTATCGTAGGCAATAATAGAAGTGGCACCTCGACCTATGCCATAAATAACGAGTTTACCGTTCGCAATGATTTTGTAATCAGCAATTTGCGAGTTAGCAACAAATACAGTATCAATATTTCGTTTAATATTGATTGTTTTAGCACCACCCTGGTCCAGACTTAACAACTCACTGGCATAACTCGGTAAAGCGAGGAATATGGATAACAAGACGGAAACGGGTAAAATTTTATTTGTGGTCACAACTAGTTTCCCCTTAGCTGACGAACACCAAACCGATGCTCAATAAGATCGCTGCTTTTTACTGATAGATACTTATGTGCAAGTTTAGCTGGCACTAAAGTTATCGCGCCAATCTTCTGCGCCATCTCTAACTTGAGTACTTGTTTTACTGTTAAGGCAATGATGAGGCTGTGTTCTTTATCTTCATCATCTTCATTATTAGATTCAACAACTTGCAATACTCTCGCACCGTCGATAATGACATTGCTGGTTAAATTATTGATATCTGAGTAGCCATCTTCGAGCAAATTAGACTCCGATGAAGTCGTTGCAACAAAACTAACTCGATCTTGTGGTTGAATTGGTAGGGCTTCAACGATACTACTACCGCTTGATGTGTAATAATAAGGCACTTCATTTTTACTTAATGACAAATACATATAGTCTTTATCACCAGGGTTTGAAAAGTAGCCAGCATTCAAAACCTGACCAGCTTCAATATCAGCAGACCACAGCGCGCCAGCTTGAATATTGACATCAGTATATGGGATATAGCCTCTGGCCTTAACGGTTGTTTCAGGGAGACTTTGAATATCTAGTAGTTGTTGTTTAACGACAGAAGCTTTTACGACATCGTTATTAAAAAAAGCAACATCAACCATTCTGATCTTTTCTTCTTCGACAACAACTTCTTCTTCTTTCTGGGAAAGGAAATTCTCACTGACATAAAAGAAGGCCAAAAATAGAGAAATTGCAATAAATAGAAACAATACCGCTCGATTCATATTGGGTGTAACCTTAGAAAGGAGGGAGCCGCCTCCCTCCTATTGATTAAAATTATTATTAATTTACGGAGTGTCAGGGGTTTTAGCCTTTAGGCTTAGTAGCAGGATCTTTAGTACTAGTATCAGGCGATCCACCACTTAAGCTTGATGAGACAGTATTCATCGCACCCTCCATCGCCGTCTTTAAGGTGCCGTTTTGAAATATGCCTAATAAGATTGCAGACATAGCAACTGCAATAATTGCGTATTCAACTGCAGTAACACCACGTTTATCTAACTTAAACTTAGTACGGATTTGGCGAATCTTGGAATTGATATTTAAAAGCATGTTTACCTCTATTGGTTAAAATGTTCATCCTTCGAATGAATACACGAAATTTACATTATAAAATCAATTCAAACCAATTAAGATTTTTTATAGGAATATAACTCTAACTTATACGATGAGGTGAAATCGATTACATTACTTATTAACATGATTTTTAATTGATAAATAGTGCTGACCGTCATATTATTTGTATTATGACAGAATTAAAAATATTTTTATCTATCGCTATAGCCATATGCAACCTTGTTGTTTTTTACAATGACATTTGTTTCAGGACCGTTAAACACAGATTTATCATCATCATCATCATATTGGGAGTTATCAGTTTAGTTTTTTCCAATAATGTCATATGGCAAATAGGCGCCTCATTAATTATTTTTTGTGTGTTTTTTATGCTTTGGATGATGAATATTATTGGAGGTGGGGATGTAAAACTGATAGGAGCTTTATTTATAGGAATTGCTCCTGAGTACTCAATTATTGCCTTAGCGACCGCGGGGATTTTAGGTGGCGTTCAGATATTGTTGATGTGGGTATCCTCTCTAATTACTCATAAGGATCCTTTTTCTAATGGTATTCCCTATACAATTCCCCTAGGACTATCAGGTTGGTTTTTCTTTACCCTGTCGCTAATATAGCGACAGGGTTATTCACTCACTGGATAACAATACCACTATTGTTATCGTTAAAAATATCGGTAATCAGCGTTCTCAAACCCGCCTGATCTATTTTTTTTGCAGCATCTTCATTACACCAAATATACATCTCCACATTTTCGACCAATAATCTTTTGTTACAAGACTGCTCACCTATCGTCCAACTAGGGCAAATAACAAAAGTGTTCGCGGCATGCAACTCATTAATCATTAAACGTGATGATGAAGTTCTAAGCCAACTCTTCACATTTGACGTATCGATTCTAGCCGAACTTAATAGCACTTCTGCTTCACGCCGAGTCAAAAAGCTACAAAATACGATTCTTTCAGGATAACACTCTTCTGGCACAATGGACCGATCACAAGCTAAGATATATTGAACACGATTTAGTGGAAATACTTTTCCATTTGAAGCCAATACTTTCCCTGCTCCAAAGATCAAATCATAGTTGTCTTTATTAACTTCATCGATATCGCTAAAGCTAGTAATAGCAAGCTCTATATCATTATATGTTCTAAACGTGTTAATAACTTTAGCTACCAACTCAGGATTGAAAGAATCAGATATAGCAATTGAGTATTTTTTGCAGATATCTATTTCCTCCAAATCTTCGAACAGTTTTTCGTACATGCACATAGTTTGATCTACATATTCAAGTAAAACTTTCCCATGACGTGTTAACCCAAAACCTCCTTTTCTATCAAAGATAGTCGCACCGATTTTACTCTCTAGTTTTTTTATATGCTGTGATACAGCAGGTTGTGTTAAATAGAGACTTTCTGCAGCAGCTGTAAAACTACGATGTCTTGCTACATGGGAAAATGTGCGCAAGTACTTTACATCAATGGTTCGATTCGTGGCTTTCATTAAATAAACACCTTAGATTCAGCAGTTCCAATAATTATTATTTTTATGTATCCATAAAGAGCTAAATACGGTGCAGAGGCGAATTAATTACCGTAGCAACTCAGCGCATATATTACGTGTTCATCCCAGATAGTTACATATGCAACAATACTCTTAACGAGTGATGTTTCATCGCGCCTGAGCTTGAGTTATGACTTATAAGTGACTGTTATATAATTTATTTTTCGGTGTGAAATAATACGTACGATAATTTTTTTTACTGTTGAATATGTCACTATCACCAACAATTAGAGTCCGTTTCAACAACCAAAATTAGGGTAATTGCACTAACAGGATGGAGCTCCTTATAAAAATGGCAAATTTAACAACTCTTTATTCACAGGCTGTATTAATCATATAAAAATGAATTGATAACAATTCGTTATGGAAATATAAACCCGCCTTATGGAAACGCTGAATTTTAACGTAAGTCCGAAATATCTCATAATTTGAAATTATTGATATAAACCCTGTTCTAACCTTCAAGAAGTACTGGAACTTCCATTAGGATATCTAATTCTTTATCTAAAGATGCCAAAATATTCTTCCGATATTCTTGAGGAGATAATCCATTTTCTCTTTTAAATATTTGTCTAAAGAAACGAACATCTTCATAACTGACTCTACGTCCCACCTCCTCTACACTGAGTTTAGTATTTCTAAGAAGTTCTTTTGCAAATGACAGCCTAACTAATTGAATAAACTTTAATGGCGTGATTCCTGTTGCATCTTTAAACCTCCGCTTAAGCTGTCGCTCTGATAGATGCGCCTCCGCAGCCAGTTCGCCAACGCTCATTGTTCTAGAATCAACGCTAACTATCCCCTTCTGAATTTTATGAATTAAAGCATCTTTATGTTGCATAAAATTTCTTACGTCACTGTACCCCAATGACGTATCATCGGACTCGTTAGCAATACACAACTGGTGACTTATACACTTTACCTGACTGCCGAAAATTTCTTCAACGATTTGAAAAATCAGGCCTTGATAGGTATAAACTCCTGAAGATAGATAAATCCTATCGTTAATTAGCGTCTTTCTATGCTCCAAAAGACTGATGCCTGGAAATTTTTTGCGAAACAAATGTGAAAAATATGGATGCATAATTGCATCACAGTCATCAAGCAGTCCCCCTTGTGCTAGAACAAAAATCCCTGTATCGATACCGACTACTCGCGCACCGTTTTGATACAGTTTTTTTACCCATTCAATAACTTCTTTAGGAATACAGTCCAAAGTTTCTTCTGGATCACCAATAGAACCTACTAATAATACGTCTGCTGCGTTGATATTTTGCCATCGTTCATCGACTTGGATTGAAATACCACCACGGCCTGATATAGGTTTATTATCCGCAGAAACAACGGTCGAAGCGAAGCCACGACACTCTGCAAGATCAGCCGCAGTTTCTAATATTTCTAACGGCCCTGTGGTAGTGGTAAAAAAGCGCCCAGAAACAGCAAGAGCTACCACACAAACTTTATTGTTACCGAGATGCCCCAAAATTATATTATCTCCATTTACCTAAACTGATTGCATTATAGTTTATTTATTGATATTTTTACATATTATTAAATAGCGATATACGCAGAATTAGCTTCCATTTTCTATCTTCTATCTTCTATCTTCTATCAAGTCACCTTATAAAATCTAATACAGCAATACCACCTACCAACACATATACAATTAGAATTACTACCTACTTAGTCGGAATCATGAAGGCATTAGCATCAATGGCTAGTTACTGTATTGTTCCTCTCGATTTTGTCTTAAATGAGACCTCAAATTGCTTTGCCCTACGACTTATGTATGTGTAATGTGGACAACTGAATAGAACATGGGCAAGTCTAAATATCGAGTAGACAAATCCCTGCCGTGCTCTAAGTGGCATAAAAACTCGTTTCACCAGAGCGCTGTCGTGATAACTAAATCACTGAACTTACTTGGTCTCCCGCGCTTATACTGTTTACTTTATGCCGACCCACTTATCGCCTCTTCGTCAATCCAAAAGGTCAAAGAACCACGGTAATGAGTGATTGGTTGTATTACTTCCAGTTGTTTTTGTAAAAAGGTTTAGGCATAGGGCTACGAGAGGTAGATGACGTAGCTGATCAGCTCATAGGTTATTAATTTAGTTCCACTGAATTACTCAATAAAGCCCCAACTAGATGTAATTATTTCAATAGAAATCCTAATAACCATGTTTTTCTCCTTTACAATATACCAAACCGAGTAAACCCAAACCCAATAACAAATTGAAATGATATCATCAAATAAATTTATACCATCCTATTTTTTGGTTTGTTATTTAGGCTCAGTCGATAAATAAATCCATCTTATACTTTCATTACATAAGCTAATTTAACTAATTATTTATAAGGGTATATATTGATGCATAAATCCACCATTATATTTACTTTATGCTACTAAATAATATCAAAAACACTTTCGTAATAATTTCCATTGCGACATTATTATCGGGCTGTGGCAGTGACGAGAACTCCTCTCATGCCCCGTCTACTCCGGATGCAGACATTCAAATTGATGACACAGACACAACTGATACTGATACTGATACTGATACTGCACTATTTCCATACTCAGGAGAGTGCGAAACGCCGCAGCTTCTTACTAATTTGGCAAAGGTAGATTCACAAGTCGCCAATGGAACTTATGAGTGTATGAGCTCGTGGTTTTCACCGTCTAAGCAACAAGCAGACCAGCTATTCTCCGAAACGGTCATGCGAAAAATCACTCAGTCGCTTGAAAAAGTAATCAACCAATATCAGGGGAAAGAGCAACAGGCACAGAATATCTATTACCTTGCCGAATTCATCAAAGCGGCTTATAAAAACCGTCACGATACCTATGCTCGTGACCTAGCTCCTTTTCCTAATGAAATGGGATTGTCAATCGCTCATGTAGCCCAACTATTCTTGCGCTCTCATTACTCATTAAGTGAAGGTCAAACACAGCAACAAGCTCTTGGTTCTATGTTGATCATCGTCGATAGCGTTCGTCAACTTTCAGTTGCTGCTCCCGATGTTTTTGCGCTACTAGATACTTTCACTGCAGAAAGAGGCGAAAGCTACTACTACCGTCAAGCTATCAATAATATTTTCATAGCCATGGCCGGGCACTCACAAAAAGAAGCCTTCTACGACCTTATCGAATCTGATCCGATCTATATCAATAAGCTCAAATCATTTATTCTTAACAATGAATGGGCAATTGGTACAGACTCTGAAGCTTTACTCGGTAACGCAGCGCGAGAGCTGGCTCGCTTGATCAAAACTGATGATGAGCAAACTAAACAGCTTATGACTCAAACCTTAGAAGAATTGCTACAAAACTATACGCTCGGTGGTAAATCAGATCGCGTGTGGGTCGGGATTGCTCAAATGGTCAGCGCTTATGCTCCCGAACAGCTAAATCGCCTCGCTTTAGATAATTCAAAAGAAAGGCTGAAACAGCGGGTTGTACCTTTCAGCTATAACTGTGCAGGCCCGGCTCAAATTCTGGCGCAAAAGATGACCAATGAACAAGCGCAAACCAGCTGTCAGACACTTAATGATAAAGAAGACGATTTCCATAACGTTGCAAACACAGGCCATCAGCCTGTTTCTGATGACTACAGCGAAACCGTTGATGTTATCGTCTTCAACACTAAAGACGACTACTCCACTTACTCGAGCTTTTTGTTTGGCAATACCACCAACAACGGCGGTCAATTCCTTGAGCGCACCCCTTCACAACAAGGCAACACTCCTCGATTCGTCGCTTATCAAAATGGATGGGATGATAATTTTTCGATTTTAAACCTAGAGCACGAGTATGTTCACTACCTCGATGGGCGCTTTAACCAATACGGTGATTTCCATACCACAATGCGAGAAGGTAGCATTGTATGGTGGCTTGAGGGCTTTGCCGAATATATGCACTATAAGGAAAATTACTTTGCCGCGCTGTCTCTCGGTAAAGACAAAACGTACTCGCTGCATGAGGTATTTACCACAAATTACAGTGACGGCTTAAACCGAGTTTATCGCTGGGGCTACCTAGGCGTACGCTTTATGTTAGAAAAACACCCACAGGAAACAACAGAGTTGCTTGGTTACGCTCGTAGTGGTGAATACAAACAATGGGTAGCACGTCTAAACGACTTTGGACCAATATACAATCAAGAGTTTCAATTATGGCTAGACGAAGTAACGAAAGATATTAATGATAGCGATATTTCCAAACCTAAACTTCAAGAAAACCCCAAGCTACTGGCTTTAAATAGTAGCGTTGCTGTAGAAGGCGAGAAATTTTCTGAAAAATTATTCTACATTGAAGTACCTAATGGATTAACGAATGTCGATATTTCGATATCAGGTAATGGAGATGCTGATTTGTATGCTTGTTACGACAAAATTTGCCATTATCATGATTACGAATGGACTAACTTTACACAAGGTAGCAATGAACGTATTTCGATACCAAAAGGTGGTGATGGTTTCGTTCCTGCTGGTAGCTATTACATCAGCATTAGTGGCCGTGATGCATTCGATGTCGAACTGCAAGCGTCTTCACACTAACCTGAGTAAACATGCTTACCGCTAACTCCAATAACAAAGCAGAGGTACCGCCTCTGCTTTGTTATATAAACAGATCCTCATACATTAGGTATTTAAACGAGGCTAGACCCACGTTGAACCAGACCAAATACAAATAATATCACCGCACCAAACACTACTTGTAGTACTCACAGAGAATTCACGCTCAGTAGATTTGGAATGCTTAACATATCTACTTTTACATGTTTATATCGATACAAACCTGATTGTTTACTCATAAAACCAACTTCACGCGTTAGCTTGCGAACCCTAAATAGCCCGACTTTGATACCCATCAACGTCACCTAAATTGTATTCTTTATCTTTAGGCTTTGCTTGTTTGATTTGAGTAGCAGTTAATTTTTTCGCCATCGTAACCCCCTGCAGTAACCTCGAAATTGCTTAGATCTTAAAAGACTACTTCAGAGATTACTTTAAACGGTGGATTTTACAACACATCATGGAATCTCTTGGGACCAAGAAATGGCTAAGAGTCTGATAAAGCAAGGAATTACAGGCACAAAAAAGCCCACACTAGGTGGGCTCTTTCGTATAATGTGGTGCCCGCTACTGGACTCGAACCAGTGACACCTTGCATGTCATGCAAGTACTCTAACCAACTGAGCTAAGCGGGCAATGCTTTGAAACTTAACTAACCGCTTTACTAAGTGGCTAACGCTTCAGAACGAGATGGATAATAACGAGTGAATGGGTAGCGTGCAAGGATAAATTTGCACAAAACGGTTCGTTTGCTTTTAAAAACAACAATCAGAATAAATTTTAAACACAAAGCAGATCAATGGCTTGAAGTAGATCACATTTCGCCTCTAGTTAATAGCTATATACATCTGCCTGTTTCGTGTCTTATCCCTCTGATAAAGCATTTTAACTCAAGATATTAGTTAGAATCTTCATCCACATCGAATACAACGTTGTAGTTCTCTGTATACGTACAGTTTGGCTGACGGCTACAAGTGAAGAATCGTCGGCCTTTGTAATCGCCTTGGCTTGCCAGTTTGATGATCATCGGGCTGCCGCACTTCTTACAGAATCGAACTTCTTTTGATGGCTCGATTAAATCGATGTGTGCTGCTAGTAACCTCTTCAAACGGCTCACTTGGTAGCTGTGTTTAATAGATGCACCAATCAGTGGCAAGCCTGCCGATTTACACACGTGGATCAGTAGCTTTTCTCGATCGGCCTTTCCCTTGTTGAGCTCTTTGCCGTTATCAAGTTCGATGATCACGCGGGGCTCTAACGTTCGCGGGTCGCACACGACAAAATCAAAGTAGCTACGTGAGATTTTGTTGTTGGCGATAAACCAATTCTTCTTGTTGTTCGCCTTAGCAGGAACAAGAACGTTCGACATGCTGACCTTGGCAAACACTTCGCCATGGTTGCCCACCGCGGATTTAAGTGCGTTATAAAATGTCGCCTGTTGCGCCGACATCAACGACCCTTTTTTCTGGTAAGCATGATCTTTGGTGTCGTCATGCTTCACTAGATACTTTTGGATAAAGTAGAAGAACACAACCAGAACAATTACAACGATAAAGATATTAGTCATTTTCCAACACAATCACGTCTGTATAGGGATTAAGAGAGTGGCTAGCGTATGTAGAAAAGCATCATGTGGCAAGCAAAAGAGCGAGAGTTGCCAACCAGAATCACGACCTTTGGATGCTGTAATCACCAAGAGGTCGCTCATACGCTAGACACACCTCTCCTATTTGCCAATCAAATCATCAATTACACTCTAGATTGATTCAGATCAATTTACCTAAATTTGTGATCAACTAGTCTGAAAAACGTTAGGCAAATGTTAATAAGGAAATTGATATGGAACTCAAACAAGACCCAAGATGTTATACGGACGTATGTGTAGACGGTAAATGGTTCCACTATGACCACTGCGGAACTCGAGCTTATATGTTAAAAGGCGGTGCTTCAGCGGTGATTGAACTAGCAAGAGAACCTGCTACAGAGGGCGAACTGGTTGAAATGCTGCAAGGTGCCGCTAAATAACTCATTTAGAAAATGTTGATATAGATAAACTCGACATATCGCTAAGTAAACACCACTTCTCACTCAAATTTTGATTTTAGCGATTTCAGAGTGTTCCAGAAGCCATTCTTATCTCACGAAGATCAGAATGGCTTTTTGTTTGCTGATTAGAGATTAACTTTCAGCGATGATGACTTGATTCCTACCCGACTCTTTCGCTTGATATAATGCATCATCCGCGGCTTTGAGGTACTTCTTGTAAGTATCTTGATTGAGTTGCTCATGAGCAATACCAATCGACGCCCCTATCGATGTGGTGAGGTTTAAAGAGCCGGAGTGCGTATCAATGGGTGTTTCGGAAATAGCTAAACGGATAACGTTCAACTGTTGCTCAGGATCAATGGAACCGGACAGCAGCATAACAAACTCTTCACCACCCCAACGAGCCACTACATCATTTGGGAATAAGTGTTGTTTTACTCGCCTTGCGACTTCCACTAAAACCTCGTCACCAACATCATGCCCAAAGGTGTCATTAACGCGCTTAAAGTGGTCAAGATCTAGAATGACGAGACTGATTCCAAACCGTGAAGTATTAAATGGCATTGGCTGAGTTAACAACTGCTCTAGATAGCGTCGGTTGTACAAACCCGTTAGCGCACACGTTGTAGATTGAGTGACCAGCGCTTTATTTTTACTTTGAATGCTACGAAGCCGAATCGCCAGTAATACAGCACTAATACTCACCATTATGATCAATGCCACCACGATTCTGTTTCTCAGTTGCTCCTTTTGAAGCAGTAACTCGTTGAGGTCTTTTTCTGTATTGAGTAATTCATTTTCGTTAGCAAGTGTCTGTTTTGCATAGTCTTGTTCTAGCAAGAAAATGTCACTCTGCCTTTTATCAAACAATAGCGCTTTGTTGCCATGATAATATTGTTTGTAGTAACTCAGTGCAGTATCAAGGTCACCCTGAGATTCGTAATATTCAGCCAGTGTTTTTAAGCCTAGTACCTTCCAACTTCTGCTCCCAACCACTTCAAAGATTGCAAGTGCTCGTTCAAGATCATTCAATATGGCGTCATCTTGATCCAGTCCAATGTTAGCTAATGCTCGGTTTAGGTAACACTGCCCGTTTTGAAGCGTGTATTTCTTAATATTCGGCGCTTGAAGGCATTGATTAGCCACTTGTAATGCTTTGTTGAAATTGCCCTCTGATAGCAGTACATCACTGTAGGTTCTCAGTAATAAGATTTTGTATCGAGCACTGACTCTTTTGCTATCGAGTGCTTTTGCCTTCTCATAAGCAATTCGGCCATTAGTCACGTCACCACTGCTCAAATGCAGAAATGATTCGTTGATGTAAAGAATGCCAATCGCGTCATCTTCAAGTAAGCCACTTTTAAAGTAGAGCTTTTTTGCTTTCTCGATAATACGCAGGGCTTTAGGCCAATCCTCTAAATAGATATAGAGCAACGCCATGTTCGACATCAGCTTGCTGTTATAAATGTGCGTTGGGTACTGCTTGCCAAGTTGCAGCCCTTTATAGAAAAAGTACTGAGCGTCTTGCAAGTCGTTTCGCACGTTATTGATCGCCCCCGCGGTGTTATACGCTTTAACCAATAACTTATCGTAACGAATAGATTCAGCAATGCCTATCGCGGACCGAATTTCAATTTCCGCAATTGCAAGTTCGCCTTTCTTGAGATATTCAATCGCAGATTCGACCAATGATTCTGACTTCAACCACAACATACCTTCATGCTCAGACAACGCTTTTATTTGTTCTACGTAGGCCATCACGGCGTCGGCATCTCGTTGATGTTGAGCGACATTCGACAAAATCATAAGTCGATAAGCTTGGTATATTGCTTTGTCATTAACGCCAGTGGGCGGCCGTAGCAGATCAAGCTGATGTTTTGCAACAGAGGGGTCACTGCGTGATAAACCGAGAATATGAATTAACTTTTTTCCATATTCAGTTTGAGAGAGTTCTTTTTCTGGGGTGTAGACAGAAGTGTTGTCGGCTTGAGGAGGGCTCAAGTCCACATCATTGAGCGGATACAGTAAATAAAGTCCGAGTACGGCACTCATTGTTACAACGAGTAGAAACGAACCTAAAACGTTGTTTTTATTCATGTATTAAGACCGTTACAAATTGAATGACCATATCACTGCTGTTTATCTATATTAGAAACTTATTATACCCGAGCCCTACACAGATTAAAATGTTGTCATCTCGGCGAACTGAACAAGGTTATTCTCACTAATTAGAATAATCAGGCAACTTTCTTGATTTAACTCAGATAATCATCTACCTCATTGGCGTTATAGTAATTTTCCTGTTCCTACCTCCGCGGCTTCTTTAGAACAAGCGGAAGCATAATGAGAATTAACAATGACCCAAATTAATGAACAACGTCTTGTAGAACATTTCTGCAATCTAGTGAAAATTGATAGTGAATCTCGTAATGAAAAAGCGATTGCTGAAGCTTTGGCTGAACAACTTGGTGAACTAGGCTTTGAAGTTCACAAACTGGCTGTCCCTACAGAAGTGTCTAACGGTTTCAACATCTACGCTCGTCTAGATGGCACTCTTCCAGGAAGCACAGTATTCAGTTGCCACATGGACACAGTAACGCCAGGTATCGGCATTGAACCAATCATTGAAGACGGTATCATCCGTTCAAAAGGCAACACAATTCTAGGTGGCGACGACAAGTCTGGTATCGCAGCTATCATGGAAGCGGTTCGTTGCATCAAAGCTGAAGGCAAAGAGCACAAAACTATCGAGATTGCGTTCACTGTATTCGAAGAAGGCGGTCTGTTCGGCTCTTTGAACTTCGATATGTCTTACATTCAATCTGAGCACGCTATCGTACTGGATACAGGCGGCCCAATTGGCACCATCGTAAACGCAGCTCCGGGTCAGCAGAAAATTGTTGCTAAGATCAAAGGCCGCCCTGCTCACGCTGGTTTAGCGCCAGAAGAAGGCATCAGCGCAATTCAAGTTGCTGCAGACGCTATCACTAAGATGAACCTACTTCGTATCGATGAAGAAACAACGGCAAACGTCGGTATTGTTGAAGGCGGTCAAGCGACCAACATCGTAATGCCAGAGCTTAAAGTCGTGGCTGAAGCACGTTCACTAAACGGCGAAAAGCTAACGGCTCAAGTTGAGCACATGATCTCGACATTCCAAGAGAGTGCAAAACAGTTCGGTGCTGAAGTAGAAATCGAATCTACTCGTGCTTACGATGCATTCGTTATTGCAGACGATCACCCGCACATTCTTTCTATCAAATCAGCGTTTGAGAAGCTTGGCGTAACCGCAAACACTAAACGCACTGGCGGCGGTAGCGATGCGAACAACTTCAACGCGAAAGGCCTAACAACGGTTAACCTTTCTACAGGTATGGCAAAAGTTCACACCACAGAAGAGTACATTGCAGTGAAAGATATGGTCGCTATCACTGAGTTTGTTGTGGCTTACGTGACTCAATAATCTTACTGGTTAACTAGCCAGTCTTATTTGTTAACTAGACAACCTTACTCGATAATGAGATAGAAAATGCCATCTAGTTAATGTCAAAAAGCCGAGTTCACCAATGATCCGTGACTCGGCTTTTTTGTAGTCTGAGTTTAGCTAGAAGATTAAGCTTAAAACCCCCTACGCTTCCAGAATTGGCCTTCATCTTTTGCAACAAGGTCGAATGTCTTATCGGCAATGATGTTGCCTTTTAACTCCACGGTCATGCGCCACTTACCTAACTTGTTCGAGACTGGCGCCCAAATAGTGTCACCTAAGTAGAAATCCCAGTCGTTGTTACCGACATGCTCTTCACCATCGAACGGTTCGAGCACTTCGCCCTTGTCTGTGGTGATGTCCGGGTGATAAATGCAGTAGCGGATCTTTTCACCTTTGGCTTTCTTGATATTCAAGATATAGCCAAATTCCACATCGATTTCGGCATCAACGGTAGTGGTGAACTCTTGGATTTTTGGAAGGTCTTTAGATTTTGAATCCCATGTGGAGTAGATACCATAGGAGGTCATGTCGACCACAACTGAGCGCTTTGCCATTTCAATCGTTACCTTGAAGTTGTTCTATTCATTTAATTCTATTTGCCATTCAGCCAAGCTGGATAAGCACGAGGCTATTCTTGCCAATCTTTTGCCATGCGCTTAATCACAGACGGTTCAATGTCGTGAATGCTACCAAATTGCTCTCGACATACTTCGATGATCAAGTCAGCTTTGTATTTTCTTGCAAGTTGACGGTAAGCCTTCATTTCCCAATGCTTAATAAAGGTATTCGAAACAACAACATCTAACCCTTGCTTCAAGCCATTCTCTGCAGTGTTCTGACACCACTCATGAGCTTGCTGTAGCTGCCTTGGATCAAAATAGTAGTCACCTTGCTCATTCACGTAATACATATCCGCTTCGACATGCAATGCATCGTAGGTTTTTGCTTTTGTTGACTTGCCAGAACCGGGCAACCCTCGAATGAGTATTAACTTCATCTGTCACTTTACAGGCTAATTCGAAAACATGAGTTTATCGTAAATGCTAACCGCTTGCTCTGATAACTGCCTAGTTCTACATAACAGAACCAAGCACTTATGCCTTACTCGGGTAGTCGTTAAACATTATAAGACGCCCTCGACGTCGGAAGGTGGCTTCTGATAGAAAACACAAATAATTTACATCTATCCATTTTGGATATCGACAAGCGTATCAAACTACTATAGATTTAGATGTATAGACGTCTACATATCTAGCTTAGGGAGAAAGCTTTGCCTATTCGCATTCCAGACCAATTGCCAGCATCTGATGTTCTTCGTGAAGAAAACATCTTCGTGATGCCGTTATCAAGAGCATCGACACAGGAAATTCGTCCACTTCGAGTCTTGATCCTCAACCTGATGCCGAAGAAGATTGAAACTGAAACTCAATTCTTACGCCTACTATCGAACAGTCCATTGCAAGTGGATGTAGAGCTGCTGCGCATTGATGACCGACCAAGCAAAAACACACCGACTGAACACCTTGATAACTTCTACCGCCAATTTGAAATGGTCAAAGGGAGAAACTTTGATGGATTGATCATTACTGGTGCACCGCTTGGCTTGGTTCAATTTGAAGATGTGATCTACTGGGACCACCTAAAAACCATCATGGAATGGGCAAACAAGCACGTGACCTCAACCTTGTATGTGTGTTGGGCCGCTCAGGCTGGTTTGAAATTACTGTATGATTTGCCAAAGCGCACTCGCAAAGAGAAGCTTTCTGGTGTTTATAATCACGAGATTCATCACCCTTACCACCCGCTTCTGCGTGGTTTTGACGATACCTTTTTAGCACCGCACTCTCGCTACGCAGATTTCTCTCAGGAATACTTAGCCGAGCATACCGACCTTGATGTTCTTGCGACTTCTGATGTGGCTGGCGTATATCTGGCGGCGACCAAAGATAAGCGAAACGTGTTTGTAACGGGTCACCCTGAATACGATGCGCATACATTACACGGTGAGTACGTTCGTGATTTAGGCGAAGGCATGGAACCCGTGATTCCAATCAACTACTACCCGAACAACAATCCAGATAATAAGCCTGTCGCAAGCTGGCGTAGTCATGGGCACTTGTTATTCTCAAACTGGTTGAACTACTGCGTTTACCAACAAACGCCTTACGATTTGGATCACTTCAGCGAAGACAACTTTACCAAAGACGATTAAGTTGTTTCTTCCGATTCACAAACACATAAAGCCGTGTTCAGTAGGTTGTTGATAAAACGCCAAATTGGACGCGGTTTTTTTATGGTGTTTGAGTCGCATTCCATAATAGATTTACCACTTCAATGGGTTTGATTTCATATGATGGATTGGTGTTCATAAGGAGCTTCACATGCCCGCCAAGCCGTTATTATCTAAACCTATTTCATTATCCCGCCCCCTTTCGTTATCGAGTCTGATACTACTCACCTCTCTTTCGTTGGTCGGTTGCGTTTCTGTCACTGAAGGACCGCCAAAGATTGAAAGTGACCCTATTGCGATGTCTGAATCTCGTATTGAATTAGGTTTGGGTTATATGGGGCAAGGGAATATGGTGAGAGCACGTGAGAACCTAGAACTCGCCATCAAACACGCACCTAGCTACTATCGAGCTCGCCTTTCCATTGCGCACTATTACGAACAAGTTGGGGAAGTTGACGAAGCAAGAGACGCCTATAAGAAAGCGCTGAGGTTAGACGCAAGAAACGGCAACGTATTGAACAACTACGGTACATTCTTGTGTAAACAGGGCGAATACGAGCAAGCCGATAAATACTTTAACCGTGCCATCGACCAGCCCTATTATTATCTCGTCTCTGCCAGTTATGAAAATGCGGCATTCTGCGCGTTTAAAGCCGGAGAGGTCGAGCAAGCAAAATACTACTTCTCTCGTGCGATTGACCACGACCCAAATCGAGCTAGATCCGTACTACAGCTTTCTAAAATTGAAGTCAGTGAGGCCGAATACAATGACGCTAGGCTCCGCTTATTCAAATTTCACCAACGTTATGGCTATCAAATTCCATCGCTTCAAATCTTGGTCGAACTCGAAAAGAAGGCGGGTAACCGTGCACTTCAACAGAAATACCAAAGCAAATTAGACGAACTGCTCTCCGTTTAAGGCTAACTGCGCTTAGAGTCGTTGCGATAGATATAAAAACGGGCTTGTTGCGTTAACAACAAGCCCGTTTGTAATTTCAGCTTAATATCTTATCTAAGTACAGTCTGTTATTTAAGCGCAATCCACTCTTGTCTTTGTTCGTCGTCCATAAAGGTCCATGCGATAAAGCGACTCACCTTCTGGCCTTGTGACATCTCAACCACTTTTACTTGTTTAGCTCTCAGCTTGCCAAGCTCTGAACGAACCATATCAACGTTGTCTTTCTTAGAGATCAATGTCGTAAACCATAATACTTGAGTAGCAAAAAGCTGGCTCTCTCTCGCCATCTTCATAATGAAAGCCGCTTCACCACCCGGACACCAAAGTTCAGATTTTTGGCCACCAAAGTTTAAGGTTGGTTTATCTTGCTTAGTTGATTTATTTTGCGTGGTTAATTTGTCTAACTTAGCTGGCTTCTTATTCGTTTCTGGCTTGAATGACTGACCGGCTTTCTTAGCTCGGTTTGCCGCTAGGTTATCCAGTTTACGTTGTGATCCCTTTTCCGCCTCTTCTAGAGAGCTATGGAATGGAGGGTTACAAATTGTGACATCGTAACGTTCATTATCCTTAATCACGCCCTTAAAGATAGATTTTGAGTCGGCTTGCAGGCGAGCTCGAATCTTACCTTTTAGATTAGGGTTACTTTCCGCAATGAAGTTCGCTGTTTTGATGGAGACTGAATCGACATCAGTACCTGTCCAGCGCCACTTATACTCTGTCGCACCAATGATTGGATAAATACAGTTTGCACCAACACCGATATCTAATGCTTTCACAGAAGCATGATTATAAGGTTCACCTTGGCCATCGCTATTAAGGATGTCGGCCACTCTGTGAATATAATCTGCACGGCCAGGAATTGGCGGGCACAAGTAACCAGCAGGAATATCCCAATGCTTAACGCCATAGTGGTGCGCCAGTAAAGCCTTATTAAGTAGCTTAACGGCTAATGGATCAGAGAAATTAATGGTGTCTTCGCCCACCGGGTTCTTGATCAGATGTTCTTTTAGCTCAGGCAAGGCTGCAACCAATAACTCGAAGTCATAGCGACCTGTATGTTGATTTCTTGGGTGTAATCCACCTTGAGGCTTTTCAGTCGAGCGTCTTTTCTGGGCTGCGTTTTTGTTAAAAGCAGTTTTATTGAAAGAACCCTTATTCGATGACCCTTTATTCGCACCCGGTTTACCTTTGCTATCTTTTGCAAAAGGTCGCTTTGCTTTGTTGTTGTCAGCACCTTTGGGTGCACTGTTTTTGCGGTCTGATGTGTTCTTTGTAGAAATACGCTTGTCGCTGCTTGGCTTGCCTGCATTTGGCTTAATATCACCGTGCTTACGGTTACCTTGATCAGCTTGGTTGTCTTTTGTTTTTGTTGATGAGGTACTGTTTTTCGACAGGCTTAGCGTAGTTCTATTTTGTGATTGGCTCATTGGGCTACTTCTTTAAGTCTAAATACATCATGAATAAACGGGCATCTAACTCAAGTTGATGATATTCCGGCTCCATGTGACAGCATAGTTGGTAAAAGGCTTTGTCGTGTTCTTTCTCTTTGATGTGCGCCAGTTCATGCACCACCAGCATTCTCAGCAAAGGTTCTGGTGCATTTTTAAAAACACTGGCGATACGAATCTCGTTCTTCGATTTGATCTTTCCACCGTGATTCTTCGCGACGTAAGAGTGCAGACCTAATGCATTATTAATTAGGTGTATCTTGCCGTCATAAATCACTTTACTGATCGGTGGCGTTTTTTTCATGTAGCGATTTTTAATCTCAATCGCATAGTCAAACAGGGCTTTCTCGCTTTTGATTTCATGATTCTTTGGGTAGCGAGCTTCAAACCACGGCACCAATTTACCTGATTCAACAAGTTGAGTTACCGGGTCGAGAATGTGCTTCGGGTAGCCTTGAATATAGCGTAAAGAAGGATGCATGCTGAAAGACCGTACAAGTTACACCACGACAATATGTTGTGGTCTTGAAAATTGAGCCGCATAGTGTAACTGATCACACTTTTCTAATCACCTAGGATTCGTTACACTTTAGCGAGATTCATCAAGAGCTACACTCAAAAAGAGATTGTAAAAATGAAACGTGTTGTATTGTACGTCGCAGACAAATGCCCGCACTGTAAAGATGCACAACGCTATTTGGATTCGAAGAAAATTGAATATCGCCTAACGAATGCAAAAATGCAGCGTGGCCGTAAAGAATTACAGGCGATGGGTGCTCGCTCTATCCCTGTGCTTAAGATCGGTGACCAAGTGATGGTCGGCTGGAATCAGAAAAACTTCGATAAGATGTATAACTCAAAGAACACCTAACGTGCTCTGAGCCAGTCATACTTCTATACAACAAAGCCCGAATATCCAATCTAGGATACTCGGGCTTTGTTTATTTAAATCTTACTAAATCACACATACCGCTTAACGAAATCAATAAAGGTTCTGTCGGCTTTCGACAAATACCCTTCCTTTCTCCAGGCCAAAGATAGATTCAGTTTTACAGGGTCTTTAAATGGCACGCCTATCACGTCTTTCTCATATTCCGTCACTAAGCTCAACAGCGCAGTGATCGCAAACTCTTGTTTAACGATAGAAAGAATCATCGGGAGCAAGTTGGTTTCGAATGCGATTGTCATGTCTAGGTTGTATTTTTGACAGGTCGCATCGATAAAGTCACGGTGAAAATAACCCGACTTGAACATAATCAGCTCTTGAGCAAAGAATTCTTCAAAGGTCATCGAAGTCTTTTGTGCTAACGGATGCTCCTTACCGACAACGGCGACCATCTCAGAACTTAACAGATGATCCGTTTCCAAATCATCAGGAACATTCTCATGATTAATTACTCCAATATCGAGTTCGCCGTTTAACAGCATTTCCCGAATAGAAGCGGTGCCAGCATCAATCAAGGTCAACTTTAGATTTGGGTATTGGCTTTTAAATGCCATCACGACTTGAGGGAAAAAGTAGCTGCCCATCATACTTGGAGCGCCTAATCGAACCTCGCCTTTTTCTAGTCCCTTTAGCTCGTTCATTGCGAGTTGAGCATCATCGAACTGCTGAGCAATTCTCTTTGCATGTTCGAACAACACTTTTCCCTCTTCCGTTAAGGTGACGGATTTATCTCCACGACGGAATAAAATCAACTCAAGTGTCTGTTCTAGTTTTTTAATGGAGATACTCAATGCAGGCTGTGCAATATGCAGCGCTTTGGCAGCTTGGGTGAAGTTACCAAACTGAGCAACAGCCAGAAAATGTCGAAGAGGTTTTGATTCAAGCATGGCGATATATTAAATATATAGAGGTGATATTTTTAATATATTTCTTTAATCACACTTGTGCTGATAACTTGTTCACAAATAGCTTACTAACTCGTGCAGGCACACCGTAAATGTTTGATAAAGGCAGTCCTCAATACAAACGCATCACCCAATCATTGGCGATTGGCTCGTTTATCATTTTCTGTAACCTTTACCTCTTTCAGCCTATCTTGCCGCACATGGCGGAGCACTTCCAAGTATCTGAAACTCAAATCAACTGGCTGTTTGCCGCGACAACGCTAGGGCTTTCCATCAGTTTGGTGCCTTGGGCAATCGCTTCTGAAACCTTTGGCCGAAAACCCATCATTCTGTTCAGTCTGTTCGCTATTCCTTTGATTGGATTGAGCATGGTGTTCACAACCACTCTACTGCAACTTGTTATTGCCAGAGCATTTATGGGAATCGCCGTTGCTGCTTTTGCGGGCGTGGCTGTTGCTTACATGGTTGAGGAGCTCTCTCCCAAAGCATTTGCTGTCGCGATTGGTGGCTATATTGCAGCCAACTCATTGGGTGGCATTTTCGGACGTGTCCTTGGAGGTTTAATCACGGATTACTTTGACTGGCATGCCACTGTGTTGTTTTTCGTTGTCGGCTCTTTGCTTGGCGCTCTCTATATTGCGTATAGCCTGCCTGACCAACAAAACTTTAAACCTCAGAAAGGGTTGTTCTTTCATCATAACCGCTCGGTTGTGATGCACTTAAGAAACCGTACCTTGTGGCTCGCGATGTTGATTGGTGGCGCTAACTTCGCGCTATTCGTTAACCTGTATTCAGTAATGGGCTTTAGGTTGGTATCCGAACCTCACTCAGTGCCTGTGGGCTTAGCTTCACTGATATTCCTATGTTACTTGGCCGGTACGGTAAGCTCTAAGCTCTCCAACAAATGGACACTTCGCTTTGACCCGTTAAACGGTATATTGATGGGCGTGTGTATTAGCTTAATCGGAATGCTAATTTCTGCCGTCGACAAAGTCCCGTTCATGCTAGCAGGCTTGTTATTGATTAGTGGCGGCGCGTTCTTCGCCCATACCCTTGCCTACTCTTGGGTAAGTCAAAAAGCGCCGAGCGCTAAGGCGACAGCAACCGCACTTTACTTGGTTCACTATTATATTGGCGGGAGCTTAGGTGGTTTCTTACTCTTGTATTGCTGGCAACTGTTCGGTTGGAATGGCGTGATTGCGGGCGGTTCAATCTTCTATGTTGCGATATTTGCTTGGGTCTACCAATTAAAACAACTTCAAGTATCGGCCTCTAAACTCGCACAAGCATAAATACGACTGAGGTTGTAACTCAATTATTGCTTTTGATTGACGTCCGTTCTGATATCCTACGCAAAATTTCATTTCGGAACCTGTTATGTCGAACACTCAAAGCACAGATCTTCAAGCCATCCACGACCAAGTAAAGCAGTGGTTAGACGATGTCGTTATTGGCCTAAACCTGTGTCCATTCGCAGCCAAGCCACAACGTAATAAACAGATTAAGATCTTTGTGAGTGAAGCAAATACGGAAGAAGTGTTGTTGCAAGACATCATGACGCATTTCGTAGAGTTAGATAACACGCCAGTCGCGGAATTAGAGACGACCTTGGTGGTTGTACCTAACATGCTGCAAGATTTCTTCGACTACAACATGTTCATTGATTGGATTGAAGCATTGATCAAGCAAGAAGATTGGGAAGGCGTTTACCAAGTGGCAACCTTCCACCCAGACTATTGTTTTGGTGGTGCGGATCCAGAAGACGATGAAAATCTAACAAACCGCTCTCCGTACCCGGTTTACCATTTGATTCGTGAAGCGAGTATGGAAAAAGTGTTGAAGCACTACCCTAACCCTGAAGCGATTCCTGATACCAACATCGCGAGAGTTGAATCCTTAACGCCGGAAGAACGTCGTCAACTGTTCCCTTACCTGTTCAGTTAATCGTTCAGTTAATCGCTAACAAGATGGCTTATATTCCTGAGCGTTCTTGATGGTATGGACGAGAAATGAACTGATCTCGTCCATTTTGTTTCGCAATGTACAGGCATTCATCGGCAACTTTGATGAGCTTATCTAACGCCGACATCCTTTCCCCTTTGGTATCCCCTGTACTCAACTCAAAATGACACGCACCGATTGATATAGTGACTGGCTTTCTATCCAGTGTGATTTTCTTCATCTCTTGCAAAAGAGTCATGAACTTATCTTCAACACAACTTGGTGTTTTATTGGGATACCAAAGAATGAACTCTTCACCACCAAAACGCGCCACAAACTCACCTTCTTGAGTGTTATTGCTCAGCACGTTCGCCACTTTCTTTAAGACAACATCACCCATTTGGTGGCCATAAGTGTCATTGACCTGTTTAAAGAAATCGATGTCGACAACGGCCAAGGTTCCCTTTCCTAAAGATCCTTTTAACTGCTCCACTTCTGCATTCAACGTTTTGAACAAGCAACGTCTATTTGGCAAGTGGGTCAGAGGATCATACAGAGCTTGGTACTCTAACTTCTCATTCAGCTCTTTGAGTTTTCGTTCTTGCTGTCTTCTAACCAGTTCCACTTCGATCCATGAGGCCATTAACCTCATAACGTCGATATCGAACTCTTTGAATTCACGATGATAAGGAGCCGGGCTTGAAAAGTTTAAGGTGCCATAAAGCTCATCATTAACGAAAATCGGGATGCCAATATAAGACTCTAAACCAAAAGACTGGTAAGCGGGATGCGTCGCATACTTATCGTGTTTGCCACAATGTTCAATACAGATAGGACTGATAGATTTACACGTGATCTCACAGTAGGTCGAGCGATAATCGAAGGTGTCACCACTATTAAGTTCAACGCCTTCAGGTGTGACAGAGTGTTCAACTAAGTAAGTATTACCCTCGACTTTAGATAAAATACCGATATCAAGGTTGAAGCGTTCAAGCCCCATGATAAGCAGCTGAGCGATCTGAATATCGAAGCCCTTCCGGTAATCATTGGTGATTTGATACAAGCGACGTATAACAATTTCGCTTTCACTGGCTTGGTTCATAAATGGGGTCCCACTGCAGCCGAAGTTAATGGCAACATTAATATTTGGTATATTAAGAAGAGTAAAGTGTAAAAAAACATAATAATCAATTGGTTTGTATGCAAAATACCTCATTGGTCCAATGAATAAAAGTCGACTTCTTCGACTTTGCGTTAGCACCCTATTCCTAGCTTTGGTAAAATAATCCATTAACGAAACAGAATGGATAGGAAAATGAACCTTTCTCAACTAAGCCAAGAAATCTACGATCACCTTTACCGCGACATTGAAGAGTTCCGCAGTACTTTTGATCTGCCTGTTGCCGCTCCTGAAACAATGGACGAAAAAGGCGATACGCTACATACCTCTCTAGCGATCGAAGAACTAACAGAACTTGCAGAAGCTGACTCAAAAATCGAACAAGCGGACGCTATTGTAGACAGCGTTTATGTTTTGATGGGACGTCTGGTTCACCTTGGCCAAGCTAAGGTTGAAGACAACCTAGCAATCAGCTACCTGATCGACCTACTGTTGAATGTTTCTAAAAACCGCTCAATTGACTTCTTACCTTGCTGGGACGAAGTACACTCAAGCAACATGAGCAAAGTATGTCGCAACGAAACTGAATATGCTGAAACAGAAGCTTTCTATGCTGAGCAGAACATCAAGCTGATGGCGGTTCAAAAAGGCGAATACATCATCGCTAAGTGTGCGGAAGATTTCGTATCGGAAGGCAAGACAGTTCGCCAAGGTAAAGTACTAAAATCTGTACACTACCGCCCTGCGAACCTTGAGCCACTAACGGCTTAAGTTGCACTGAGTATGAAGCTGTTAAAACGAGCAGCTCGCTAAAATAGCAAACGCCACGTTTAAATAACGTGGCGTTTTATTATCTTTCAATCGAACCTTAGCTCTATACCAGTCGCGCCATATGATAAGCCGCCACATATTCGCCATTTCTGAAAGCGAACCCTGCGGACTCTCCTTCAATCACGAAACCGAACTTCTTATACAGGCTGATCGCTCTTTCATTATCGGTGTATACCGTTAACTCCATTCGCTTGATGTTAATCCAGTTATCACACAAGTCGATCGCGGTCGCGAGCAGCTGACTACCCACACCTTTGCCTAGCACATCGTCTTTAACACCCATACCAAATGAAGCCACATGTCGTCTTCTTGGATTCACGCACACTTCCATTCCCAAGTTGCCAACAATCTCATCGTCGATCATCGCGGCATACGAGTACACGTTGTCAGGCATATTAGAGATTCGTTTTTGCCAGCTTTCCAGAGATGGATTTGGGAGTTGCAGCGTACCAGTATAAGCATTAGTGCATTCGTAAACTTCTTTGATTCCCTTTGCATCTGACGGTTCAGACCGTCTCACTATAATACTCATCGCAACTCCTACTATTTTCATCGCTAAATATGAAACACATCCTCAATGTGCACCTAGACACACTATCAAATAGTAAATATTTAACAATAGGTTAGATGAAATTGTTTTTATTGGGGCTGATGTGGGGAATGTATGTAGATGATCTGAAGAAGTACATTTGAGGAATCTAGGTTAATTAAACTGGAGGTAATTCGATATGGGCACCTCGGGTGTGCCCACGCCGCCAAATCTATGGAGTTAGCTTTGGTTAATCATGATCTAACTAATTCTGTTCTGGTTAATCATGAACTAGTTAATCTTGATCTAGTTAATCACGCTCACATTGAACTTGGATGACTTTAAGGTCTGTTGCATTTAGCTTCTCAGCTAGCGCTGCGCCTTCTTCATTACATTGCTCAAGAGTCGTAAATTGGGTGTTAACTTCCATTTCTGCTGTGCTGTCAGCGCCACCCATCATTAGGCTTAGAATCAGTGTTAGTTCGTACATAAAATAATCCTCTTTCGAGCTTTCAAAGCATCCATTCGAATAAGATAAAGTGACTAGAATCCGCCCTAATTCACTTGTTTCGTTTGAGATAATTCTAGTCATTCGTTCGATTCGAGTCTTACCATTTTGTGCCAAGAGGTAACAAAGTAAGTACGCTTATCTTATTGGGCTTAGTTGATACTGAGTAAACGACCTCGTTCGATATCTTGCTCAAGTACCTCTGGAGTCAAGTCGCCATGTCCATGGTGATCGTGATTATGGTTATGTTGACGCCCATGATCGTGGCCGTGTGAATGACTTTGATGTTCATTTGATCTTTGAGCTAACTTATCTGAATCCAAATAAGTGTCCGTCAAATCAGCACAATAATCTTGAGTCCATAAGCGACGAGCGTCGTCATCACTCATGATTTGCTCAGCTTTAGGGCCCAACTTATCCATGTAGTACATCCCCAACTCCTCACCTTCTACATTGGCGTGGTTGATAAGATTCATGAAAGCAGGTTTTTGATTCTCATCTGATAGATGCCCATTTTTGTAACACACGGTTAGACCAATAATGTCGTCGCCAAGTTGCTCTAATTCAGGGTTAAAATGATTGTGACTGTGATTATGTTCGGCAGCGGCGACAAGCATTGGAGTAAGTAAAACACATGCGATAGCCAGTAGCTTAATGGTATTTTTCATGGGATAGACCTTCTGTATTTTCGAATACAAATTTGATTAGTTGGCTGACTTAGCTTCTTGTGAGATGAGCTAAGCTGAGGGGAACTTCAAGACCATTTCAGCCTGAGTACCCCTCTGTCTCACTACAAATAATCAATATGATTGGATAACGAGGCTCGATATAACGAGCGTTCTGTAGACAAAAATCACTTATCAACTACGATTCTTGCTGGTGCGATGGTGTAAGTCATTGGCTTCACCTCCCATTCACCTTTTGCTTCCAATGCAACCGCTAGTGCTTGCGCCTCTTCACATACCTTCGCTGGTTTTCCGTCAGCCCAGTATGATGGGCCCGAGGTGTAGCCGCACATCACTGAAAACGTGTGTTGCCCATTCTTTGTGGTGTATTCCGTCATAATGACACCACCTTCTCCATGCGTTATTTTTAGCGAGCCTTCATCGGCAACATGCATTGCATCGGAAGGGTTCGGTTTGACATACGTTGTGTAGGTCCCGCCATCTGACATGGATTGGTTGTCATACATGGTGTAGCCTTCTTTTTCTGAAGGTAAGGTCAGTTCGTAGTTAGGATCAATATCCGCTAAACGTTCTGAGTTATTCGTCGCACCAGGTTGATAGTTGTGAGCATTGGATTGTCCGTTAGCGAAAACAGACGCTGACACTAAAGATAGAATGACGACCGCTAAAATTGATTTTTTCATAATGAACTCCAGATATTCTAAGCAAAGATGTTGTAAGCAATAGTTTTTATGATTGAGTAGAGAATGGGTTTATTTACCTAACTTTCTAGGATGTGAGGGCAATATCAGCCCTCACTACAAATACCCTATTTGTTGTCGGTTCCTGCTCCTTCACCAGGCTCAGTTGGACGACTTACCGATTTGCGCTCGAGGTTGTGGTGAGCACGCACTCTATCCATGTATTCTTGCTTGGTGTTCATACCTTGCTTCATTGCTTCTGGTACTTGTTCAGCTGGGATCACGATGTCACGGTCGACTGGCCACTCAGTTAACAGCTCTGGGTGGTAGCCTCCTGGGTAGTACAGTTTTGGATCCAACTCTAAATCACGAATCTCTTGTTCTTGTATGTCTTCACGGCTGTTTTTCGGCAACGGAATTCTAAAATCAGACCCATCTGCCATATCAAATTGCGGCGCTCGCGCATTCGGGAAATCAGGTAAAATACCTTCACGAACCCACGCGTTATCTTTAGTCATGTTAACGACAATGCCATCTGGCGCACCGAAGTGGTAAGGCCCTTGCCAATGGTGGCGAACCTCTGCAACAGTTTCCTCATTGAGATATGGGTCGAATGTCATGTGCGTTGTCATGAACAAGCGCGGTTGTACTTCATTCGCCACATAACCCGCCGCGTACGCTGGTGTATGGTGAGTATCAACGGTGTAACGTGCTAAGAATGGCGGCACACCTTGAATAATCGAAGACACGCCAAACGTTTCGGTTTGCAGTTCAGTAATGAACAAGTCTGCACCTTTTGCGTATTTCAAATCCAACTCGGTTGGGCGACCATCTCCTGTCCAAACAAACGAAAGCACTCGACCGTCATCTTGAGTCCAATTTAAGCGATAGCCAGACGCGCCATCTTTTGCATGGCTGCGTCGCCAGTGAATGACTTCGACATTGTCTTGGTCATAGATAACGCCTCCGTCATCGCGGAAATCAAACTCGTGTACCACAATGTCGTTGCCTGATGGGAACACATCAAATGCATCGGTGTGCCAGTTCAACATTTGCTGCATGCCTTCAATCATATGACGAGTGCCATATTCTGGAGTCGCACCACTCGGACCATAAATGTTAAGCGGCTTTTCCCAGCGACCATTCCAACCACCAAATTGATACAGGTAAGGTAACGAGCCGTAATGGTCTACGTGTAAGTGAGTAATGAAGATATGGTCGAGTTCATTCATCGCGACACCCGCCGCTACGTAGTTCGCAATTGATCCTTCACCTAAATCAAAGACAAAGTTCGAGCCGTTACCCAATTCGACGTATATCGAGGTGTTTGCCTGCCCCGGGCGAATCATTGGTGATGTCCCCATGAACGTGACACGCATTTCATCCGGTTGAACTTCTTCAGTTCGTGGGAACCAGTTGGCGCCCGACACCATGTGATCTCCATAAGGTGCAATGCCCTCAAACATCAGGCCTTCTTTCCAACCTGAATTGGTTTCTTTGCGATAGTCACCATTGTTTACACCGCCCATTAACACAGAAAGCACTTCTTCTTCTGAAGAGTACAAGTTCCCCTTAGGTTGGTTGCTCAGATACTCTTCAAGTGTTTCACCTTCGTGATATTCAAATTTCTCGAGTTTTTGAATATCAGAGTTAGTCTGCTTGGTGTTGTATTGCATCATTGGGTCAGCAGCAAAAGCGGTTATCGTGATGATCATTGCTGTAGAGATGATTGATAATTTTGCGAAAGTTCTCATAGTTTCACCTATCGGTCTGAGTATTTAGTAAATGAATGAAGTTCCTTCCTCACTCCGATGCAAACAAGTTTATTAATAAACAGAACCTTGATATATAATGTAAACTTTACTTAAAACCTCCATTTCATTTATGAGTTAATAACGACTCCACCATGATTTGGATGAGTGGCAATAAGAATAGAGGGAACTGAATTTGGACCTTAATCTACTGACGACATTTTTGGCCGTTTACAAACACAGCTCTATCACCGTGGCATCAGAGCAGCTCGATATTTCTCAACCCGCGGTAAGCGCGGCTATTAAGAGACTCGAAGGTGTCGTGGGCAAGGCTTTATTTGTGAGAGAAGGACGAGGTATCGCGCCCACTGGAGCAGCGGTATCACTCGCTAATAAAATAGAAGACCCATTGAACATCATTGGAACGGTTGAGCAGCAAAAGAATGACCTTAAAGTCTATTGCACAGAGAGCTTGCTTCATTTCGTTAGCCAGGTTGAAGGCGTAAGCTTTACGGAAGCGCCGCTCGAAGAGGAAGAACTGTTTGATGCGCTTACTGCACAAAAAGTGGATATCGTCATTGATGTACTTTCGAGTAAGAAACACTCATTGATTGAAGAAACCATCGTCGATGAGGAGCCCGTGTGTCTGACTCGAATCAACCACCCTCGAATTGGTGAGACACTGAGTAAAGAGGAGTATTTCCAAGAGGAACATATTGCACTCAAGATCAAACGCGCCAACATGAACACGGTCGAGTTTTTATCAGAGAGCGATATCGAACCGCGAAAAGTCAGAATTGAAACCAGCTCAATTTCAAGCATGCTGATTTTGGCAAGCACGACAGATTATATCGCCGCTTCTACTCGTTCTTTTGCAGAAATGCTCGCACCAGCGCTTGGCTTACGCGTTCACCCTATCCCCATCAAATTAAGACCGATCACGTTTCGGATGCTCTATCACCGCCGTTACGCTAACGACGAACAACACATCAAAACCCGCGAAGCAATCAAGTCGGCATTAAGAAAACATAAATGAAACTGAGGTTTTAACTAAAGTTAACCCTATTAATATAAATTAAATTTAATCACATACTCTCCAGCAAGTTAATTCAATAGAACGACACTGGAGAATCCATGAAAAAGCTTAACCTTATTGCACTACCACTTACGTTACTCAGCAGCGCAGCGTTTGCGACTTCGACTCAAGTTTACATCGAACAAAACGTTGCCTCTAATGCTGCTGATAACGGTGTCTACACCACAGAAGCTGGCGCATTAATCGATACCTCAGAAAATGGACAAGTCTATATAGGTTTTGATGACCAAGGTTGGTTAGCCGCGGGTTACGGACACGACTTTCACATCAGCGAGTCTTTCACGTTCAACCTATACGGTGAACTCGGTAAATGGGACAACGGTGAAGAGTTATTAATCGAAGGTATTATTGATTATCAAGTGAACGACAACTTCAATGTATTCAGTGGATTGGGGTACAACCAGTCAAGGCAAGTACCCGAAAAACTAAGCGACACCACGATCAACACCAATAAGTTCATCGCCGGTGCGGAGTACTCTCTCTCCGGTTGGGATTTAGCTTACCAATACACTCACGAGAACCGTGATGGGTCCAATGTTGGTGACCATCTCGTTGACCAAGACGATTACCGCACTAACGAACACGAAGTCGTTCTGTCTAAGAGCATCGACGACTGGACACCCTACGTGAAATACACCTACTTTAACACCCACGAAGAGGCCCATAAGTTAAGCGGAATAATGGGCCCGATCGACAACGACAGCATCATCACACTTGGTTTGTCTTACGACTTCTAAATATCTCAGATTCAATTCTCATAGGCAGATGGATTTGCCCACCTTTCGAGGGCACTACTATGAAAATGACTCCTCAACGTAACAAAGCCATTAATATCGCTGCAGCGATCAGTATCGTTTTGTTTTCTGCGATTCCCACCTACGCAAGTGCTGATCACTTAGATTTCCATTATCTAGAGCCGAGTTATCTAGAAACCGGCTATCTAGACTCCTACTCCGTCGAATTCATGACACCAGATTTTGGTCAGGGGTATCTTAACGATGAGATTAAAGAAAACCTTATTCTGGAATAAAACACATTACAAAACGTAAAAGACCAGAAACTCACGCTTCTGGTCTTCTTATATAGCTCTTGTTTTCTATATAACTCTTATTCGATTACAGAGCTTTGCTCAGCGATTAAGACTCCGTTTCTGAATCACTTTTCTCTAGGCTGATAACATTCAAAACTGCAAATGCAGAGGCTAGGAATAAGCCCAATATCCAAACAAAATACCACATGAGAAACTCCTTAATACAGTGAGTGGCCATTACGTTCGACATACTCACTATCGAGTCGTCCAAACATGGTTCGATAACTGAACGCGGTATAACACAGAATGATAGGTACCATCACAAACGCCACGCCTGTCATGATGTTCAAGGTCAGTTCGCTCGATGTTGAATCCCACAGCGTTAGGCTATTACTCGGGTTAACGCTAGACGGGATAATGAACGGGAACATCGAGAAACCCGCCGTTAAGATGATGCAAGCATTAGTCAGGCTTGAACTAATAAAAGCAATCGCATCCCATTTCAACCTTGCGCCAATCAAAGTCAGCAATGGAATGGTCACGCTGCCGATCGGTGCAAACCACATCCAAGGGTACGTATCGAAGTTGGTTAACCAAGCGCCAGCTTGTGTAACGACTTCTTTGTTCAAAGGATTTGAAGCCGAGCTATGATCCATCGCACTGACTATCAGATACCCATCAATATGGTTTATCGCCATACAGCCAATCACCATAAGGAAAGCGATAAGTACCGCACTCGCCTGCGTCACCGTTCTTGCCTTTTTGTACACTACGTCTGTGGTTTTCATCATCAACCACGCACCACCTTGTAACAGCGCCATCAATAACCCGACTAGACCACACAAAAGCGCGAATGGGTTGATCAAATCGATAAACGAACCATGGTACTCAACCATCAAGAAGCTATTCAGCGTAAAAGGTAAGCCTTGCATCAAATTGCCAAACGCCACCCCAAACAAGATAGGAGGGAAGAAGCCTGAGAACGAGATTGCCAAGTCACATACTTGTCGCCACTGATCGCTGTCGATCTTTGCTCGATACTCAAGCGCCAAAGGACGCAACCACAATGAAATAAGCACCAAATACATCGCCACATAAAGGCTTGAAAACGATGTCGCATAAACCAGAGGCCAAGCCGCAAACAACGCACCACCTGCGGTAATTAACCAAACTTGGTTGCCGTCCCAATGGGGCGCGATGGAGTTAATCATTACTCGTCTTTCAGCGTTCGTTTTACCAATAAACGGTAACAACGCCCCCACCCCTATATCAAAACCATCGGTGATCATAAAACCAATCAGCAGTACACCAATCAGAACCCACCAAATTAAACGCAATGTGTCATATTCGAACATGAGTCAGTCACCTTATTGTTGAACTTGTTGTGCCAATTTGGCTTCAAGTGAAGTTGTATTTTGTTCATAGTGATAGCGACCCGTTTTTAAACTGCTTGGGCCTTTTTTAGCAACGGTAATCATCAAGTAACTTTCAACAATGATAAATACGGAATATAGGCTGATAATGAGAGCAAGAGACGTAAGCAGGTTTTCAACGGTTTGAGAAGAAGCCGCGACCGTCACAGGAAGAATTTCACCTACTGCCCAAGGCTGACGGCCGTATTCCGCAACAAACCAACCTGCTTCGATTGCCACCCAAGGTAATGGAATTGACCAAAGTGCCGCTTTCAATAACCAAGGTTTTTGAGTGATGTTTTTCCGGTAGGTTTGTAAGAAAGCCGCGCCAAAGACAAACAACATAATGAAGCCACAACCCACCATGATTCTGAATGACCAGAACAGAGGCCAGACAGTTGGAATTGAATCATCTGCCGCTTGTTGGATTTGCTGTTCAGTCGCATCGGTTACGGTATCGGTGTAACGCTTAAGTAATAAGCCATAGCCGAGATCGTGCTTGGTTTGATCGAATGCTTGCTCCGTCTCATAAGAGGTATCGCCTGCTCGTAAACGCTCCAACAATTCATAAGCGATGATTCCGTTGCGAATACGGACGAGGTGCTGGTCGCGTAGGTCATGAAGGCCAGTGACTTGCTCATCCAAAGATCGCGTTGCAATAATTCCCATCACATAAGGGATTTTGACCGCGAAGTCGGTTTTGCCCTCTTCTTGGTTTGGTAATCCAAACAAGGTAAACGCCGCAGGTGCAGGTTCTGTGTGCCATTCAGCTTCAATAGCGGCCAGCTTTACTTTTTGAACATCGCCCAGTTCATAGCCCGACTCATCACCTAATACGATCACCGAGATAATAGAAGCAATGCCGAACGAAGCTGCGACAGCAAACGAACGTTTTGCAAAAGCAACGTCTCGCCCTTTCAACAAGTAGTAAGAGCTCACACCAAGGATAAACATCGAGCCACAGGTATACGCTGAGGCCACGGTATGCAGGAATTTAACTTGCGCGACAGGGTTAAGCACCACTTCTGCAAAACTGGTCATTTCCATACGCATAGTTTGGTAATTGAACTCTGATCCAATCGGGTTTTGCATCCAACCATTGGCAACCAAAATCCACAGTGCAGAAAAACTCGAACCCAGAGCCACCAGCCAAGTCACCACAAGGTGTTGGCGTTTCGATAGCCTTTCCCAACCGAAGAAGAACAATCCAACAAAGGTGGATTCTAGGAAGAACGCGACAAGCGCTTCGATGGCTAAAGGTGCACCGAAAATATCGCCGACATAGTGAGAATAATAAGACCAGTTGGTGCCAAACTGGAATTCCATGGTTAAACCGGTCGTGACACCCAAGGCAAAGTTAATGCCGAACAGTTTGCCCCAGAAGCGGGTCATGTCTTGATAGATTTGTTTACCGGTGAGTACATAGATCGACTCCATGATCGCCAGTAAGCACGACATACCGATAGTCAGAGGGACGAAAAGAAAGTGGAACATAGCGGTTAGCGCAAACTGTAAACGCGACAATTCAACTACATCAAACATTTAAGCTCCAAACATCATAATGATGGCTTTCATATTAAGAATTGGAGCGTATTTCAGCACAGTTCTCACGAACCAAACTAGAACAGATTGATTATTAAAAAACAGAACAGATTTACTTATTAGACGAACGACTAGTCAGAGTTTAGCTGCAACTATTGGCTTGCAATTCCATTGCCTGAATCAAGCCGCCTAGCGTTCGAATGGCTTCTGCTATTTTGTCGTCACAAGCATACGAACAGTTGAGTCGAATGTGATGAGAGAACTTTTTGTCACTGCTGAATATGATTCCCGGTGCGACAGAGATGTTTTGTTCAAGGGCTAGCTCATACAGCTTCTCAACACAAACAGAGTGCGGCAGTTCTATCCAAATGAAGTAGCAACCTTGGCTTTTATGAATCAGAGCACTCTTAGGCAAACTGGATTCTAACAATGCTATATGCGCCTTCTTCCTTTCATTCAAAAGCTTGCGAAGTTTTTTAAGATGGTTGTCATAGCTATAAAATGTCAGATAGTGAGACAAGCCAAGCTGAATCGGAATACTGCTGGAGAGTGTCGAAAGGTGCTGCAATCTCTGAATCTTTAGCGCTTGTTTCCTTGCAACTACCCAACCGATTCGAAAGCCGGGCGACAATGATTTGGAAAACGAACCACACAACATGATTTGCTCGCCAGTGTCATAGGCTTTAGCAGGCAAAGAGCTTTGATTACCGACGTGAAGCTCTCGATACACATCGTCTTCGATCATCGGGATCTTATGTTGGTTCACCAACTCGGCCAATCGCTGCTTGTTTCCATCACTCATCGAATAGCCTACTGGGTTTTGCGACTCCGTCATGAACCAACATGCTTTGATGTCCATTGAAGCGAACACCGACTCCAACACATCCAAATCAATCCCTGTTGTCGGGTCTGTTGGAATCTCAACAGCAGTGAGGTTTAGCCTTTCTATGGTCTGTAACACACCGTAAAACGCTGGGTACTCTATCGCAACTAAGTCACCCGGTTCGGTACAGGATTGCAGGCATAAGTTAAGTGCCTCCATCGCCCCAGAAGTGATCACAATATCGTCAGGTAGGACGTTCAAGCCTTGAACTTGATAGCGTTGGGCAATTTGTCTACGAAGTGTTTCACTACCTGGAGGCAAATTGGTGAGCATGCTGTTATCGGGCATTTGGCGGCTGGCATTGGCTAAACTGCGCGACAATGCTTGATGCGGAAACAAAGCAGGATCTGGGAATGCCGAGCTAAGTGGAATGATGCTAGGGTCTTTGGCACGCTGAAGTACATCGTAAAGCAAATCACTGATTTTAACGGGATACGGCTTGATGGCTTTTTGTTGTGCGAGTTCTGAGGTGAACACATTTCTACGCGGTAACACGAAATAACCAGACTTGGGCTTTGAGCACACATAGCCTTGATCTTCAAGCTGCTGATAGGCTTGCAGTACCGTCTCGATACTGAGTTTATAGCGCTTACACGCATCTCTAATTGATGGGATCTTCTCACCACTCAACCAGATGTTTTGCTCTATCTGATTCTTAATTGTATTGGCGAGTATCTGTGATTTTTTCATCAAAAAGTTCTTTCTTATCCAGTGCGCTTAAGCTTCCCGAACTCCCGATATTCAAAGCATTCGAGGTGAACTGAGCATTCGAGGTAAACCAAAGCCCTACCCTAAACGCAATTCTCTTCACGGTCGACTTGTTTATCTCTCCCATAAGAAAAGACACCACACTCGTCAAAAAGTGTGGTGCCTTGGTTATTACTTTAAAGCTAACTAACTAACTAACTAACGCTAATTAAGATTAGTTGGCTGGACGCCACACGCCCCACTGATCATTTTCGTAGGTCGCTTTAGGGTTTGTACCACCTTGAATCCACCACTGTGCTTTCCAAGACTGGTTCGAGTACGTTACTACTTCACCGCCTAGGTAAGTCGCTGAAGAGTCCCAAGTGCCATTGTCTGGGTCAGGAGTCGGATCTGGATCCGGCGTTGGATCTGGGTCCGGTGTTACGCCACCGTCATCAGCAATTACTTCAAAAGTGAAGGTTTCAACACTGTCGCTTTCAATCGAGCTAGCCATAAACGATAGAGTTTCGTTTGCAGTGATGCCAGTGGTATCAACTACGATAGAAGCCGTTCCATTATTTTGAATGCTTACTGAAGAGCCTTGTGTCTGAGTTAGATTTGCCGCTTCGCTTGTTGCAATCACAACTTTGTCGCCAGCATTCACTACATTGTCACTCTTAACTAATTCGTAGATGTCGCCTTTCAATGGTTCAACACCACCGTCGCCACCATCAATCAGCGTTAACTGACCAGAAGCACGGCTATCTTTTGAGTTAAAGAAGTTACGTGAAGGATCGTTTTGGAAGTACATGTAGTGCTGCATTTCAGCGTGCCAATCACCAATGAAGATCGCGCCGTCTTTAAACTCTTCATGCCAGCCGTTAATTTCTGAAGCCAACAAACGAGCCCAATCGTTAACGTTTGAAGCGTCGATGACGATGTCGAAGCTACGCGCTACTTCACCGTACTTGTTGATGATGTCGTATTTAACCGTATCACCAATTTCTGGCGTACCAAACTGGTCAGAAACAAACAGGTCACCACGAACTAGATCAGGTTCAGGGCCCGGCTCTAGTGGAGGGGTTGTACCACCTGCGATAGTGATGTCTGAACAGTTGTAGAAACCTTCACCCGCGGCATCGTCACGTTGCCAACGAACGTATAAGATTGCGTCGCCAGATCGGTCTGAAGGAATCGTTACGTTGATACGGTATTTGCCACCGCTTACAGGAACATTCCCCACTTCTTGGATAAGATCTAAGTCCCCCCACGCTAGGCCTTTGCTCAGGTCTGCGTTTGGTTTCGTTAGGTAGAATTCCCAGAATGACGGGTTGTGTGGTGCAGTCGCGTTGAATACATATTCAAATGTACCAGTATTTAGCTCGGTTCGAGTCCAACCAGTATGAGGTGCACCCATGCCGCGTTTTTGCGAATCATTGGCGTAACATAAAGTGCCGTCAGGAATCGCCGCTTTTACAGCATTGATGTTGTTGAAATCTTGGATATTTTTCGCATACTCGTTACGTTGAACGAACGGGTATGATCCAGAAATATCTTTCGCTTGAGCACATGCAGCATTTGGTGGTGTACCCGACCAAACCCCGCCTTGCTCGTAACACGTGTTCTGACGTGCACTTGGAAATTCAGACCAGCCATGAGCATTTGCCACTGACGGCACACTCGATAGCATAGCCATACCCACTGCTATTTTTAGAATATTATTATTTATTGTTGTCACTTTCCCACTCTCTATTATTTTACCCTAAACACAAAACCAATTGGTTACTAACCAACCAGTACTGTCATTCGAAGGTTTATAGTTTCTGACTTAAAGAACAACGAAAAATATATACGTCAATTTTATCAATAACAGCGGGTTTTATATTGATAGGAATCAGCATCACACAACTCAAACAAATGCGTTGTAGATAGATGATGTTGCTTCGAATTATGACATTTCAGTATTCTGTGTTGATTGAGGGAACATTATTCAGAATGAATAAAAAAGCGGCTTTATGATTAAGCCGCTTTGGGGATATAAAGGCGTTCGGTAGTAAGAAGATATTTAATAACGGCTATGCATGCCCATGCGATGTGACATGTCATCGTCCATGCGACCGCCTTTCCAACCGCCGCCACCCAAAAGATTGAGCACATCACGCGCAGTGTAATTCTCGCCGCCGAAGAAATCATTAGACACATCATTACGTAACAGCTGGATAGTGGGAACCAATTCAACATCTAAATCTTGTGGATCAGCAAACAAAGCCAATGCGATTTGTTGTTGGCGCTTACTCAATTCACGAGAACTCGTTTCTACCTGACCAATCGAGAAAAAGTCACGGCTTCCATAACTCTTTACCAACCTTGCAGACAGTAGCTTAATCACCTTTTTGATTCTTCGTCGCTGAATATATCTAAACACTCTAATTCCCCTTCCAATTTACAAATATCACATCAAATGTTGTTCAGATTTGAGCAACACTTAGAATGTCACTCTTTATGATGATGCTCAATATATAACGTCAGTAATATACTGATTAACAATGCGAAAAAGAAATTTCGAGACGAATACACTTTGCACCGCTTCTCATTGAAACGGATCAAAAAGTAAATTCTTAGGCAAACCATGGTTCAGAACACTAAGCACTTTCTCACGCAACCATAACGTACCTTGGTCACGTTGATGGCGCACATGCCAAGACATCGAAATGGGCCCCGGTGGCATGGTGAATGGCGTTTTCTTAATCACCAGATCTCCCTTGCTCACGCTCTCCAATATTATCGGTAATGGAATCGTCGTGATCATGTCAGTATTGATTAACAACCTAGGTATGGAGTAACAGTGGTTTACCGTCATGGCGATGCGCCGTTTCATTCCCTTCTGTCCTAGTAGTATGTCTACCCCGCCTGTCGCCTCACCTGATAACGAGAGCAACAAATGATCAGCACTAGCAAAAGCACTTAACGATAGCTCTTCACTAGCCAACGGGTGATCGGCACGCATTGCGCACACAAAGTGATTATCAAACAAATGTTGAGTTTGTACTTGAGCTGAATTGCCTTCGAAATAATCCAAGACCATATCGACATCGGCACTGAGCAATAACTTTTCTCCATTGACGTTGTAAGGTACGGCGTGAATATTAACGTCAGGCGCTTCAAGCTCTATTCGTTGCTTTAACGGCAACCAAAACAGATCTGCCATCCAATCTGTGGTTGCGATTCTAAACGTGCGCTTTAACGTCGCAGGATTAAACTCATCACGCTCTGTTGCTATCCGTATTGCCTCTAACGGCTCACCAATCGTTTTCCACAACTCGACGGCGTAAGGGGTTGGGCGAATCCCTCTTCCTTGTTTCACGAATAAAGGATCTTTCCAAGCATGGCGCATTCGAGAGACGGCGTTCGATACCGACGGTTGCGTCATCGACAATCGATCTGCGGCCACGCTAATCGAGCTTTCCTGCATGATTGCATCAAAAATAACCATTAAATTCAGATCGACATTCGCCATCTTACTTGCCTAATTACACAGGGAGTTAGTGGATGAGTATCGACAAACTCATCATATTAATCAATACATATTATACCAATCATCAATTAGACGATAAGTAACAAGTTGGGCAAAGTGAGTTCCACAAGCAGATTAACCCGCTGTTAGAAAAACAAATCAGATGACTCACTTATAAGGAAATACGATGAAAGCCGTGTATTTAGAAGAGTATGGAAATGCGCAGAACTTAACGTTCGGCGATATAGCCAAACCGACCATCACCCCAAATCAAGTGCTGATCAAAGTACAAGGCGCGGGGGTAAACCCTGTCGACTGGATGGTAAGAGAGGGATTCTTAGAGTCTACTGGTCAACATGAAATGCCACTCATTGTTGGCTGGGATGCAGCAGGACAAGTTGTCGAAAAAGGCAACAATGTAAGCAACCTCAAACTTGGGGAGCAGGTCTATGTATATGCGCCCATTTCTGAACAAGGCGCCTACGCCGAATATCTTGCTGTCGATAGTAGATTAGTAGCAAGTGCGCCCAAGTCTCTCGACATCGTGACCGCTGCAGCAGTGCCATTGGCCGCAACAACAGCATGGCAAGCACTTGTTGAAGGCTGCCAACTCAAAGCCGGTCAACGTGTCCTTATTCACAATGCATCCGGAGGTGTTGGTAGCTTTGCGGTTCAAATAGCGAAAGCGCTCGGTGCTTATGTTATCGGAACAGCATCATCCAGCAACAAAGCCTACTTAACGGCTTTAGGGGTCGATCAATTCATCGATTACCAAACTCAACGCTTTGAAGACCTTGTTGATGAGTTAGATGCTGTGCTCGTCGCTGTTGGGGGTGATGGCATCGCGGAGCGTTCACTCGAAGTCGTACGAAAAGGTGGCAACGTAGTTTCACTATTAGATGACATTGAAAGCGCATTACCACTGCAACTAGGCGTAAATTTTCAACGTTGGTGGGTTTCACCCAATGCCAGAGATCTACAACGTATTGCCGCTTTAATTGATGATGGCGTAATTAAAGTGAACATCGATAAGGTGTTCCCACTATCTAAAGCCGCTCAAGCACAGGAGTTAAGTCAATCGAAACGTGCTCGTGGCAAAATCGTATTGGAAGTTTCGCTGTAAACACTATCAAGTAGAGAGGATATAAAATGGCCATTAAACAAGCTTTTCGTAATAAGAACCTACCCGATATGAGCAATGCGTTTAGTTGGGGACTGAAACTAAGTGAATTCAGCGAAGTATTCTTTGTGACAGGACATGCTGACTGTAACCCGGACTTTATCACTCAACACCCTAATGATCCTGTTGCTCAAACACGATTGATTTTAGACCAAATGAAGGCATTCTTAGAAGAAGCTGGCTTTAGTGTTAACGACATTGTCAGGACGGATTGGACATTTACCAACGAAGTAAACTCTGCACAATTCGAAGGTATTGCTCATGTCTGGGAAGAGTTTTTAGGGGATGTTGAAGTAAAACCAGCGACAGGCACGTTGCGCTATGTTCAGCGTTTAGGGATGCCAGATATGATGGTTGAATATGAGATGATGTTAGCCCGATAACTGCCGAGCTTTCCAACCCTAAGATTCAACCGTCTTACCCAAACGATACAGGCTTAACCAAACAACAGGTAAGTTTGATTATCGACTGAGATACTTTTGACTTCAGTGTTGAACACGGACTCTAGCTGTTCAGGCGTAAGAACTTGTTCTGCACGACCTGATGCTTGAAGTACACCTTTGTCGAGCAACAACACTTGGTCTGCATGTCTTAAGGTCCGGTTTAGGTCGTGGTTAGCCATGATCACGGCGATGCCCTTCTCTGCCACTCGTTCAATGAGTTTGTAGAGTAAGGCTTCTTGCGCAATATCCAGTGGAGCTGCGGGTTCATCGAGGATCAGCAGCTTTGCGTAAGGATTAAGCGTCGGCCAAATTTGCAGGCACATTCCGGCCAAACGAACGCGTTGCCATTCACCACCAGACAGTGTCTGAATTGAACGATGAAGTTTGTCTGTGATGTCTAGCATCTGACTAATTTCTTCCAAAGCTGCGTTGATTTCAGCATCAAGGCCGTGTGAGGAGCTTGGCAGTGACAACGCAAGGTATTGAAACACTTCCAAGTTGAAGGCAGGTCTTGCACTTTGACAAAGATAAGCACGATGCAATGATAAATCTTGTAGAGACAGTTCAGACAAATCCTGCCCGTCGAGCTTTATATCCCCTTTGTAGCCATCACCAACGCCAGATATCGCTTCGAGTAAGGTACTTTTACCACTGCCATTAGGACCGATGACATGAGTCACCTGCCCTTGCTTGAGCTCAAATGATAATGGTAGTAAACGAGCGCCGACGCTCAGGCTCTTAATTTGAATCATGATTTTTAATTAACATCCAAATGAAGATAGGCGCACCGATACTGGTGGTCATCACACCCAAGGGTAGTTCTGCTGAATCCAATAAAGTTCTTGCACAGATATCAGCAAATACCAGCAATGCTGCACCAGCCACGGCAGACAAAGGAAGAAGGTATCGGTTGTCAGTACCAATCGCTAAACGCAGTAAGTGTGGCACCACCAAACCCACAAAGCTGATCACGCCACCTAACGCTACTGCGCAACCTACTAAAATAGACACAGCAAAGATTAGACGCCAACGTAATCTCGGAACGTTCACGCCTAACTGTGCAGCATGAGTCTCGCCAATCATTAACTTATCTAGCTTACTACCTTGCAGGCACAACCAAATAATCACGGGGATCATCACTAAAGTGAGCGAGTGTTGATACCAAGTTACACCACCCAAGCTGCCCATTAGCCAATACATCAATAAGCGTAGACTGAGGTCATCACTAAAATAGAACGCCCATGTCACCATCGCACCAGAAAGAATGCCCAACGCGACACCGACTAGCAGTAATTTAGCCGTGGTAAGCCGCATGGTTTTTACCATGCTCACTAGAATCACGGTAAAACAAAGTGAACCTAAAACGGCGGCAATCATGAACAGTTCTGGTGTAGGAGCAAACGGCAAGAAGAACAGTACGATAACCATCGCCAAGCTTGCGCCACCAGAAATGCCGAGCACACCTGGCTCTGCTAATACATTACCCAATAAGACTTGTAGGCTTGCGCCAGATACAGCTAACCCTGCCCCGATGGCAATAGCCGCCAATAATCGAGGTAAGCGTAAATCAATCAGTAGTTTTTGTTCTAACGTGGACAAGGTGCCCAGAGGGGAAATGAAAAGATCGCCAACCATTAGGTAAATCGCACTCAGCGCGACAAGCAGTGCTGCCATCAGATAAATGGCTCGGGTCCATTTGCGCTGTTTTTGGTGAAGAAGTTGTTGGAAATCCATATCAAGCTACTTTGAAATTGTTCGCGTAACCTTACCTGTATCCCTAAATAAACTCAAGGCTCACACCGTAATGTGAACCTTGATATTTCAACCAGTTGAGCGGTTGTTTTCGTCTCTTTAACTCGACTCGGTATTAATCGTACACAAGCTGACCGTGGTCGAATCGCGTTTCAACTTCACACACCATTAAGGCCGCTCGTTGACCGATAGCCACGTTACGATTTGGGAATACCACTGCTTCGTTTTCATTCTTCGCCATCAATGGCTTATCACCATCATGACCAAACACTTCTCCGTGCTTGAATGCCGTAAAGTTTTCTACGTCATCAGAGAACATGAAATCAAAGTCATCGTGCAAACGAACAATGGTTCGGCTTACGCGATAAGTAATGGTTTTCTTTGGTAAATGCTCTGGTTCTATTTCAGCAATCAGATTGCGCATTGCCAAATCGAAAGCCGTTAACTTATCAAGTTGGTTCTCACCAATTCTTGCTACCTGCCCTAGCTCCATTGTCAGTGCTTGGGCTTCGAAGTTTTCAGCGCTGTACCAACTGAAAGTGCTCGTTGGCGCATTCGACAACAACACAGCTTCAACGTGAGCACTGTTAATGAAATCGAACAAAGCTTTACTGCGAACTTCGTGGCGAACCTTAGGGCTTACGGCGAAAGAGTAATACTTAGACAAACGGATCGCACAGTGCAGATCTAAGTGCCAACGAGTGGCAGGTACCGTTTCCTTGTAAAACTCAGTAACCAAGTACTTAAGGTTCTTCGCGATATCCACTTCTCGATTACTCTCGTGCTGTTTTTCATCAAACAGACGGTTCATATTCACATCAAGAAAACGAGTATGCGCATTGGTTGCTTCTGGGTGAGCAATGATGAACATACATCTTGCTGTCACTACTTGGAAGCCTGTTTCAATATCCTCAATGAGCTTATCAATCAGCTCCATTGGTGAAGTTTCGTCGCCATGAACACCTGTTGAAAAGATGATGTTCTTGGTTTCAGAATTATACTCCGCGGGAATCACTTCCAATACACCGCGTTGATGAAGCTTAATTTGAACACCGTTACTCAGTACGGTCTGTCCTGCAACCACTTCTTGCTCAAGATCTAGGCTGTCAAAAAGAAATGATTGGCGAAAGAGGGTCTTCGTCATGCGTTACTCCTTAATTGCACGGCCGTATGTTAATAAATTGTACATAGAAATTGTGTTGCTAGGATCGCACTTATCAATAGAAACTCCGTTATCACTCACAAATACTACCCATATATTTTTATATTACCTGCTGACTTTACTAACCGACATCTGTTCCAAATAACTTTCTCTATTTAAAGCAACTTTTGGCTGTCTCAGCTTTTCTCAAGTCATGTCAGCAAGATAAGAGCCACGTAAGCTAACACAGCTCTTACCTGCCATGAACAGATTGAGATCAATTAATCTTCCTGATCGAGCAATCTTTCAAATTCATCGATTTGAACTTTGACCATGTCGATGCTTTGTTGCCAAAAATCCGCTTGGGTCAGGTCCATTCCTAAGTGCTTTTGAACGACTTCTTCCGCCATCATGCTGCCCGTATCACGAAGCAACGAAACGTAATCGCCGTAGAATTGCTCGCCTTTCGCATCGCGCTGAGCGTAAACACCTTTACTGAACAGGTAACCGAACAAGTATGGATAGTTGTAGAAGCTTACTTGAGAGATGCTGAAGTGCAGCTTGCTCGCCCAGAAGTAAGGGTCGGCTTCTGTCATTGCATCGCCGTACCACTCTTTCCAAGTAGTTTCCATCAAGTCACACAGCTGCTGAGCCGTGAGCTCGCCTTTTTCACGCTGCTCGTAGAAGGCTTTCTCAAACTCAAAACGCACAGGAATGTTCACCATTAATGCCAAAGAAGAAGAAAGCTCTTCCCACAGCATTTCAAGTTTCTCATTACGTGTTTGTGCTTGCTTCAATAGGTGGTCACGAACGATATTTTCAGCAAAGATCGAAGCGGTTTCTGCTAGCGTCATTGGGTAGCGTGTTTGACACAACGGCATGTCTTTCATCACCCAGTTGTGGAACGCGTGGCCTAGCTCGTGCGCCAATGTCATTAAGTCTGAGCGGCTACCACTCCATGTCATGAACACAAGCGGGGTGCGTGTCGCAGCAAATTTAGTGCAGTACGCACCTAGACGTTTATTGGCTGCTGGAGCGGCATCAATCCAACCGTTCTCAACCATTAATGCGACGAAATCAGCCATCTCTGGATTTACTTCAGCGAAGGCGGTTTTAATCACTTCGATCGCTTCATCAAATGGATAAACCTTAGATTCGCTGTCACCCAGCGGTGGCATTGCTGCTAAATGATTCCAAGGCTTCATTTCATCGAGCCCGTGAACTCTTGCCATTAACAGACCTGCTTTCTGGCCTACTGCTCGATTAGCTTTGGCTACCGACATCATGGTGTCTAGCGTTTCTGGCACAATGCGGCTGCCGTGTAGGCTTGGATCTAGGAAATGTACATCGCTAATCTTCGAGCGCTTTTTGTTTTCCGTCAGTCGCCAACCCGCCAATGCATTTAGGATCGAAGCAAAAGACTCTTGATGCGTTTTCATCGCACCTTGAACGGCGCGCCATGCAGGTTCTTGTTTGTCGAATTCGCTGCCGTACAACAGGCTCGCGGCTTGTGAAAAACCTAGAGCTTCGTCTTCACCGTCCAGCTTTAGCGACAGTTTTAAAGAACCGGTTAGGTTGTCGTATAAACGCCCCCACCCATCACGGCCATCAACCTTCATCGCTGCCAATAACTGCTCTTCAGCAACACTGAGTCGACTGCTTGATAACTTACGTGAGCTTTCGATAGCAAAGCGTTGCCCTGCAACATCCGCACTCTCATGCTCTAATACTGCATCAATAAATTCTGGTTCTGCGTGAATTAGCGTGTCTTCGTAAGGGCTAAACGCTTGAGACATTTCAGAGTTCAGCTTCGCAACTCGACCAAGCAGTGCTTTGGCTTCTGTGTGCGTCGCGTCTACCGATGCGTGGCAATTAGCGAAGGTGTTGATCGTGCTCAGTAACGTGCCTGCCGCTTCAGAAGTTTGAATGGCGTTTTGCATCGCTAGGATAATATGACGCTTTTCAACGTGTAGGTACAACAGCTCAATACATTGTTGAATGAGTTCAATGTCCTGTTCGATTTTTGCATCATTAAGATCGCGATAAGCAATGCTTAGATCCCAACTCGGTGTTGTCATGACTAAATTCCTTTCACGTAGGTAGTAATACCAATCTGGTATAGCGGCTGTAAACGCCGCTTTATACTTCTATTTATATTTCTGTTTCTATTTCTATTTCTATTTCTATTTCTATTTACAGTTCTAATAGATTGTTAATTCTTAAAACCGTGTATTTTTAACACTCAGAGAACAGGTAGCCCTATCGATTTAACACTGATAAAACTCTGCGCAAACTGAGTGATTTGAATATGAGTTATCGATGCGTTTTCTATCGATAGCTTCGAGTACAAACTCGGGTTTTTCCAATCAATATCAAGGCAATGCGCTAACAATATGCGAATCACACCACCATGAGTAACCAACAATATATTGTCACTTGGATCATTCAAAAGTTGCGACCAAGCTTGAGTTACTCTGTCGTGGAAGCTCTGTAAACCTTCTGCACCAGTTAATTGATGATTAGCAGGGTCTTTCCAAAAGGTTTCTAACATTCCCCACTTGTCTTCAAGTTCATCAAATGGGACACCATCAACTTCACCGAAGTTCATTTCCTGAAAGTCTGGTGCAACAGATAAAGGCACTGACATACGCTCTGCAAACAAGCTCGCGAGATCACCACATCGTCTGAGTGGCGAGGAAACCACGCTATCAAAGGTAATGTCTTGTTTAGCGAGAGCTCCACAGATCTGATATTGAAGATCAGGGTTGACCAACACGTCTGACAATCCGTTAAGTGCTGCTTCGCCTTCGACCTTGCCATGTCTTAATAAATAGATGTTTTTAGTTGTTCCATTAACCATGTGTGCGACCTAGCCTTGAGTATCAAGCAAGTGATTAGATGGTTTTAAGTGCAGCGGCAATCCGGCAGCAACCAGCGTGACGCGTTCAACGACGCGAGCTAGCGCTTGGTTCATTCGTCCTGCATTGTCCACAAACAAGCGCGACACTTTCCCCAGCGGAACCACGCCCAAACCGACTTCGTTAGACACCATGATAATATGTGCAGGGCTTTGCTCAACGCTTTGCGCCAAGGTTTCAACGACAGCTTCCACTTGTTCATTAGTCGCATCATCACCCAATTCAAAGATGATGTTATTCAACCACAAGGTTAGGCAGTCAATCAGCACCACATCTTCTTTCTCAAAAGACTGCAGTTTTTCAGCCAATTCGACGGGTACTTCATGCTCAAACCACTGCTCGCCACGACGTTGTTGATGGTGCGCGATTCGTTCTCGCATTTCATCATCAAGATATGTCGCTGTCGCAATATAATTGAGGCGTCCATTTGAACATGCTTCAAGCGCACATAATGCTTGTTGCTCTGCAAAACTCGACTTGCCAGAACGAGCCCCGCCCAATACCAGATGGCTGTTTCGCTGTCTTGCTTGATTAGTTTGATTAGTTTGATTGGTGTTCGTCATAGGGAACCGTTATAGAAAGCCATTGTAAAATGCAGTGATAAATACAAGGTAAGTCAGCAACTCCATTAACTGTTGAGCTGCCCCCAAGCAGTCGCCAGTAAAGCCACCAATTCGAGCCGTTAACCACCTTTTGAAACCTGTTCTGAACAGATAGGCGACGACAGATAAAACCAAAGCGAATTCAAGACCAAACCACAGGCTAGGCAGCACGCCTACAGTCAGCAAAAAGACAAGCTCGCCTTTGGTTTGCTTGCTGGCCAATGGCTTACTTTTACTGGTATCTAAATCGCTAACATAAGGCATGTCGTAAATCAGCGATGCAGCAATCGCGCGGCTAAAGGTATAACTGGTCACGATAACCATAAACAGAGCTGTCATGTTGACCAGCTCGTTCAACAGTACCCACTTGCCAAGCAGAGCCATAACCAGTGCAGACGCGCCATAAGTGCCAATTCGGCTGTCTTTCATGATGGTCAAACGACGTTCTAGAGTCATGCCGCCACCAATGCCATCCGCCATATCAGTCAAACCATCTTCATGGAATGCACCTGTGAGCATCAGGCTAAAACTCATCATCAAGAAAATCGCCACTGCACTCGGCAGTACCGTATCAAGTAGCAAAAACACACCGCCACATAGAACACCAAGTAACAAACCAACCGTTGAAAAGTAGCGACCCGAACGGTTCATTCGCTCTGATGAATAGGGCGTATTCTTCGGCATTGGCAAGCGAGAAAAGAAGCCCATCGCCAGCGCAAACAGCTCCCACTGATAAGTAACTCGATCTTTCAACGATCTTTCTGGTGCATCACTCATTAAACCGTGACTCCAGCACTTTCGAAGCTCGCCATGTTGTTATAGAACTCGGCTGCCGCACGAATAATGGGCATAGCTAGCGCAGCACCCGTGCCCTCGCCTAATCTCAATCCAAGATCGAGCAGTGGCTCAGCGTCTAGCAGTTCTAACAGAATTTTGTGCCCTGATTCTTCAGACCGATGAGCGAAGATCATATAATCACGGCAGTTCGGTTCAATTAAGGTCGCGACATACGCTGCAACCGATACGATAAAACCATCGACTAATATTGGTGTTCTGTTCTGGTAAGCGCCAAGGAAACTACCCACCATTTGAACGATTTCATAGCCGCCGACTTGTGCTAGTACCTCTTTAATATCTTTAAGCCCTTTAATATCTGTAAGATTTGTAAGCTCTTTAACGTCTTTAAGCTCTAAACCTTTGCAACGCGCGACACCTTGCTCAACCACAGCCACTTTACGTGCAAGCTGTTCATTGTTGATGCCAGTGCCTAGGCCGACACACTCCGCTGCAGCACGATTCGATAATGCACTTAAGATCGCTGATGCGCTGCTGGTATTACCGATGCCCATTTCACCAAACATGATGATATTGGTGCCATTCGAAATGGTTCTAGATACAAGCTCGGTACCCAATTCAATTCCACGTTCAACCGTTTCTAAACTCATTGCCGCTTCATTGGCAAAGTTATTGGTTCGCGTACCCAAGCGCTGAGAGATCAACATGTCACTGTCAGATTCCACAGGCAACAATATCCCCGTGTCGACTACCGTGATATCGATATTATTCACCGTACAGAAGCAATTGATCGCCGCGCCACCGCTTAAGAAGTTCAACACCATCTGCTGTGTTACGGCACTTGGAGCAATACTCACACCTTCATCTGCTATGCCATGGTCGCCAGCAAAAATGATGATACTTGGCTTATTTAATTCGATGTGTTCAACCGCAGCTTCTTTGCCTTGGCTCTGAATCAATGCCAATTGATGAGCGACTTTTTCTAGTAAGCCAAGCGCACCGAGTGGCTTGGTTTTTTGGTCAATTCGGTGTTGGATGTACTGCGAGTATTGGGTATCTAACATAGTTTTTAAAAACGCTTATTCTGGGTACGTTAATTTAGGGACTGCTACTTAGGGATTGTTACTTAGGGCGTGCGACAGAAAACACATTAGAAAGCGTCGCGTATTCACCGCCACCAAGTCGAGACAGTGGGTCCAATGCCAACGCATCAACCTTAAGACGTTCACTCTCTTTATCGATCACGTCTTCGGAAATGTACACGGTTTCAACTTGAGCAAAGATAAGGCTTTGTGGCACCTCTCCAACTTCTTTTACTTCGTACAAAGTGCAGCCAAAAGCGACCGCGCACTCTTTTACTCTCGGTAAAGAAAAGCCTTCAAATTCAATCAGCTCAATATTATTCGCGGTGACTTCAGAGTCACCGTGTTCAAGGGTAGCTGCTGTCGCTGTCATTGTTTCTGCAGAACTTGAAGAAGCAATGTGAATCACTAGCTTACCCGTTTCTAGGGCATTACGAGTGGTATCTTTGATTTCGCCGGACGGCTTCTTTCCGACCGACAACATCAGTAGCGGCGGATTGCTGGAAACAGGCGTGAAATAAGAGAAAGGCGCTAGGTTGAACTCTTGGTCAGAAGATTCCGTCAATGCCCATGCAATAGGCCTAGGCACAACAGTTTGTGTCATCAGGTGATAAATCTGAGTGGGAGCAAGAGTATCAAGCTTGAGGTTCATAGCACGTCCTTGGTCTATGTGAATTACGACTCAGTTTACGTGTTAAGCAATGCTGTATCTATGCCTAATCACCAGAAACCGTAGAGAGTGTTCTTAATTTAAACAGATCACACTGGTTTTTTCTCAAATTGACAATCAAATTGACGAACCCTAAAACACCTACAATACTGATAATAGATTTATCAATAACTTACATTTTGGCATCGTTTATGCTTTATCTAAAGTACTTGTTAATCTCTCCATTGATAAGTACCCATACAGTGAATGCCTACAACACTGACGCTACACAAAGAAAGACAATCGATTGAAAGACAAAACAGAACAACGATTTAGGAGGTGTAATGATTCCAAACTCAAGTAAAAGAAAACCAAATAAATCAAGTAAGAAAACCAGCAAAAAGGTAAGGAAAATCCCACTATCCTTCACCTAGAAAGCAGCAAAGTAAGTAACAAAGCCCGTCGCCCAGCGGGCTTTGTTATCTCTACTGACATCACTTCCTATCTCTTTGTTCAAAAATCAATCGAACAGCTACCAAGTCCAACTAATTAGACATTTAGTACATAACAAAACCACTAAATAAGTAAATCAAATTGCTTTGGTACACTTATCACTCAATGTAAATTATCCCCTACATTTTATGCACTTACATAAATCTCAGATCCGTTTACATATTAAATCTTGTTGCTAATATTTCCCTGTCAGTTATTAAGGGTACTTATGGAAAACAAAGGCTTCACGTTAATTGAAATGGTGTTGACTATCATCATTTTAGGCATTCTCTCAGTGACTGCAGCACCACGATTTTTGAACCTGAACTCTGATGCCAGGATAGCCACACTCGATGGATTCATTGGTGCTTTCAACGCAACAAACGAAATCGTGATGGGTAAAGCCACTATTGAAGGTTTAGAGAAGGAAAAACTAGCAAAGCTTTCAGATCAAAATATTTGGATACGATGGGGAACGATCGCTCTCGACTCTGACAATGTTGAAAACGCTATGGAAACGGAAAACTACCATCTATTGAGCTACGGACCTCAATTTAACCCTACCCTTATTGTCTACACAGGCAGAGAAAGGAAGTTTGGAGAGTTGGGAAGCTATAACTGTTTTGTTCAATTCACACGATCTTACACATCGAATCAAAGCCAAGTCATCAACATTGGCGATCTGACAATCAATAAATTCTATGACGGGTGTTAACCTCCTCGTTTAAAAATTTCGCATGATCATTATGTGTCTGAACTCTTTAAGCCCGCAAATACGGGCTTTTTGTTTCCATAACATTATTTTTCCATAGCTAATATTGATAACTGACAATTAATTTGCATGTGCCTTCACATTAAAAGCGAACAAGTTTTCGTCATTGAATAAGAAGGTTTAAATTACAACAGTGACTTACTTGAGTGTTAGGGAGAACCATGAGCATTGCTGGAGACAAAACATCGGTTGTTGTGGCTGGTGCAACAGGGCTAATTGGTCATCATGTGATGAGGCAGCTCATTGATGAGCCCGCTGTCGACAATATCTATGCGTTATCCCGAAGATCACTCAATGCACAGTTTGACTCCAATAAACTCCACACACTCATTCATAATGACCTGCAAGTCACGAGTTGGGATGATACGAATGCGACGCCTAAACTTGGCGTTATCTGCTTAGGTACGACTAAGAAAAAGGCAGGATCAAAAGAAGCACTTCGCAAAGTCGATGTTGAATTGGTTAGCCAGGTTGCACAGTCGATGAAGTTTCTTGGGGTACAACGCGTTGCCGTCGTTTCGAGCTATGGCGCTTCGCCAGATTCTTATTCACACTACCTTCGTTGCAAAGGGCAAATGGAGCAAAACTTAAAACGTATTGGCTTCAAGCAGCTTTTCATCGCACGTCCGGGGCCGCTGGTTGGTGAACGTGATGAACCCAGAGCCGATGAAAAACTCCTGCAAAGCATCTTTCCTTTGGTCTCTCCCTTTATGTTTGGTCAGTTCAAAAACCTACGCCCTATTCAAGCGGAAGACGTCGCGAAGGCAATGTTGTTCCGATTATTCGAAAATAATTTCAAAAATACCGAAATTTACTCGTCAAGTGACATGATCAATTTATTGGCAAAATATCGCTAAAAAGCTCACCTATTCATCACAATGTTGAATATCCACCCATACCATTGAGTGGATATTACTAATCGTTCTAATAAATTACTTTTCCTTATTTTACGTTTTGTAACAGAACGTTATTTTAGCAGCAGTACTGACACCTACACATCTAGGTGCCTAATTGATTTAGAGTTATTCATAAGGAAAACAAATGTCATTTTCAGCTATCGCTGCCTTAGCGGTATTCACTGGTATCCTCTTTTTTCTCTACGGACAGCAGAAAAAAGAAAACACACTTTCTCGCCTCGTTTTACTCGGTTTAGTTTTTGGTAGTGCATTTGGCCTTGGTCTACAGCTGCTATTTGGTGAAGGCAATCCCATCATCAAAGAGACACTAGACTGGGTAAACATCGTTGGTCGTGGTTACGTTGGATTGCTTAAAATGGTAATCATGCCATTAGTCTTGGTTTCAATGATTGCGGCTGTAGTGAAGCTTGAAAAAGGCGGTTCACTGGGCAAGATTTCTGGTATCACTATTTCAGTATTACTCGCAACAACAGCGATCTCTGCAATCGTAGGTATTGCAGTGGCTCAAGCATTCGGTCTTTCGGCTGAAGGCTTAACAGAGGGCGCGCGTGAAACAGCTCGTATTGCAACACTAGAAAGCCGCATGGGAAGTGTTTCAGACCTAACCATTCCACAAATGCTGGTTAGTTTCATTCCGACTAACCCGTTTGCTGATCTAACCGGTGCTCGCTCTACGTCTATCATCGCTGTGGTTATCTTCGGCGTGCTAACAGGTATTGCTGCTCGTAAAGTAATGGCTGAGAAAGAAGAGCTAGAATCACCGATCCGTACTTTCGTTGACGCTGCGCAATCTATCGTTATGCGCTTAGTTAAGATGATCATGGCACTCACGCCATACGGCATCGCTGCGTTAATGGCGAAAGTAGTCGCAACATCGAGTGCTTCAGACATCCTAAGCCTACTCGGTTTCATCGTTGCTTCTTACGTAGCAATCATCCTGATGTTTGTTGTTCACGGTGTGTTGGTCTCTTTTGTTGGTGTAAACCCGAAAGAGTACTTCCAAAAAATCTGGCCTGTTCTAACGTTCGCTTTCACTTCGCGTAGTTCTGCTGCAACGATTCCACTAAACGTTGAAGCTCAAATCACTAAGCTAAATGTGCCACCAGCGATTGCTAACCTGTCTGCAACTTTCGGTGCGACGATTGGCCAAAACGGTTGTGCGGGTATCTACCCTGCAATGCTAGCAGTCATGGTTGCACCTACGGTTGGCATCGACCCAATGGACATCAACTTCATTCTGTCTCTAATTGCTATCATTACAGTGAGCTCATTCGGTATTGCCGGCGTAGGTGGCGGTGCAACGTTCGCGGCACTTATCGTGCTACCTGCTATGGGGCTTCCAGTAACGATTGCAGCACTGCTTATCTCTATCGAACCCCTTATCGATATGGCACGTACAGCGCTTAACGTATCTGGTGCAATGACAGCCGGTACGATCACAAGCCGCCTATTGGGTAAGAAAGACAAGCAACAAGATCTGGAACAAGCGAACGCTTAATGAGTTCGATTGATTCAATAACTTGAGTCTCGTTAAACAAAAAGCCGATGCACATGCATCGGTTTTTTATTATCTGTTACTTCTAACTTCCATTGCTTCACAAGCAACAGCACTTAGAGCACAAGTTGAATCACTTTCTCAGCAAGTGCTTCATCGTCATCTTCACTTAATCCGCTGATACCAATAGCGCCAATCACCAGCCCCTTTATCTCAATGGGAACACCGCCTTTAAAGCCAGTGATCTTTGAGTCGGTCCAGTAACTTAAGTCTTTACCGGTTTCTCTCGCCCAAGCGCCTAAGTTACCGCTTGGCTGTCTGTCTCTTGCAGACGTATAAGCTTTGTTCTGTGCTAACAACCCGGCTTGTACGCTCACATTATCCATGCGAATAAACGCCAATAACTCTCCGTGCGTATCACATACGCTCACCGCAATTGCTTGTTGATTATGCTCGGCAATATCTAGAGCGTTAGACACCAATTGTTGTGCGATCTTTTGATTCAACATGTTTATTCCTTATGGCAGCGCTTGACCACGTGAGTACACGTATAAGTTGTACCACTCTTCACGCGACAGGTTTATCTGAGTCGCCACCGCTGAAGCTTTGATTCGGTCTAGATTTGTGGTGCCAATAACAGGTTGGATACGAGCAGGGTGACGAAGCAAAAATGCCAACACAATCGCTTCACTTTCTACGCCATATTGATTTGCTAACTGAGCCACGTAGTGCGCCGTCTTTTTCACGTGTTCATGTTCTGAATACAAACCTTGCTCAGCAAATCGGCCTTGTGCCAAACAGCCCCAAGCTTGCAGTTGGATGTTATTCATTTGGCAATGTTCTAGTGTGCCAGCTGCGAAATCTGATTGATGGTGCCCTTGCGAGTTAATCATCACCCCATCGTTCAACCAATCCAGTTTGGCTAAGCTCATCTCAACTTGATTCGCGACAATGGGCTGCCCAAGTGCAGATTGCAGGTACTGAATTTGATGGCTGTTCATGTTCGACACACCAAAGAAGTCGACCTTACCCTGCGCTTTTAAGTGCTCTAACACTCTTGCCAGGTCATCGAGTTCCATCAAAGGATCAGGACGATGTAATAACAGCACATCGAGCTTTTCAGTATTCAATCGGTTGAGAATACCGTCTACCGATTGGCTTACCCAATCTACCGAGAAATCATAACGACCAACATTGCCCTCGCCTTCAAAACGAATCCCACACTTAGATTGAATGAACATCTGTTCACGCAGCTCAGGCGCTTGTTGTAATGCTTGACCAAAGGCTTGCTCAGCTTTGCTGAAGGTATAGATATCCGCATGATCGAATAAGTTAATGCCCGATTCTAATGTCGTGTCGATTACACTTCGTGTTTGAGCAACATCCGCACTTGTCACTGGATTATCATTCCAGCCACCACCTAGCCCCATGCAACCATAGGCAACTTGCCCAACATTCGGCAGATGGTTTGATAATGGGATACTCTTTTTGTCATTCGATTTGCTTGTAGATTCAATGCTGTTCGTCATATTGATTCTCGCTTAGAAGATTTGCTGACCAGAAATATGCCTCTATCATATTGTTCTTTTTAAAAAACAGAATATGCTAGTTACGAAATGATTGTTTGATATGACGAACAATAGATTGGTAGGAACGCGCGAATGAACGAACACAAAAGAATAGAACGACTGATCCTGTTTGTAGAACTTGCTCAGCAACTCAACTTTACCAAGGCAGCCGAAAAGCTCGGTATCTCTAAGAGCTACCTTTCTGAGCAGATCAAACGTTTAGAGAATGATTTACAGTGCCCGCTTTTGGTCAGAACCACGCGCAGTGTTCGTTTAACTCAAGAAGGCGAACGCGCGTTACAACAAGGCTTAACGATTCGTTCACAAGTCTTACAGCTTGAACGCAGCGTTTCAGAGCAACACGACATCGTAAAAGGTCTATTGCGCCTCACCGCGCCAAAGATGTTTACTGAGGTATATCTATTCGATATCTGCCAACAGTTTAGGCAGCAATATCCAGAAATCCGCTTTGAGATAAACAGCAGCTACACCAACTTTAATCTCAACCAAGATGATATCGACATCGCGTTTCGCGCCACCAATACGCCACCTGACAACATGGTGGCGAAACACTTGATTAGCTATCAGCATGATTTAGTCGCAACTCCCAGTTATCTTGATCAATTTGGTCGCCCAACCAATGTGAGTGATTTAAGAGATCATCAATGCTTAGCAACGCTGCACCAAACCGAGTGGCCTTTAAAATCGGCAAATATTGATGTGTCCGGCTGGCTTTCAAGCAATGACAACCACTTACTTAAGCAACAAGCTATGGCAGGCGGTGGCATCATCCGTATCGCAAGTTATTACGTCGCGAAAGAGGTCGAGCTTGGAGAATTAGAGCGAGTACTGCCTGATGAATGTCTACAACAAGGCAACAGTATTTACCTTTTCTATCCGCAAGTTATTTATCCGGCAAAGAAACACCAAGTGTTCGTTAAATTTGTTCAGCATTACTTTGAGAGCTTGATAACTTGAAAGCTTGAGAGCTTGAGAGCTTGATAACTTAAGAGCTCGATCATTTAAGAGCTTGAATATTTGGTAGTTTAAGAATATGAAAGCTGAGTTAACGAGTTGAAGAAACGGAAACCGATGAACAGATAAATCAAATAACACGAAATAAGGTTTAAATAACCCTCTTGATTTATATACCTATATTTAGAATGGTATTATCGAACAATAATAAAGCGAATTTTTCGAATGCTCTCATCGATGATTGTTCTTGATAGAAAGAAATCGTGCATTTGTTCAATAATACAATGAGTTATCTATGAATGATTAACATAACTGATATATGATGCACCGCTTCAGTATGTCACATCATCTTGGCACCAGTTCGGCTTTGTTGCGTAATTCAGTGGAACTAAATCCAGAACCTACGATCTGATCAGCTACATTCACTCCCTCTCGTAGCCCTATGCCTAAACCTCGTTATAAAACAACCAACTGGAAGCAATACAATCAATCACTCATTAA
>NZ_CAWNBB010000026.1:0-1339 GCF_963872585.1 Vibrio sp. 10N.222.47.A9 | reverse complement strand
TAAATCTATTAAATCTATTAATATATTAAATCTATTAATCTATTAATCTATCTATCTATTAATCTATTAATCTATCTATCTGGGAATCATGAAAAAAATAATATTACTTACTGGTTTATTCAGTATTCCAGTACTAGCTGCGACGGAATCCCCTCAGATTTTTGTTGGTGTAAAGGGTGGGTATCAATGGGCCCTAGACGACAATTACAATCATTCAAATCCAGAAGGAACAATTTTAGGTCTCTATGGCGGGTTACAGTTTACGCCCTCTTGGAGTTGGGATTTAGGCTATCAATATCACGATAAACTAAAGGCGGGCGCCACATCGGTTAATGTTAAAGCTTGGTTGATTGAAAGTGCTCTTCGTTACGATTGGTACCTACAAGATAACCTGAGTTTGTACGGCCGAATTGGTGCTGCTTATTGGGACATGGAAAAAACACAACCGTCTTCAAGTAAGAGCGATGCAACAGGTTTTTCTCCTCTCGGTGAGGTAGGGGTTAGCTATCGCTTTAACCCTAACGTCCGATTATCAACGGGCTATCAATACATTGACCGTATTGGTAAGTCAAACACGGGTAAGTATGATAGCCGTGGATTGTTGGTCAGTCTAACCTATACGTTTGGCAGTACAACTCAACCAGCGTTAGTCGAAACAGCACCAACGTCTATTATTGAAGATACTTCCGTTAAAGAGACAGCCACTGCAAAAGCATCGCACCAAATACAGGCATTTTCACCAAAAACTACAGAAGGATTGTTTGGCTTTAATTCAGTCGAACTTAGCCAAGAGTTTACTGACCAATTAACTGAGACCTCTTCAGTATTAAATTCTCACCCACAAGCTCAGGCCGTGGTTGTTGGACACACTGACTCAACAGGCTCAGCACTCTACAATCAAAACCTATCTGAGCATCGTGCTCAAGCGGTCGTCAATAAACTGATTGAATTGGGAGCTACACCGGCACAACTTAAGTCGAGAGGTGAAGGTGAGTCTCAACCTGTTGCAGATAACAATACTGCAGAAGGACGAGCTGAAAATCGCCGAGTTGAAATCACCATCCCTAACTTCCAGTTTCAAGAATAGGTTGTATTACTATGAGTCAATATTTTAAAGTCTTATTTTTAATAGTGGTTTTTCCACTATTAACGTTATTAACCGGTTGTAATTCAGAAGGTGCTTTCTCTGAATCAACCGTAAAATTAGAACGTATAGATATCACCGCTTCACCGATAACAACACGAGGTGTTAGTGAATTGACGCTTGCGGTAGGTAACAAGCAGCCCTTTGAAGCGGTTGGTCACTACTCTGATGGTTCATCTCGCACATTGACGGATT
>NZ_CAWNBB010000025.1:0-23208 GCF_963872585.1 Vibrio sp. 10N.222.47.A9 | reverse complement strand
TTTAATTACGCAACAAAGCCTCAATAACATTGAAAATAACCAGGTTAAGTTCCACCCAGCGGTCTATTCATCCGAAGATAGATCTCTTCATCCTGCGATGTTAACCAACATCCACAATAAAGAAGGTGAAACCAAAGCCATTGAAGTGACCTATTTAGACACTCAAGGCAATAAAGACACCTCCCTAGACATTAATCCAAGAACCCTAGGCACAAAGTCCAAACAATTAACCCAATTCCATCAAGGAGAGAATTTAAACACCACCATCATCAGTACCTCAATTGAACACTCGTTTTTAATTCGAGACCAAACCCAAGGGCAGATTGACATTATCAATGTCAATCATAAGAACGACATTCAAAACATCTCCACCGATGAACTGAGACAGAACATCATTATTGTATTAAATCACGGCAACCACGATTTAAACCCGAACAACATTGAGAAAATCGTCGAGAACTTTAATGGACGAGACATTCAATTCATGTCAGACGATAATCTTAAAGAGGACATTAAATCGTGCATTAACAAATTAGAGCGAGATAACAGCGCACATAACCTTGAATTAAATGAGACGCACACTTCTCATCAAGAGAGCGAATTAGACACCCTCAACTATAATGAGAAAAAAGAAACCGACAGCCAATCACTCGACCACTTTGAGCCAAAAGAATATTCACCTCAACAAGAAATGGAATTTAATCACTCAGAGAAAGAGAGTCAGTGGGAAGACAGAGAAATCGACAGAGAGTTAGAGCGATAATAAAAGGGTAGCCAATGGCTACCCTTTTTTTTCGCCTTCAAGATATTCATCGACGCTTTTATCAACCAAAGCGGTGTTGGATTTTCTTTGCTCAATCGAATCCGCTTTATTCTTATAATACCCCTCCCCATCAAAGCTATGCGCCAAATTTAAATTTAGCACGCCTTGTACCTGCCTAACTCTACGATACGTTTCTTCCATCAACTCACGGTTCGACGGCCTTTCATCGTCACTGTCATTCAGTTTAATACGCAATGCCAATGTCAAAAGCTGACGAATCGCATCAGCATCAGTTAAACCTTCTCTCTTTTTAAACTTGCGAAAATCTTGCTCTAGCGGCCCCTTGATTGTGGCTTGTAATACTGTGCTTCTCGCCATTTTTAGATTTTCTCCCACCAAATTTGGTTAATACGATTTAATGTACATTTAAATACGATACCATATTATCACAACCTAACAATCGCTCACAAACAAAGCCAGAAAAGGGCTAAATTGAAATCAAATACAAATACACTCACTTTCAAATCAAATAGCCTGTAAACCTTACCATGCATGGGTTAAATGGATATTAAATACATTTAACATATTTTTAAATACGATTTCAGCGGCTAATTAGTTGAGATTTTGAAAATTTTTTACACTCTACTCCCCCTTTATCATTAAATATAACTTTTTGTTTTTATTGTCTTTATATCCTTAACAGACAACCATTCGCATTGAAATCAATGCGCCGTGGTGTGTGGGTTGAGATTAAGGGAGACAGGGCCACCTTGTTAAACGATTACATAATTTGTGCTTTCTCTAAGACTTTATATTATTAGGTAAAGTTGCCCATATTAAAAGGGGTTGGGGTGAAAAATGGATCACACTACTAAAAAATCACAACACCGTTTAGGAATTCAGGGCCATTCGTAAAACGAAATAACAGTGAAATCTGACTTTAGAAAGGCGATATTGTATCCGTCATTCCGCCCCCAATTTAATAATTAAAATAGTGTTATCCAGCATTCATTTATCAGTAAAAAACGACACTATCTTGACCGCGAGCGGCAGTTTTGATCTTTTATTGGCTTTGATGTGATGAACACACCTCCCTAAAAATTAATTATATTAATTTAATTCCTTTAAAATCCAATCAGATTTACAGTACGATGAAGGGTTCTTACCTGATATTTAAATAGAAGCACAAATTATAGATTAATTTTTTAGATACAAGGTGTATTTAAATGGCGTTCATCGAAGAAATAAAAATACCTCATAGCAACCCCAAAAACAAAGAGTTCTACCAATGGAATATAGCTAATATTATCGAATCTTCCCCTAATTACTTATCGCTCAAAGAAACGTTTGAGTGCTTAGTAGACGACCCCTATTTACAGACAGTGGCGATATTTAGAAAGCGACGTTACTCGATCTGTAAATTCATTAATGGACAGTTCCATTGGGTCGACTCTCCTCCAGTATTTCATCAGGCTCAATTTATTAATTCATATGCTGGAGGTATAAAAAGAAAATTTAAAAGCATAAGCAGTCAAGCAAAAATTTTTAGTGAAAAAATAATTATCCCAATATTGATGAAATATCTATCTAAGAATGAGGCACACATTGGCGTTCATCAAATTCGAATCACTGCTAATGATGACTATAACGGCCTTCCCGCACCTGAAGGTCCTCATCAAGATGGGTTCGACTTCGTCTGTACCCTTTGTATCGACAAGCGCAATATTGCAGGTGGTAACTCAATAGTCCTAAGTGAGGGTGACATAGTTGTGAACAAACAGCTAAACATTGGTGATCTGCTGATTATTGATGATAAACATTTTTACCATTATGTTTCTCCAATAGTCCCTCTTCTTCCCGGCGAGGCACACAGAGACATGTTCATTTTTACGATCAACTGTAAGGGAAATTAAATGAAGCAACTCATCTTGTTAGCCCCACCGAAAATATTACTGCAACACTCTGTTAAATCTTGGATAAAAAGTATTGGCCATGATGCATTATCTATTCTTGTGCTAATAAAAAGAAGGAATTAGAAAACCATTTTCAAAACGAAATCGAGATCCATTTATATCAAGACTTTAGTAACAATTCTTTAGTCGAACTTGATGTTTATCATAGAGCCTTAAAGTTATCGGCCCCTAGAGTAGCTGCACTTGCTGAAATTGATCTTGAGAGAGCTGCTAGATTAAATGACAAACTTGGGGTAACGCAGGGCTGTTCGCAGAGAATAATCTATTTCAGAGATAAGTATAAGATGAAATCACTTGCTCAAGACAATGGAGCTTTGATCCCAGCAATGTCGCGAGTACATAACGCAATAGAACTCGCTATCTTCATAGAACAATATGGTTACCCTGTTGTTATAAAGCCTTGTGATGGGCGCGGTTCTAATGGCGTTGAAATTTTAAGCAATGAGGGACAACTCAAAGCGTATCTGTTAAGGGCCAAAACGACGAAGTTTTTCAATCTAATGGTAGAGCAATTCATCCAGGGAGAACACTATCAAGTTAATGGACTTATCATTAATGCTAATCCCGTTGTTATCTCGACCAGTAAAGCCTTGGTTTCTTGTTTAGATTTTTTGTCTGGAGCAGTATTTGGATTACAGATGGTTGATCCAAACTCATCTTTGGCAAAAAAAATCAAAGCCTATACTGAATGGCTAATATTTGATGTTTTGCCTTCTGAGAAAACTTTTTTGTTCCACCTAGAAGTATTTGTAACAAAAGATGGCCAAATTATTCTTGGAGAAATCGCTGCTCGTCTCGGAGGTTGTTTCGTCAATGAAGAATTGAAAGAAGCGTGGGGAATAAATTTGAGAATGTCATATCTATCAGCTCTAAGAAACTCAAAACAAGATATCCCAACAATCGATACCCATAAAAAATTGGTCGGCCAGCTGCTCGTTCCGCCCCGAGAAGGCATCTTGTTGGCGGCTCCAGAGACCTGTGATTTAGATTATGTTCTTAAGTACAAACTTTCAGGTTCTGTTTCCCAAAATCATACAACGATGTCATTCACCAATGGCGAGATTATGAGCGCCATTATAAAAGGGGACACAGAAAACGAGGTCAAAGAAAACCTGTCATCACTTAATCAATGGTTCAACGAGCAATCCGAATGGGAAAGTGAAATCAACTCTATAAAACCAGCAACGAGATAAAATTATCATGAAGTTAGCGATTATTGGAAGTGGTTATACTGGGACCTCACTCTTCTCAAGGCTCGAAACCATTTTCACCTCAAATCATTCGTGCATTAACATCGATATGTACGATAGAGCCAATGAAGCTGGTACAGGTCTAGCCTATCAGAAAGATATCAGCTCTAACATTTTGAATAGACCAGCAAAAGCCATGTACATGAATAACAAAAATGACTTTCTTCGTTGGGCAATGTCTTCGTATCCAAATAGTCTAGAAATAACCCCAGAGTCCTTCTTACAACGTTCTTTATTTGGTGATTTTTTAAAAGAAAAGTTGCTTGAGAATATTGAACGCTATAGAGCTTTAGGTTGCCGAATCACAACAATAGCTCTTCAAGTTGAAAATATTCGTAAGACTGAATCCGGTTGGTGCGTAGTCACAAAAAACAACAAAAAGGTTTATGATGCGGTCTTTCTCTGTACAGGAACTAGTGTGGAGGCTGACCCTTACCGGCTTATAGGAACTCTAAGATACCTTTCTAATCCTTATCCAATTAATCGCTTGGGTTCATTGACAGGAAGAGTAGGAATATTAGGGAGTAGACTTACCGCTTATGATGTAGCTTTAGGGCTTAATTATTCTAAGGTGACTCATGCGAAAATGCTTTCACGAGCCTCAGATAGACCTAGACCTGTAACCCGTTATCATGACATTGAACTTAAGTACCTCTCACCTGAAAGTACAGAAGCATTCATCAATTCAAGAGACACAATAACACTTGAATCAGTGCTCAATCTCATTAATAGAGAGTTACGCCATCAGGGAATAGAACTAACCATATTTCAGCTAGCCTCCGCCGAGCACCTTGTAAACGGAGACCTAGTAACTAGTGTGCTAACAGCTGCTAACTACTCCTTGTCTCGGCTATGGCAAAACCTCTCCCGCAGTTCGAGAAGTAGATTAATGGGTACTTTCCAAACTCGCTGGGCAAATATGCGAGTCCCAGTCTCCCTGCAAAATCATGCTGCCATTGAGGCGCTTATAGAAAGAGGTAAGGTCTCGCACAGCAAGGGAATTACTAATGTATCATTTTACAATGGTCAATATTGTGTGGAGACAGATAAAGAAAAGTACTTCTTTGATTTCATCATCAATGCTACAGGGATACGACGTTCACTCGATAGAAGTAATCCGGTACTTGATAGCCTGCTAAGTCGGAAACTAGCAAAAGAAAATCAATATGGAGGAATCAATGTTTGTCCATCAACTTGTTCTGTTCTTTCCGAAACTGGTGAAATTCAAATGGGCTTGTATGCTCTTGGTCAGATAACTTGTGGTGATTTTTACATGGTCAATAACATAGATGTGATTAATAACCAAATCTCCACTTTATTGTCATCTTTCAAGCTGAAAAAAGGGGAAACCAAAACATGTATCTAGCCTCATTCATAGCTTTGGTTGGCTCGCTCTTATTTACATATTTCGAGATACCACTAGGTGCAATGTTCGGTGCCCTGATTGCTCTTTTGTTAACGTCAAAAGCAGGGTTTACTCTAGCTCTTCCCAAAAGCACATTGACTGGAGTACAGTTAATCCTTGGTGCTACAGTGGGCTCAATAGTCCCTGTACAGACTCTTTCCAAGGGTTATCCGATATTACTTTTTGTGGGACTCGTCCTTTGTATGTCAGCACAAGTTCTCACCTCGTATCTCTGGCTTTCTAAGCGAGAGAAATGGTCAAAATATGAAAGCCTACTTGGGGCGGTCCCGGGAGCGATGGCCGCGGTTCTTGTCATTAATGAAAATCACAATTCACCTTCTAGTAAAGTAATTTTCACTCACACAGTTCGACTCATTTTCTTAATCATAGCTTCCGCTCTTCTTGTCTCAACGGACAACTCACCAGTTCCTGGGCCGGCTATTTCCTTAGACAACCTTTGGATACTTATACCACTTTTCCTCGCCTACTTTTCAGGTTTACTTCTCGATAAAATTGGTACTCCAGCACCGTATATGGTGACTGGGATGTTAGCAACTATGTTTGTGAACTCTGAGTTACCGTCATACAACTTTCTTGTCCCGACAGAGCTTGTTTTTATTGCAACATCCGCTCTAGGGGCATTAATTGGGATTCGTCTAAAAGATATAACCGTTGTAGATATCTTCTCTTATGCGCGAGCTGGAATTATTGCTACAACGTTAAGTCTTACAGTCACAGTTGTTTTTGCATATATATTCAGTAAGCTAATTGATAAGGAGTTCATAGTACTCTTGATGTCGTGGGTTCCGGGCAGTGTGGAGTCTATGACTGTCGCTGCCATTCATCTTGGGCTAGAGCCTGCATTAATAATGCTTAGTCATATCATTCGCATGATAATGCTTCATTCTATTCCTCTCGGCTTCAATATTTATAAGTATTTACGGAGACAATTATGAAATGGGACATTGGTGTTGGCTTAGTTTCATTAAAAAACCTCAGTTAAGATTGGTTTTTTGCTTTTTCCATTCCTAATAAGCTCTTTTCACTTAAATGCACTTAATTTACCTATTGAAAGAAATTCAATTGGAACTTCCACTCTTCAACGGTATCCAGTCTGTACTTTGTAGTATTGAAGAGCGGAGCTACGCTGCTTCTATCTAAAAACATCAGCAACAATAAAGCTTGAGAAGTACAATATCCTCTCATCATTTTTTGCTTTAAACACATTATTCATCATCGGTAAATCTATCTAATTTCTATTTAGACCGTCAACCTCCCTCGGTAATCACACCACTCCCCAAAAGTGAGCACTAAGGCGATCTTGTCCCAGAGCACGACACCCAGATCACGGTGTTTACAACACGTCTTTGGACAGAAATCATTTAGAGTCGATGGTCTAAATAACCCTCGATTTATTACTTTATGTATTCTGACCCAACCAATACCGCTATACATATGAAAATCAGTAATGAATAAATACACAAAAGGCAAGGTACTCACGCCTTGCCTTTATTCTACTTAAGCCGCATACCAACCGTCAGCCAACACCTCAGCCTGCTCCAGCACAAGCTTAATTGCTTCTTCTGCCGCATCAGGCGGGTATTTCCATCTACGCAGTAATCGACGCACAAGATTACGCATACGAGCACGAACACTATCCCTCTTTTGCCAATCAACCGTAGCTGACTTACGCAGTTGATGAGTCAGTTCAATAGCAAGCTTACGTAAGTTGTCATCACCAAGTTCTCTAACCGAGGATTCGTTGTCGACCAAGGCGCGATAGAAAGCTATTTCGTCGACCGAGAGGTTGAGCTTGTCTAGTAACTCTCCATCTTCTTGCATCTCTTTCGCCCATTGAATCAACTCTTCGATAACTTGAGCCGTTTCAATGCTGCGGTTATGATATTTTTGAAGCGTCGACATAATACGTTCAGAGTATTTCTTCTCCTGAACGACATCGTTCTTCATGCGAGCTTTAACCTCATCACGAAGTAGCTTTTCTAACAGCTCTACCGCGAGGTTCTTCTCTTTCATATTCTTAACATCTTCTAAGAACTCTTCAGAAAGAAGCCCTATATTTGGCTTATCAAGACCAACCATGGTGAAAATATCATCAACGCCATCAGCTATAACTGCATTATTTAGAATTTGCTTTAACGCTGTGTTGCGTTCTTCATCGGTGCGCTTTTTGTCTACCGTTGAATACTTGATGAAAGCCGTCTTAATCGCAGAGTAAAAAGCAATTTCGTTCTTATAACCTTGAGTTTCATCCATGGTATTACATAATGAATATGCCTTAGTTAACGCTGCCATTACATCAAGAAAGCGCCTCTTACCATCTCTTACTTGTTTGCCATTAGCATCAGTGTGAGACACCCCTGACAAATGGTTCACTGCTTCCGGGAGCAAGCGCAATGCATCCGTTTCAAAGTCTGGACGGTAATTGAATACCTTTGTATCAACGGGCGTTGCGAACATCCCTCTGATGATATCAACTTTCTCCATCAATACTGAAAACGCTTCTGCTGTATCGACAGTTGGTTGGCCCTTACCTTGGCTGTTGGTATAGGTTTTTAGTGCGTTTTTAAGTTCATTAGCGATACCGATATAATCGACAACCAAACCACCGGGTTTATCTTTGAATACTCGGTTAACACGAGCAATAGCCTGCATCAGGTTATGCCCTTTCATTGGCTTATCGATATACATGGTATGACAACAAGGTGCATCGAATCCTGTTAGCCACATGTCTCGAACGATAACGAGCTGAAGTTCATCATCAGTACCTTTGTAACGCTTCTCGAACAGCTTTTTGGTTTTCTTATCGTGGATGTGAGGCTGCATCTTTTCTTTGTCTGATGCAGAGCCAGTCATCACAATCTTGATTGCACCTTTACATGTATCTGGGTGATGCCATTCTGGTTTAATTGCAACAATAGCCTTGTAGAGATCGACACAGATTTCTCGACTCATCGAAACAATCATCGCCTTACCGGGAAATGTCGACGTTCGAGTGGTGAAGTGCTCAACCAGATCTTTTGCAACTTGTTCAATGCGAGGCTCAGCGCCTACCAACTTTTCTAATGTTGCCCATTCTGATTTTACTTTTTCGCGATCTGCTGTTTCTTCATCTTCACCGATTTCATCTTCAACTTTATCGTTAAGTTGCTCGATTTCATCTTGGTTAATATCAAGCTTAGCAAGGCGCGATTCGTAATAGATAGGCACAGTGGCACCATCATCAACGGCATCTTGAATATCATAGATAGAGACATACTCACCAAAAACACCACGCGTGTCTTTGTCATCCATTGCGATAGGTGTCCCTGTAAAGCCAATGAATGAAGCATTAGGCAATGCGTCACGCATATACTTGGAATAGCCATAAACATACTTGTGACCCGTTACAGTGCCATTTTTGTCCTTCACTTCCACCATCTTGGACTTATTGCCATACTGGCTTCGGTGCGCCTCATCAGAAACGACCACGATATTACTTCGCTCAGACAGTCGAGGGTGCTCTGTCTCTTCATCTAATAAAGCAAACTTTTGAATCGTCGTGAAGATAATACCGCCAGATTGGCGATTTAAAAGCAGTTCACGTAACGCGTCACGATCATCCGCTTGCTGAGGTATTTGCTTTAACGTCTCTTGTGCCATCCCAAAGGTGTTGTAAAGCTGACCATCGAGATCATTTCTATCCGTCACCACCACGATCGTTGGGTTATTCATTGAGGCTTGCTGTAACAGTTTACTCGCGTAGCAAACCATAGAGATGCTTTTGCCACTACCTTGAGTATGCCAAACAACCCCAGCCTTACCACTGCCTTGCTTAATCTTTTCTAGTGCAGGGATAGTGCTCTCAAGGAAGTTACCAAAGGTATTGGCGGCACGAACCGTCGCCTCAACAGCCGCTCTCACTGCGTGGAACTGGTGATAACCTGCAATTTTCTTGATGATTTTGTCGTTGTCGGTTTCGAATAGTACAAAGTAACGAATATAATCGAGGAGTAGATCTTGCTTGAAAAAGCCACGAACTATGGTTTCTAATTGAAACTCCAATAACGGTCTATCATCCTCTGTAGCAACGGTTTTCCAAGGTAAGAATCGTTCTTTATTAGCCGTTAATGAACCAACACGAGCCGTCCAGCCATCGCTAACAATCAACGCTTCATTGAAAATAAACAGATCTGAAATTTCATCTTTGTAGGTTTGAAGTTGATTAAAGGCATTCCAAATGTCGGCATGTTCATCGGCTGGATTTTTCAACTCAATAACAGAGATGGGTAGGCCGTTAATAAACACCACAACATCAGGGCGGCGATTGCCCTTGGTGCCAGTAATTGTGAACTGATTAACAACTAGGAATTCATTGTTATCAGGCGTCGTAAAATCCATTAACTGAGCGTGAGTATGCTTTGTCTTCGATTCGCCGTCTTCAACAGCCGTGTATTCGACAGGCACCCCTTCAATCACCAACTTGTGGAAGGCGCGGTTGTTTTTAATAAGAATTGGCGTATCGGGGGAAGATACCGTGTTAACCACATCATTCAGTGCCTCTATCGGAAGCTCTGGATTGATGATTGCTAATTGATTTAATAGCCTTTGTTTTAATACCACTTGGTGGTAATCGTCACGCTCTGGAGCGTCACCATCAGGGGCAATGTCATAGCCATTCTTATAGAGATAACCTTGGTCGGTGAACCATCTAATACATTCTTGTTCTAACTGGTCTTCAGTGATCATGCCTCGGCTCCACCCTCAAAAGTAGTATTTTTTAATTTATCACTTGCCACTTGAAGTGGAGATTTAAACGCTTTTTCGAGTAAGATCATGTGCTCGACTAGCCAGTCAATCATCTCTTGCCATTGTTCTCGATCGTACCCATCAAACTCTTTTCGTAGCTGAACTCTAGATGCTTTTTTATCATCTAACCGCAACCACTCCAAAGGTTGACCAAAAGAGGATTCGATTGGATTTATCTGTTCTAGTAGCCGGTCAAACAAGAACTTATTTTCCAAACCTCCAGTACGAGTCATTTCAAGCTGAACTCGAACCTCTCTAACACCAAAGATCAAGGTAAACGGACAAGAACGAACACCAGAGCCAGCACTTAGCCAGTGATCTTTGCTTGGATTGATATTGTTGAACAAATCGCATTGGCTACCCTTCATGGATTCTAATGCTCTCTCCCAAAAGGCCATTCGGATTCGGTGTCGATTCTTAAGTTCTGCTTCTGTGTTCTTTTCTTCAGCTTCTTTGGCATTCATTCCAATCATCAATTCCTTAGCTTCAGGAGTCGGAATGATCTGCTCAACGTTAAGAAAAAGATCTTCAGCCATTGAATAAGGCGTCACTTTAAAGCATTGAACCTGAATGCCGTGATTCAATAACCACAATGCCGTACTTGTTACTTCTTTTCTAAAGTTGGCTGCAACTAACATCAAGCGTTGATTCATACCAGAGTTAAGAACGACTTCACTCAAATCAGGAGCATCTAGAAATTCACATAATTGAGATTTTGCATCACCACCACCGCAATACTTAATTAGATAGCCCTGATAAATATCGACAATTTGTGACTTGGTTAGATTAGAACAATAAGACGCATATTTAAGAGCCTGCCACATGACATCACGACCAGTATCATCAAGCTTGTTTTCTATAATGATAAGGTTCCCGTCTTTATCCATAGCTAATAGATCAAGGCGCTCTCTCGTATCATCAAACCCATCGAATTCTTTTTGAATGATAAGTAGCTCTTCACCTAAAGCGTCTGGTTGGTTCGCTAGCCATTCTTGCAGGTGATCACGTTCTCGAAAACCAAGATCACTAAAACGTTTAGTTTCTATTCTTGAAATTCGGTTGGATTCCTTATCAATTTTAAACACGTCTTAATGTCCTTATTTTAAACGTCTAACACTTTGTCTAACTCGATTTCGCCGGAAAGCAATTTAGGAGAAACATCATTCATGGTGATTTTCCTCTGTAGCAGTGACGATCTTGAGCTTCAATGCTTCTGAATAGTCATCCTCCATAATGATTGAAGTAATGATCTCTTGTAACAGCTCTTTCTCTATTTTGTTTTCAGCAACCCACACGACAATGTTTTCCATTTCTAATACAAATTTCTTGAGGCAATAGTCATAGCCATTCAGCTCAAGAAAGTAAGCACCTAGAACTAAGCTAGAACGCTTATTGCCGTCGTTGAATGCATGAAATTTATTTATTGAGAAAACGAGATGAGTCAGCTTTTCCTCAAGGCTTGGGTAGTACAAGTCGTTTTGAATATGTTCAAGCACACTCTCTAGCTGACCGGTATTTTTAGTGCCAGATAAACCACCACTGTTATCTATTATCCAATCATGAGTTATAACTGCATGCTCAACATCAAAATAAAACAAAGGTAACGTCATTAGCGATCCTTCAAGCGTTTAAGCACATCTAGCGTTCTTGTATCTTTCAACTGCTCTTCGAGAGAACGGCTTTTTTCGCCAAGAAACTTCTCAAAGTCGCTTTGAGGCACTGATTGCACATAGTGCTCTAAGCGTTGGTGTAAAGCAGAACGGAACCCCAGATCTCTGCTCGCCATTTTGGTTCTCGCATCTTCGATTTGAGGCTTCAGGTAAGGAGTTTTACTCGCTTTCTCAATGATTGCGTCAAGCTCTACGGGCAATAACTTTCGACCTGTGGCTTGAAATTTTTGCTCCAGTTCCTCTGCAAGGCCATGTTCAAAACTGGCAATAACATTAAGAACTTCACTATACATAGTGTCGCGCGTCTTATCTTTGTCTGCTAATTTCAAAACTTGTTTATACTCAGCCGCATTTCCTAAAAACACAACTTGATAAATTTTGTCCGTATAAATCGCGTACTTGTGATTACCCATTTCCAGATAATCTCTTAGCGCATTAGTAAATTGTTTTCTATAGCTTTCTTCTTGAAAAGAAGACGGCAAGTAATCCTGATCTCTTTGGTTGACATACTTAGTCTGTCCACCTGCTTTTTGAGCAATGACATCAATAACAATATCCAAGATTCGACTACGTATCGCCCTTGCTCGTTCGCTTTCTGTGACCAGCATTGTTAAGTTAAGAAAAGCTTTAAAATCAAACAAGCCTAAACTCGACGCTTTAGGGTCAATCATGCGACCGACATTGCTGTCACCCGCATAACATAACTTCATGTTTTTTAAAGTTTTCCCCTTAATTACTTGATAGCCATTTGCTTTAAGTTCGCCGTCATCTTTAGCCAAATATCTTTCAACAGTTCTTTCATCAATGGCGAGTAAACCCGCAACATGAGCTTTAGTGAAAACAATTTCACCTTCTAACACTAAACCTGCTAAATCTAAGTGCTCTTCAAGCTGAGACAGAGCGAATTTATTATTTAAAATATTCTGTCTTGCTACCATTGATGTAGTTAACTCAAGGTTCATGCTAAAGCTCCTGTTAAGTTGTTTTCTTCCTCTAATTTTATCTCACCAGACAATAGTTTCGGAAGCAACGTATCGCGAAGAGTAGAAAGCTGTTCATTTTGGCGTGCATTTGAGGTGATAGCATCGTAGAGAGGTTTCACCAATTTTTGATACGCACTTAGCACTTCGTCAGTCGGCACGACAACAGAGATAGGCTTGAAGCTCTTCTTACTGATTTCGGCGAAAGTGCTACCACTAGCGCGTTGTTTAATCTCATCCATACGATGAACACACCACTGTAGAACAAACTCCGGTGGTAACTGTTTCTCGCACTTCATCGCAATATAACCTTGGTTAATCGCCATCGGTACTTTAGCTAGTGCAAGATAGCCAACTGGTGCACGAGAAGATAACAAAACCGTATCTATAGGAAGTAGCCCTGAACTAATTTTTCTCAAACCAGCTTCAGTAACTTTGCTCGCCGTATCAAGTAACACTTTATCTTGGACACCAGAAAGGTCTTTTGGTGACGTCCAATGAATATCACCATCTACCCAAAAATCATCAATCTTTTTAGATGGAGTTCCACCTCCGACAACTGTTACTTCATCACCGATCTCAGACTGTATCCAGCCTTCAGGTAGGCCTGTTTCGCTAACTAGCTTTTCTGGGAATAGCGAGGCAGTGGCAGCATCTATTCCTTCAGGTTGCTCACCATTCATTTTGGCTTTGACTGGCTCGAAGTCGACAAACCATGACTTAAAGATAGCTTGTGCCACCTGTTCTAGGATTTTGTTTGTTTCAGAGTTAAGATCAATTTTATCATCTAGATTCCCAAGGACTTCTGACACTTTATTTTCCATGTGCCCATCTAACCTTGGAATCTCCATATTTCGAATAGCTTTTAGACTCAAAGTAGGCTGAGCAGCACCTGCTACAGCCTCACTCATTTTTTGGCGACCATATTTTGAATTTAAAACATAGTAAATATATCGTTTATTGATATGAGGTATTATTGCTGCTGTATTCTGACCTAAGCAGAAATCAACAGCCCCCACATAGGACGTATCACCAAAATTAGCGCCAACCCTTGTAATAATGATGTCATCTTTTTTAGGTGAATATTTTTTTGAATACTCTTTATAGACTTCTTCTGAGACCCTACGAGTACCATCAAGTTTTAAAATTCCATAATTAAGATCTACACACCTAACCATTGGAATTCCAGTATCAGAATACTTGGGTGTTTTATGCAAGGAGTCAATAACATCAGCGATTTCGTTTAAGGGTTGGTATTTAACATCAAAGTTCATAACCCAGCCCCGCTAGGTTTCTCTTAATTTCGGCTTCTAGCGTCGCCGACTGTGCAAACTGTTCACTCAACTTAGAAGTCAAAATCATCATTTTTTCAGCGAAAGGGACGCCATCATCTTCTTCTTCAGCAGCGCCGACATAACGTCCCGGAGTGAGAACAAAGTCATGCTTAGTAATTTCTTCTAGCGTCGCTGATTTACAGAAGCCAGCTTGATCTTCATAAGCCATACCATGGACTTCTTCACCTGTTTTCCAAGCATGGAATAAGTCAGCTACTTTCTTTATGTCATCAAAACTAAAGTCACGAAGTACACGGTCTTTCATAAAACCAAGGTTACGCGCATCGATAAATAACACTTCGCCTTTACGGCCACGTAGCTTACGACCCGCTTTATCAACGCGAGGGTTTTTATTTTTAGTTAAAAACCAAACACAGGCTGGAATTTGAGTATTAGTGAAAAGTTGACCGGGAAGCGCAACCATACATTCAATGAGATCATTCTCAACAAGAGTTCGACGAATATCACCTTCAGTGTTAGCTGTAGAACTCATAGAGCCATTTGCCAACAGAAGCGCCTGAGAGCCTTCAGGTGCTAGGTGATGAAGCATGTGCTGCATCCATGCGAAGTTAGCGTTACCTGCTGGCGGTTGCCCGTATTTGAAGCGAGGATCATTATCATCAACACCCGTGTTCCACTCTTTCATGTTGAATGGCGGGTTTGCCATGATGAAATCAGCACGAAGATCTGGGTGCTGCACGTTGGTGTAGGTACTTGCAGGCTCTTTACCGAAGTCATAATCAAGACCACGGATCGCCATGTTCATAGCTGCTAGTTGCCACGTTGTATGGTTATATTCCTGACCATAAATTGAGATCTTCTGCTTCTGAGTAAGAGCATCAACCTTCTTCTCATTTGCATGACGCTCAATGAACTTCTCTGATTGTACGAAGAAACCGCCAGAACCCATTGCTGGGTCATATACACGACCTTCAAACGGTTCAATCATCTCCACAATCAGCGTTACGATTGACGCTGGCGTGTAGAACTGCCCCCCTTTTTTACCTTCCGCCAGTGCGAACTGACCAAGCATGTATTCGTATACGTGACCTAAGATGTCTTTACTGTTTAGATCAGCATGAACAAACGGAATGGTCGCAATCAGGTTGATAAGCTCATTCAGCTTAGCTTGGTCAATTTTCAGTGAAGAGTATGACTTGTTCAGTACGCCCTTCAATTTCGGGTTATCGCGCTCAATGCCTTCAAGGGCATTATCAATGAGGTGACCAACAGAAGTGATCTTCTTAGGCTTACCATTAATATCCAGTTCAGCACCGCCAATAACCAATGGGCCGTTATCTTGCAGGAACTGCCAACGAGACTCAGTAGGTAGCCAGAACACGTTTTTCTCTGTGTAGAAATCACGCTGTTCCAGTTCAATAGCAATCTCTTTTGCTAGTTCTTCTTCCGAGAAGTCAGCAGGGTCTAAGTAGTATTCATGCTCAGGGTTAGCGATGTCAGCTTTGATCTCATCCTGACGTAGCTTAAACGCATCAGAAACGTATTTAACGAAGATTAGACCCAACACTGCATGTTTGTACTGCGCGGCGTCTAGCGTTGAGCGTAGCTTGTCTGCTGCGTTCCAAAGCTTGCCTTCAAGCTCTTTCAAATACTGTTGTTCTGTTTGATTCATTAGAAGTTTTCTTGTTATAGAAATATTCTGTCAATCATACCATTGGATGCAGCATTGTCTTTGATTTCTGCCTTACTTAAAGAGCATTTTTATGAAGTAAGGAGCACATTATGGAAGCTTGGAATAAAGGAAAGCGTGTAGGTCAGAAGAAAGCCTTCAAGCTAGAAGACATTTGGCGCATCCGTATTCGACTTGAATTGGAAGAGCGCTTGTTTGAGTTAGCATTGTTTAATCTTGCCATCGACTGCAAGTTGAGATCTTGTGATTTACGTCATTTGAAAGTCCAAGATGTCAGTCGCAGTGGCTGCGTAATGTCGAGAACCATCGTTAAACAGCAGAAGACCCAGTAAGAAGTACACTTCGAGATCACCCCCAAGACTCAGCAAACATTGTCGCAGTGGATCATTCAAAACTCATTATCACCAAAAGACTACCTGTTTCCAAGTCCACGCCGTGAAGGACAACCTATCTCTTACCATTACTACACCACCATGGTTAACCGTTAGGTTACTGATATCGGGCTAGATAAAACGCAATACGGCACGCATTCACTGCGCAAAACCAAAGCTTCTTTGATCTACGCTAAGACTAAGAATCTTAGGGCTATTCAGTTACTTCTTGGTCATGCTAAGTTAGAAAGCACGATTGAATACCTTGGTGTCGAGATTGAAGATGCGCTAAGGATTTCAGAGGGTTCCTCAATGCCTAACCTACCTTGGGATCGTATTTTTTAAATAACCCACACAAAGATTTAACAATTTAAATATAGTTTCTAGCAACCATACCTTCATTTTGAGAAGCCATATTGAACGATATGCAGGTATGGGTAAACAGCAGGAAAATTAACTACGGAGTTACTAATGGCTGCTGCAAACAGTGTAGATGTTGTACTTTTAAATGGCTTGACTCGAACCCAAGTCGAAGCTGCTGATTATACAATATATGGTTTCGATTTTGGAATGGATGGCTTCTACGTAGGAATGAGTAATGATTTCGTAACTCGCTACTTTTCTCACTACCATAGTGCATGGAAAGAACATAATGATCGAGGCTGCAACAGTAACCTAAAAAAGGTTATGCGGAATTTTCCAAATAAGACATATATTATTGCAGTAGCAAAGACTCAGGCAGAGGCTAAGGCTATTAAATCAGCAGCCATGGCCTACTATGATGCCTCGCTAAATGCGGTCAGAGAGGATAAAAAGTCACACGATCTTTCTGGTTTCCAATCTATCAATAAAGAATATGGAACTTGCACTCTATATGCTCGTAAAGATACTAGCGATCAACACAGAAACTCTTCATCTGAGCGCTCGATGGTATTATGTGAGATTGTCTGGGAGCGCTCAAAGAAACGTGTAAAGTGTATCGATGGGCAATTTGAAGGACTGTATGTTCAGTGTTCTCAGAAAGAACGAGATCTTCACCCTGTTGGCGCAAAAGTCCGAGTCAATGCTGCTTTAGCCAAGGGAAAAAACCAACTTGTAGCTCCAAAAACTGACAAATTATTGGCTGTTTGATTAATCACAACAGATCTGCTTGCGAGTTACTCTACCAGTTAACTCGCTTTTGTCCCCAAACGTGGTACTGCAATACTATATTCACCAGCGGCTCTTCCATCATCTGGCATAATGAACAATCATTAATAAGGTATTGGCTATATGGACAAAATTCTCATGCGGAGCTTGGTTGTATTCTTGATAACCTTTAGTCACCCGTCTTTTTCTCAGGATGCGATAAACGATGGAAAATCAATCGCAGACAACTGTCGTGAAGTCGGTAAAACAGCACAGTATTTCATGACTTTTCGACAAATGGGAATGGAATACAACACGATGGAAGAAACCCTAAAAGGAGCCACAAAAAATGTTGATGAGTACACTAGAGGTAAAATTATTATTGGGGACGTATTTGAATACCCAATTGTTCAAGGAAAAGAAGAAAAACAACAAATGGCCACGCATTATTCAGAATATAAAGCAGGTGAGTGTTTAATGGGTTATATCAAGTAACATTGTCCAATTCTTGTCACTAAGGTGTGATAAAGACAGCTCCGCTAACTTGCTTCTGTCCCTGAGTGCTAGAAACAGGTGCTCGCAAGCACCGAAATACGCAGACTAAGACACTCTGTCCCAATCAGAGTCAAACATTATTATACGTTACTGATTGAGACAGGCTTTCAATTAATAAGACGTTATCCTTTGTAATACTCAGTGTGAGCACACTTAGGGCATGGTGGTAAAGTATCATCATGATCATCTAAGTCGACTTGTTGACCGCATTTCTTACAGGTATAACTACCTTTACCCGGTTTTTCTCCTGTTGTAGCCATCATTGCTCTCCATATATTTAATTAGACTTCGCAGTGTAGCTCAGGCTCTAGACCCGAACCAAAGTAAATATACAACTAAGCACATACATAAAAATGTGACTGAGTTCGTTTTTTAAACGTTTGCAGCACTAAGTAGCTTTTGCCCCCTAACAAATTGATTTTTTGGTAAAAAAGTCATATTTCTCTCCAAAAAAGAGTATGTTAGTGCAACCAAATACATCATTAGTGTGAACTCTATGTCAGATACGGGTTACCAAGAAACCTCTGACAACTCGAAAAAACGAAAGACTGGAACTAAGAAAGGATTTCAAACAACACCTTGTCTTACACTGTAAAGGATGACCAATGAAGAAAAGAGCATTCATATTATCTGTAATATCTATTAGCCTTTTATCTGGCTGTGTTAGTCAACCACTGACTAACGCTGAGTCAATTCCCGTTGAAGAATCAAAGATATTGGCACCTATGAGCATTAGACAGGACTTCCTTAATGCAGTAAAAACAGTCGTAAAGCGGGATAGCGGGTTTAGAGGATCTGCTTGTGACTTCACAGTTTATTTGGATGGAAAGCCAATAGTTAAATTAAGTCCTAAAGAAAAATTTGAAATGTTCTTAAAGCCAGACATATACATACTAGGAGCGCAGCCAGAAGGCAATTTATGCGCATTAGGGGTTGGTCTAACTGAAGTTGAGGCGAACCTAACCAACGGAAAAGCTGCAAATTACCGCATTGGCTACGACGAAAGCTCAGGCTTTCAAGTTTATAAAACCGCATTTTAACGATACTGAGAAAGTAGAGCAACTTTTCAGTTTTGGCGAATTTACGATCCAGAAAGTTTAGATGCCTTATTAAGCGACATATTGTTTTCAAAGTTAAAATGCATCATGTTGATGTATAAGGCGAAGTCATTCGCTGAGTAAAAAACAACTATGAAGAATATAGATTTAGCCCCACTTTACGAAGCTATTGAAAAGCACCACATAATAGATGCATGGCGCGGCAGTGTATTAAGTTCTTTCGACTCTCCAGAGGAGCACGCTAACAAAAAACTGGTTGCGGCAAAGCAATCTTTTACTCGAATGATGATGTCTTCTAAGAACAATGGTTCAACTGATTACCAGCTTTGGGCAATTAATACAGCCTTAGGTCTAAAGGTTACCCGAGGATATAGTGCACAAGCTATTGGTAAGCAGCATTGGCAGTCATGGGGAACTGACTCAAACAAACGCAGAAAGAACAAAAGTTGAAACGTTCGAAGTAGCTTAAAGTAACGTTGCAGTTCACAACTCATGAATCTAACTCGCTCCTGTCCCGTAGCGAAAGACCGCGGACGAACCAACGCTATTTCAACGAAAAAAGAAAACCACTGCTAGTTCTTCAACATCAGGTGTGAATGAAATTGAGTAATTCACCTCTAAAATGATCGCTTACAGGGCAAAAAACTTTGCCCTTACATTGAAAACTATGACTGTATGGGCATAGCATAGGCAAGTTCATGAACTAATTGTCTAAACAACGATTCTTTGCCCTCTGGGATAATTAACTGGTCTTTTCCTACGCGTTGGCACAATTTCTGTAATTTAGGTGCTGACGCTATGTTCTTTGCTATCGACTCGGTATCGCATTTCAAAAGTAAAAAACGCCCCTCTAATCGTACTGCATTCTTATTGCTCTCTAACGTTTTGAAGAGGTGCTCAATTTGAGTCGGGAAATATGGTTGTTCATCTCTTTCAGATAGGAAAGATTGTATTTCTTCTAAGTCACCACCATTTTCGAGGTGTGAGAGTATCTTGCTTGTGCATAGCTGCCAGACTTGGTCGGTAGCTTCATCCGCATAATTAGTAAGAAATACTCGCTCACTTGTAGTGGGTGGCTGCATAAACTGAACACGATACTTCGGCAATAATGCGATCGATGTTTTCGTTGATTCGGATACATCGATGTAGGTATCAACCACTCCAAGCACATAGGCTCCGAGCTTTGTAAGCCTGATATATTTTAAACCATCATAAATGGACAAATAATCTAGGTCATATTGCCCCCAACGGTCATAGTAATTATCTTGAGCGCCCTCCGGCGTTACGTAAGCTATGTCGACGATCCCTAGAGTCGCGAAATACTCCATAATTAAACAGCGAGAGTAAGCATTAGTAAGAAAGGTACCGTCATGAATGCGGCCATACGTGGAATCACCAATATACAAGCTATAGGGTTCAAACGTAATATTAAAGAATTGCCCCTCAACCGCCATTAATCTCAGATAGTCATCAAAAGAGACCCATTCTTCAGGTGGGCAAGATCGCAATGTTTCTATACAAGCATCCCTGCGGCTCAGAACATTGGTAAAATATTTCTGACCTTTTCCTTTTTGCCCTTTAATCTGATTGATACGTGAGAACTCGTCAAATTTGCTTCGATCTTTCCAGTCCAAGAAAAGCTGTTTAATGACGTCACAATGTCGTTGTTGAAGAGCGGCTTTTTTTAGGTTGATTTGCAATTCGCCCTTTGTCTCTTTGAACCATAGAGCAGCTCTTAGAATTTGAATCCAACCAAAAGCCTTTATACTTTTCGCTGATTCGTCATCAAGTGATGTTACCTTTTGATACGGTTCATTGAGTTGGTTGCACAGTTGGTTGAGCAATGTTTTAGAAGGCAGCCCAGTTTTCGGACTGACTTTTAACTTCTTAACCTTAATAGTGTTAAGAAGAACGTTAAGCTCCGCTTCCGTGTATTGTGGGGTTTCTGACGTTTCAATCTCGTCACCATCGACAATTGCCGTTGGCACAGAGAAATGTGGTGGCAATGGAACATGAGGTTTCAAAAAAGCTAATAGGTCATTAGGTATTCTGCGTGAAGATCCGTAACGGCGGTCAGGATAAAAGAACGGAGATAAAGCTTTGTCACCGTTATCTTTATCTCGACTTCGATACAACGACCAGTCTTCTGTACTAGGTGGTTCTTTTTGATATTTTGACCAGAATACGAAACCGTCCATATAACCTGCTTGATTGTGAACGGCCTCTTGCAAAGCAAGCTTCTGAACCTCTGAGAGGTGGTTCCAAATTAGCTGTAGGTTGTCTGGGTTCATCAATGCATTAAAGAGTACACTTGCAACTTCTGCTTTGCGACTGGGGATAGCACAAGAAAAGGGTAATGACTTGATACGAAACTTCAGGTCATCGACGGTGCTGTAATCAATAAGGTTTTGAAAATTATCCATGCTGTTACTAGCTCTCTTGATATCTTCAGGAGATTTTATACTACCCCCCTTAGCTCTTCTTCCTTATTTTCGAAAAAGCGTACTTTGCATGGCTTAAATAAATGCAAATTCAATGGAAAGTGTGATTTTGCTAAGGCACTTTTGTCCCGAAGCGACCTTACCAATATAAAAAGTCATTTTTACTGCATGAGTCTTGTTATCGTCACATGAGCAGGGGTTGGGTAAATTCCAGTTGTCTACGAACGCGCATGTTGATAGCCGAATATAATAATGGGCAATAATAGGATAAGCCACTCCCAAAAAGTGGCTTTATAGGGATTCAAGATAACTACCAACTCAAAAAATCCAACTCAGCTCTAATATCACTTATCTGCTCATCCGTTAATTCTGGCAAGATGTTGAATTTCCCTTTTATTGCCTTTGGTTCGGGGTTAGGTTTGTCTGCCTTCAATGCCTTTGTGGTACGTTTTCGTTTTCTGGGCTGTACTTCTTTAGGCTCGACTAATATTCCCGTTATTACCGCCCCCAGAGTATCTACTGCCTCTGTCACATGGTGCTCACTGACATGCATATAACGAAGTGTTGAAGAGATACGTTTATGACCAAGGAGCTTAGCGACCATCGGGAGCGGATAACCTTCCAGCACCGCATAACTGGCAAAAGTATGACGTAAGTCATGAATACGTACATCTGCAATATCGGCTAACACCCGTACTCTTTGCCATACCATCCCAACCTTAGTAGGCCGACTCACATAACAGCGAAGAGGTGAAAAAACATCATGACCATTAGAGTCAAAAAACTGTTTCCCTATTTCCGAAAGGAGTTTTCGAGCATCTTTACCCACATAAACCACTTTCGCCCCCGTTTTACTGTCTGGCAAATGCCATTCATCTCCTTTGATAAAGGACCATTGCAATCCCGTCACCTCTGAAATCCGACACCCCGTCAAAAGCACCAGCTTTATGACCTGACAGCAACACGCCTCAATTTCTCCCTGCTGACTAACCGTTCGTAAAGCCCCTTCAAGTCGCGATAATTCATCCAGACTTAAAAAGCGATTCAACTTCTTTTTTCGGTTCTGCTTGATACCATCGCAAGGATTTTTTAAGCAATACCCTTGTCTCTCAGCATATTTAAAAATGGAACGCAGCACATCAAGAGTGCGATTAGCCGCTCCAGCATAGCCTTGGCTTAACTCATCAAACCAACGCTGCACATGACACGAATCAATACGAGTGACGGGGTAATGCCCAAACTCTGGTAATAAGTGTTTATTTAATGCCCCTCTTGCCCCTCCCTGTGAGCTGGTTTTCCATGTTGAGCACACTTTTTGTAACCATTCACCCTGTACCAATGCATCAAAACGCATCGCCCCGATTGCCCTACTCTTATCATTACCCTGCATCAGGCTTAACGTTTTTTGACGAGCCTGACGAAGAGATAGGCTATCGACAGGCGCTATAATCTTATTGCCACCGCCTGTCTTCATGACATAAAAACGGGAAGCGTCTTTGCCTACTCGCACCCCAAACCCATATTGCTTTGTATCCCAAACAACATAAGTTTTGGGTTGGGGCAATAAATCCTTAATCTTTTTCTGAGTGAGTCTGATATAGCTCATGAGCGCATCCCCTTAGCCAAAGTCGCTGATATATGAGAGGCCGCTTTACAAGCATCCAGACTGCTTAAGTGGGCATATTTCAGCGTCGTTTCTACATCCGCGTGACCCAGTAAGCGACTAAGCACCGTCAGATTAATGTTGGATTGAATTGCAATACTGGCGTACGTGTGGCGTAAATCATGTAGGCGCACACCGCCTAACTCGGCTAAACGGCGCA
>NZ_CAWNBB010000024.1:0-54641 GCF_963872585.1 Vibrio sp. 10N.222.47.A9 | reverse complement strand
TGAATTTAATGGAATTGGTATCACATCTCGTTTACTCGTATCTACTCCAACACCACATAAAACAAAAGCCCCGAGCAGCTAGGCTACTCGGGGCTTTCTTATCTACTTAGCTAGAAGCTAGTCAGCTGGCAATTAAGCCTTAGCTGGACGTGCTGCACGCTTACGGTCGTTTTCAGTAAGAAGTTTCTTACGGATACGTACGTTTAGTGGCGTTACTTCTACTAGTTCATCTTCATCGATAAACTCAAGAGCTTGCTCTAGAGTGTGCTTGATCGGTGGAGAAAGAACTTGTGCTTCATCAGTACCAGATGCACGAACGTTCGTTAGTTGCTTACCTTTCAGACAGTTTACTGTCAGGTCGTTTGAACGGTTGTGAATACCGATTACTTGACCTTCATAAACTTCATCAGCGTGCTCTGTGAATAGACGACCACGAGCTTGAAGGAAGAACAATGCGTAAGTCAGTGCTTTACCCGTTGCGTTCGAAATTAGAACACCGTTGTTACGCTGACCAATGATACCGCCTTTGTAAGGACCGTAGTGATCGAACGAGTGGTAAATAAGACCAGAACCAGACGTCATTGTAAGGAATTCAGTTTGGAAACCGATAAGACCACGAGAAGGCATCATGAAGTCCATGCGAACACGGCCTTTACCATCTGGTGCCATATCTGTTAGCTCACCCTTACGTAGACCGATGCTTTCCATGATCGCACCTTGGTGCTCTTCAACTACATCGATAGTAACCGTTTCGAACGGTTCCATTTTCTGACCATCTTCTTCTTTGATGATTACTTCTGGACGAGATACTGCTAGCTCGAAACCTTCACGACGCATGTTTTCGATCAGGATAGAAAGGTGAAGCTCACCACGGCCTGATACGCGGAAACGGTCTGGACTTTCAGTTTCTTCAACACGTAGTGCAACGTTATGAACCAATTCTTTTTCAAGACGCTCAAGGATGTTACGTGAAGTTACAAACTTACCTTCTTTACCCGCGAACGGAGAAGTGTTTACTTGGAAAGTCATTGTTACTGTTGGTTCATCAACAGACAGTGGTTCCATTGCTTCAACATTGTTTACGTCACAGATAGTGTCTGAAATTTTCAGTTCACCAAGACCTGTGATTGCAATGATGTCGCCAGCGTTAGCTTGTTCTACTTCGTGACGCTCAAGACCTAGGTAACCAAGTACAGTACCTACTTTACCGTTACGTTTTTTGCCTTCAGCATTCACGATAGTTACTTGTTGGTTTGGCTTAACAGAACCACGAGTAACACGAGCAACACCGATAACACCTACGTAAGAGCTGTAATCAAGTTGCGAAATTTGCATTTGAAGTGGACCTTCAAGGTCAACTGCAGGTGCTTCTACTGTATCAACAACAGCTTGGAACAATGGTTCCATGTCTGTGCCAACTTCGCCTTCTTCCATTGTTGCCCAACCGTTTAGAGCTGAAGCGTAAACAACAGTAAAGTCTAGTTGCTCATCAGTCGCGCCTAGGTTGTCGAACAAGTCAAATACTTGGTCCATAACCCAATCAGGACGAGCACCAGGACGGTCAATCTTGTTGATAACAACGATTGGCTTAAGGCCGTGTGCGAAAGCTTTTTGCGTTACGAAACGAGTTTGAGGCATTGGGCCATCAACTGCATCAACGATCAGAAGAACTGAATCAACCATAGACATGATACGTTCAACTTCACCACCGAAGTCCGCGTGTCCAGGGGTATCTACGATGTTGATACGGTAATCATTCCAGTCAATTGCTGTGTTCTTAGCAAGGATTGTAATGCCACGCTCTTTTTCGATGTCATTCGAATCCATGACACGCTCTTCAGCTTCACCACGAGACTCAAGAGTGCCTGACTGTTGTAGTAGTTTATCAACCAAAGTCGTTTTACCGTGGTCAACGTGCGCGATGATCGCGATATTTCTTAACTTATCAATCTGTGGAGTAGACATGGATTCTCGATTCACTCATAAAAGGTAGCCGTCAATTATCTCAAAAGTTTGGATAATAACCGCTAGCTTGATTTAAAAAACGGTCAATAATATACCAGATTTTAGACAAAAACCCAGAAATATGTGATCTCAACCAAGGCTTTTTTCTTTATTAGCGATTCATATCCGCTTAACTTTGATTCAGTACAGTATCTAACAGCCTAATTCGTAGGATTCTAAAAAAGCATCAGCCGCAAGATAGACAGCCAAATCTCCGGCAAAATAACAAAAGTGGATTGACAACTTAGGCAATTCATTGCTGAATGGTGCTCGCTTATGTTTCATATTGGTGCACAGACAAGCAGATGCACCAACAAGGTGCGCTGGAAGATCATTTTGGTGCAAAAACCAAAGTAAACGAAACAAGAAAACAAGTAAATCATTGAAATTAATGGAATAATTTTATTGGCACGTTTTTGGCTATAGATAAATCAGCATCGATTAATGCACTTATAGACATTAATCAATGCTAGTTTCAACCGAATCGAGCTAATACCGAATTAATAACACTGGAGGTTATCCAAGATGTCAGTAGAAAATGTACTATCCCTGATCCAAGAGAACGAAGTTAAATTTATCGACTTACGTTTTACTGATACAAAAGGTAAAGAGCAGCACATCTCTATTCCTTCTCACCAAGTTGATGCAGACTTCTTCGAAGAAGGTAAAATGTTTGACGGCTCTTCAGTAGCTGGTTGGAAAGGCATTAACGAATCTGACATGGTAATGATGCCAGACGCAGCTTCAGCTGTACTGGACCCATTCACAGAAGATGCAACGCTAAACATCCGTTGTGACATCCTTGAGCCTGCAACAATGCAAGGCTACGACCGTGACCCACGCTCTATCGCTAAGCGTTCTGAAGAATACCTACGTTCTACGGGTATCGCAGACACAGTTCTAGTTGGTCCAGAGCCAGAATTCTTCCTATTCGATGACGTTAAGTTCTCAAACGACATGTCTGGTTCTTTCTTCAAGATTGATGATGTAGAAGCAGCTTGGAACACAGGTTCTGACATCGAAGGCGGTAACAAAGGTCACCGTCCTGGCGTTAAAGGCGGTTACTTCCCAGTAGCTCCTGTAGATTCATCTCAAGACATCCGTTCAGCAATGTGTCTAGTAATGGAAGAGATGGGCCTAGTAGTTGAAGCTCACCACCACGAAGTAGCAACTGCGGGTCAAAACGAAATCGCAACTCGCTTCAACACGCTAACAACAAAAGCGGATGAGACTCAAATCTACAAGTACGTTGTACACAACGTTGCTCACGCATTTGGTAAAACAGCGACATTCATGCCTAAGCCACTAGTTGGTGACAACGGTTCTGGTATGCACGTTCACCAATCTCTAGCAAAAGACGGCGTTAACCTGTTTGCTGGTGATAAGTACGGCGGCCTATCTGAAATGGCGCTTTACTACATCGGTGGTGTAATCAAGCACGCTCGTGCAATCAACGCATTTGCTAACCCGTCAACTAACTCGTACAAGCGTCTTGTACCTGGTTTTGAAGCTCCGGTAATGCTTGCTTACTCAGCACGTAACCGTTCTGCTTCTATCCGTATCCCAGTAGTACCAAGCCCGAAAGCACGTCGTATCGAGCTACGTTTTGGTGACCCAGCAGCGAACCCATACCTATGTTACTCAGCAATGCTGATGGCTGGCCTTGACGGTATCAAGAACAAGATCCACCCAGGCGAAGCTATGGATAAAGATCTATACGACCTTCCAGCAGAAGAAGCGGCTGAAATCCCAACCGTTGCTGAATCTCTAGAAGTAGCGCTTAAAGCACTAGACGACGATCGTGAGTTCCTAACAGCTGGCGGCGTATTCTCTGACGATTTCATTGATTCTTACATCACACTGAAATCTGACGACGTACAACGCGTGAACATGGCAACACACCCACTTGAGTTTGAACTGTACTACTCAGTTTAATCTCCTGTAGAGATAAGCCATTTCTTACTGCAACCTTGTAAGAATCGCTGACTAAATATTAGGCTCGCCTCGCAGGCGGGCCTTTTTTATATACTCCCTCCCCCAGCTTCCTCGTACCATACCTTAGACAAAAGCCCTCAGAGGCTGCTGCTATAAATACAATAAAATCAATAACAAAACCAACGCCAAACGTGAAATCACCTAGCGGTGAAAAGAGGCTAAAGATATGAAAAATATACTGTTCCTGATCGGGTTAACAGTCGCGATCTCGTGCTCTGCTCAAACGGTGTATACCTGGGTGGATGAGGATGGTGTTCTCCACTTTAGTGATAACCCTAGCGCTCAAGATGCCAAATCTCTTCGCCTACCGGATGTGCAAGCATCAGCGCCGGCTCCTAAATTTGAAGCCTCGACGCCCGTTGATGCTGCAGCTTCATCTACAACTAAAACGGCAACGCCAGCTCAGGGGAAAACAGAAAGCACGAAACGTGAGACACCAGCTCAACTAGCCCTCACCATGCTGACTCCCGTTCATGACCAAACCATCCGTAGCAACCGCGGCTTAATCCCTGTTCAAATAGAACTTAGCCGCAAACTTGGTATTGGAGAGCAATTGCAATTGATGCTCGATGGTCGTCGCTACGGCGCCCCACAAACCCAACCGAATTGGGAACTGAAAGGTATCGATCGAGGTACTCACACCATTGCAATTCAAGCACATAGAAGCGGCAAGCTTATTGCATCTACTAGTCCAGTCACCGTGTATTTACATCGAGCGACGCTCAAGTAGGCCAATGTGTTAAAAGAGACTGAATTACCTCTACTTTTCACCTAATCGAAGCAGCTTTCAGCGACTCTAATGAATTATCTTTAGCTTCTGGTTGATATGCGCCATACTTGAACTTAGCTACGCACCAATTTGGTGCAGTGAGAAAAACACCAGTTCAAGGACGAAATAGTGAATCGATCAGCCAAAAGCGACAGCATAGATACACATCATCTTTCCAGCGCCATTCTCGACAATATGGTGACCTCAACATTGATGCTCGATGAGCAACTGTATGTCCGATACGCCAACCCGGCGGCTGAACAACTCTTTTCACAAAGCGCGCGACGCATCGTCGATCATCCACTGAGCCAACTTATTCAACACGCCTCACTGGATTTGGCGCTTCTGACGCAACCGCTACAAAGTGGCCAGAGCATTACCGACAGTGACGTTACCTTCGTTGTTGATAACCGCCCACTGATGCTTGAAGTCACGGTTAGCCCAATCTCTTGGCAACGAGAGACGCTGTTATTGGTTGAGATGCGCAAGATAGACCAGCAAAGACGCCTCAGCCAAGAGCTCAACCAACACGCACAACAACAAGCAGCTAAGCTGTTGGTGCGCGGGTTAGCACATGAGATTAAGAACCCACTCGGTGGCTTAAGAGGTGCGGCGCAGTTACTTGGGAAAATGCTTCCTGATCAGTCTCTTAATGAATATACACAGATCATTATTGAGCAAGCCGACCGCCTAAGAGCGTTAGTCGATCGCCTGCTTGGTCCTCAAAAACCGGGGACCAAGTCAGAAGAGAACCTACACCAGATACTTGAGAAAGTCAGGCAGCTCGTAGAACTCGAGTCGGGTTCAACGCTCGCCATCGAACGAGATTACGACCCGAGCTTACCGGACATTCTGATGGATTCAGCACAAGTTGAACAAGCGATGCTCAATATCGTGAGCAACGCGGCGCAGATTTTAAAGGCCCAAGAATCAGGGAAAATCACCATTCGCACCAGAACGGTGCATCAAGCCAATATTCATGGGCAGCGACACAAACTCGCAGCGCGCATTGAGATCAGCGATAACGGTCCGGGAATCCCCGATGATTTAAAAGACACGCTGTTTTACCCAATGGTCAGCGGACGAGAGGGTGGCACAGGGCTAGGACTATCGATTTCTCAAAACCTGATCGATCAGCACAATGGAAAAATTGATGTTGAGAGCTGGCCGGGTAACACCACATTCACGATTTACCTACCCATTTAGGTCAACAGAACCTCGCGATTGGACAGCGAGACGAAAGGCTTAACTCGGTAACACAAAGATTAAAGACATCATAAAAACAACAATGATTATCACAATAGATTTGGCTGCAAAGGAATTGAATTATGAGTAAGGGATACGTTTGGGTCGTCGATGACGACAGTTCTATACGTTGGGTCGTAGAAAAAACACTGTCATCTGCGGATATAAAGTGTGAAACATTTGCTGATGCTGAGAGCGTATTGCTTGCTCTTGAGCGCGAAACACCAGACGTTTTGGTGTCTGACATTCGCATGCCTGGCATTGACGGGATTGAGCTGTTACACCAAGTTCACCAGCGCTCTCCCGACCTGCCAGTGATCATTATGACCGCGCACTCAGACCTCGATGCGGCGGTGAATGCTTATCAAAAAGGCGCCTTTGAATATCTACCAAAGCCGTTCGATATTGATGAGACACTGACTCTAGTAGAGCGAGCCATCGCACACAGCCAAGAGCAGAAACGCGAGCAAGCCAGCGAAGTAGCCGAAGAAACCAACGCACCAGAAATCATCGGTGAAGCACCGGCAATGCAGGAAGTTTTCCGAGCTATTGGCCGTTTGTCTCGTTCATCCATTTCGGTTCTTATTAATGGTGAATCGGGGACTGGTAAAGAATTAGTCGCGCACGCGCTGCATCGTCACAGCCCAAGAGCTAAAAAGCCATTCATTGCGTTAAACATGGCGGCAATCCCTAAAGACTTGATCGAATCAGAGCTGTTTGGCCACGAGAAAGGCGCCTTTACTGGCGCTAACAGTGTTCGCCAAGGACGATTCGAACAAGCCAACGGCGGTACTCTGTTTCTTGATGAAATAGGCGATATGCCACTCGATATTCAGACTCGACTACTGCGCGTGCTTTCTGATGGCCAATTTTATCGCGTCGGTGGGCATTCTGCGGTTAAGGTTGATGTTCGTATCGTTGCAGCAACCCACCAAGATCTTGAGCGCTTGGTGCATGACGGTGGTTTCCGTGAAGACCTTTTCCATCGACTGAACGTTATCCGAATCCATATTCCGGCACTGCGCGAACGTAAACAGGACATTGAAAAGCTGACTCACCACTTCCTAGCATCCGCCGCTGAAGAGCTTGGTGTAGAAGTGAAGACCCTGCACTCTGAGACCATCATGAAGCTCAATCAGCTAAATTGGCCGGGTAACGTACGTCAGCTTGAGAACATCTGTCGTTGGCTCACAGTCATGGCGAGCGGCAGTGAAATACTCCCTTCAGACTTACCTCCAGAACTGTTGGAAGAAAAAGTGGTAACGGCCTCAGGGACTGGAGACAACTGGCAACAACTGCTCGCTAATTGGGCAAAATGTGCGCTTGATTCAGGAGAAAAAGAGCTACTAACTTATGCGCTGCCAGAGTTTGAACGTATACTGCTAGAGGCTGCACTCAACCATACCAATGGTCATAAACAGGATGCAGCCAAGGTTTTAGGTTGGGGAAGAAACACCCTAACTCGTAAACTAAAAGAACTGTACTGACCTGATATGACTCTCGATGCGGCTACTTTTTTAACCAAAAAAGGGTCGCTTGGTTTGAATAGTGTCGGTACAATTAAGGTATGCCATTCACTAAAGTTGTAGCTAAAGATGTCTTTGAAAACACAAATTACCTTGAGAACTGCTGTGGTTCTGCCATTCGTGATGATTTTTCTGTTCACTATGAGCGTAATGGTTTTCACTCAAAAGCAAAGCTACAAAGAGATGGTGAGTGATGTTAGTGCACGCCAACTAACATCACTTACTGACCATGTTCATCAAAGCCTGTCCAACTTTTTAGAAAAGCCATTTCACGCGAACCTCTCGCTCAGCCATAACATCGGCTACCACCACCTTTACCAAGCGGGAAACCTTAGCAAGGTCCAAGACTACATTCTTTATACGTTTTCAGACCATTTCACTGCTATACCTCAACTCGATGTGATCGGCTTTGGTTATGAAGATGGTAACTATGTCGGTTTTCGTAAAGAAGCTAACAACGGCTATACCTTGATGGTACAAGACGAGCGTACTAGCGATCAGCTGGTCATTTACCGTGGCAGCAAGATCAGCGAAGACATTCGATCTGTGATTTCAGGTTACGACCCGAGAGTCCGCCCTTGGTACACAACCGTTGCGACGCAAAAAAAGGCTGTATGGTCGCCAATTTATGCCAATGCAGATGAACGCCAAGAGATCACCTTATCTGCCCTCGCCCCTATCTATGATGACAACGAATTCAAAGCCGTCGTCGTTAGCGACATTAAGATCAATACCTTCAATGCGTTTCTCAAAGAACTCAAAGATAAAACGGATGCCTCTGTTTATATCATTGATAAACAGCAACGCTTGGTCGCTCACTCAGGCGGAGGCAGCGTGGTCTCTTGGGGAACAGGGAAAACCAATAAGGGCCAACGCTTACTGGCATCAGAGAGTGCTAACCCGGTAATACGTGAAAGTGCGAGCTACGTAGACCAATTTCACCTAATCGATAATTTGGGCGTGCAGCGCTTTAGCTTTCGCCTAGACAACGAACGATACTTCAACCAAATCACCCCTTATGAAGATGAGCACGGCATCACTTGGTTTATTGGTATGTCGATCCCTGAAAGCAACCTACTCGGTGAATTACCTGAAAACCAAAGAAACAGTTGGTTGCTCGGGCTAGCGCTGAGTTGCATTGGTGTCATTGCTGGGTTAATTGCCTTTAATCGCGTAACCCAACCCATCACCTCAACAGCGGATGCGGCAAAGCGTCTTGCTAAAGGCGATTGGGACACGAGCATGCCAAAGACGGGGCATATCTATGAAACCAGCATGTTGGTGGAGTCATTCAATGAAATGGCCAACAACTTAAAGGCTTCCTTTCAAGCATTGCAGTCTCAGCTTACCTATGACTCATTAACCAAGCTATACAGCCGCGAAGGCTTTATCGACGCTGCCAAGAAAAACCCAGCAAACGAAAAAGGCACACTTTATTTAGTGGGTATTGATCGCTTCCGAGACATCAATGACAGCCTTGGTCATTACAATGGTGACCAATTGCTTATCATTGCGGCCGCTCGTTTAAGAGGCACATTGCCATCCGAGTACCTATTAGCTCGCACTGGCGGTGATGAATTCGCCATTTACGCCCCGAACGTCATCCAAAGCGAGGAAGCTCAACTACTGACGAATCGCTTGCTTCAAACCTTTGCTTCCCCATTTTCAATGGAACCAGAAAGTGTCGTCATTAAAGTATCGATGGGCGTCGTCGGTGTATCTAACGTCCACGACATTGCGCTATTGCTGCGTAGTAGTAGCATTGCTTTGAGCAACGCAAAACAAGACAAAGCTAGTGTCAGCATTTACAGCCCTGAGATGGGTAAAGCATCAAGACATCGCACTAAGATGCTGGCGCGGATGAACCGAGCGATTGAACTTCAACAGTTCGAACCCTTCTATCAACCTATTATTGATCTAGAATCCGGATCGACCATTGGGGCTGAAGCTTTAGCACGCTGGATAGCCGATGAAGGCGTAATTTCACCACTTGAATTCATTCCTCTCGCTGAAGAGAGCGGGCTGATTTACGATATCGGCAAGCAAATTCTACATAAGTCGTGTCGAGATACTGCCATCGCGATTGAGTCAGGAAAATGGAGCAAGGACTTCTCTATTCACGTCAACCTGTCGGTCGATCAACTGAGTGAAAGTGGCTTTGTTGAACAAGTAAAAGGCACGCTACGTGACACCAAGCTACCAGCAAGCAACCTGACACTTGAGATCACTGAGTCACGCATCGTCGACAATGACCCAGCCATCATCGATAACATGCTGACGCTAAAAGCATTAGGCATCTCGATTGCAATTGATGACTTTGGTACCGGCTATTCGTCACTGGCTTATTTACACAAACTGCCATTTGATTGCTTAAAGATCGATCGTAGCTTCGTCAGCAAGCTCGAAAAAGAGAACCTAGACAGCTCGATCGTCGCGGCCATCGTTAACATCACCAAAGGTTTCAAAGTGAGCTTAGTGGCAGAAGGCGTTGAAACACAGCAACAGGCAGAACTCCTCAAGCAACTAAAATGCCCACTGGCTCAAGGCTTCTTATACAGTCGTCCAGTTCCGTTTGATCAGTGGCCAACCGATCTCATCAATGTTCAAAAGAATGCCAACACTCAACCGAATAACGAAGCCAAACAAATGACCAAAAGTAAACAAAGCACCAAAAAGGGTGTCACCTAGTCAGGTAGAAAGTCTTCTGTTAGCAAGACACAGATACAAAAATGCCAGCATAATGCTGGCATTTTTTATGTTTTTATTCTCAGTCGAGCGATTAAATCACACGAGAGAACTGCTGTTGACGAGCCTTAGCACGTAGGTATTTATCGAAACACATACAGATGTTACGAATCAACAAACGGCCACGCAAAGTCACGCGGATTTCTTTGTCGTCAACTTCAACCAACTCATCGTTGATGAAGGTTTGCAGTAGCCCTAAATCTTCTTTGAAGTAACGATTAAAGTTAACCGAGAACTCAGATTCGATCATGGTTTTATCAAGCTTAAAGTTACAGATAAGCTGTTTGATCACTTCACGACGTAGAAGGTCGTCACTGTCTAGAGCAACACCTTTCCAAAGCGCGTGGCGCAGGTCATTCACTTGAGCATAGTACTTCTTCAGTTCTTTCTGGTTTTGAGCGTAAGCATCACCGACCATAGAGATAGCAGAAACACCGAAACCAATTAGGTCAGCTTCACCTTGGGTCGTGTAGCCTTGGAAGTTACGATGCAGAATACCTTCACGTTGTGCTACTGCTAGCTCGTCTTCAGGCAGAGCAAAGTGATCCATACCAATGAACTGGTAGCCCGCGCCCGTTAAAGTCTCAATGGTATCTTGTAGAATTGCCATTTTCTCTTTTGGTTCAGGTAGGTCTTCATCTTTAATCTTACGCTGCGCGGCAAACAGTTGCGGCATGTGTGCGTAGTTAAATACCGATAAACGACCCGGTTTCATTTCTAACACTTGCTTCAATGTTTCCGCGAACAAAGCTTGAGTCTGCTTTGGTAAGCCATAGATCAAATCAAGGTTGGTTGAACGGAAGCCTAGCTCTTTCGCACGTTTAACCATCGCAATGATGAACTCTTCATCTTGCTCACGGTTAACCAGTTTCTGCACTTCTTTATTGAAGTCTTGCACACCAATGCTCAGGCGGTTGAAGCCTTCGTTACGCAGGTGGTCAAGTACGTCTAGCTCAATCTCACGCGGGTCAACTTCAATACTGATTTCAGCGTCAGCTGTGAAGTTAAATTCCTCACGCAGAATCATCATCAAGCGAGTAATTTGTGTTTTGGTCAAGAACGTTGGCGTACCACCACCGAAGTGCAATTGCGTCACTTCACGGCCATTCAACAAAGAGGCGCGCTGGCGGATTTCATGTTCAATCACATCTAAGTACTCATCCGCTTTATGAGAGTGACGAGTAATGACTTTATTACAACCACAGTAGTAACAAAGCTTATGACAGAACGGGATATGCACGTAAAGAGAGAGTGGACGCTCAGGGTACTGAGTACACGCCATGTCGTAATCAGCGACGGTAAACGCTTCATGAAACTCCAACGCTGTTGGATATGAAGTGTAACGAGGTCCCGAATAGTTGTACTTGTTTAAGATCTCTTGATCCCAAACGATTTGCTGATTCGTTGTTACTGGCTTGCTCGACATAGCGGTAATTCCAATTTAGATCCGCGAGAACCTAAGGTCTCTCAAATCATTTTACATACATTAAAATATAGACGGGTTATTTTGCCACACGACCAGTAAGGTCGTTCCAAGACAAAATCAATTTTTCAGACAAAAACTCAGAACTGCTAGCTTGATCACTAACAAAGCGTCGGGATTAACGAGACGCAAAAGGTAAGAAGGCTCATTTAACATTGTCTATTAAAAGATAAGGCGACTTAAAAACAAGATGCATTTAAGATGAAAAGTCTTAAATGCATAGGTATTAAAAGCAGCGCGTCTAAAAACGGAATGTTAAACAAGCCTCTATATTTAAAAGTCTTAGTGACTAGATCATCTGAATGTTGATTTGGTTGTTGAGAGGCTTAACCTTCTCCTGCAACCTTTTTAAATCTTCAATGACCGCATCATTCAAGCGAGTCTCCGCCTTATGGCGTGTGAGATTCTGCTGCATGCGCTCTTTCTTCGTCAGTTCCTGCCTTCCGTCTCCGCGAGCCATATCTTTTACGATATGGTACAGCTCAGAAAGAGCAGGATACTCAGAATCAAAATCGACACGCTCATCACCCTGAACGTTATCCATAATGATACACACTCGGATACTGATCTCAGGTAAGTCACACTGGCCTTGAATACCCGCTAAGCACAAAGTATTTACGTTTTCGTAAATCGTCGCGTTACGTTTTTCAATGGCAAGTGCTTGATGCTGCTTTTGCAACTCCGTCTGCTTCTTCACTTGAAGTAGAAGGTAACCTGCGTAAGAGCCCAAGCCGAGAATGATAATTCCACCAGCAATTGCTAATAAGGTTACGTTCATTGGCTATTAACCTTTAAAGCTGTCTAAGTCGAAATCTTCGAATTGAGATAGCAAGTCTTCGTCAGAGCTTGCTTTCTTCTTAGATGCAACCGGTGCTTCTTCGAAGATCTCTTCTTCATCGTCTTCTGGTTCTAGCAGACCTAAGCGGCCCATTAGGTGTTCGATACGATCAAGTTTCTCATCAACAAACTTCTGCAGACCTGCACCTAGGTTTTCACCATTTTCGATACGATCTAGCAATGTGTTCAGTTGAGCATCATTCTCAAGCATCTCTAACTCTTGTTCGTTAGATAGCTTGCGCTCTTGTTTCGTCGACTTCTTCGCTGGTTCAACAATCAGCGGGATTTTTTTCTTGCTGCCTAAACGAGGGTCGCGAGCTAGTGCAGCTTTACGCTGTTTTGCTTCGCTACCATCTGAGTGACGGCTGCCAGACTTAAGGCCTTTGCGCTTTTTAACACGCTTACGCTCACGACCTTCAACATCAGATTCACTACGGTTACGAGTAACCATAGGTTCCGGAGCGCCAAGTGCTCCCGGTTTTCTTGATTTCTTACTACGACCCATTACTGCACTTTCCTCAGTAAAATTACATCATTTCCAAAAAATTCTAGTTCGAGCTTATCCCGCTCTGCCAAAAACTGGAATGTTTGACGACTAAAGAAGACGACATGTGTCGGGTCATTCTTGTAGTGCCAACCAGCAAACGCGTCTACGTCTATTACTAGTTTAGTCATAAGACCAATCCAGCCCTTGGGTTTAACTAAATTCAACCATTGCTGCCACACTTTGTCTGGGTGATAAAGATGCTCTATCACCTCCGTGGCAGTCATAAAGTCATACGTTTTTTCCAACACAGAAGCTTCTGGGTGGTAATAGATATCGTACAACTCCATGGTGTGTCCGGCTTCTTCTAACATAATAGATAGCGTAGGGCCTGGGCCACAACCAAAATCTAACCCGTGTGAGTTAGATGAAATTTTGTCTGTTAGTGGATCCGCGATGCGAGATAGAAAACGGCGATAGCCTGCATCACTAGGATCGTTCTCATGGAGATCATAGTGTGCTTTCTCTTCTTTTGCTTCTAACCTTTGTTCAGGTTTAACAAATACCAGTTCACATTGCTGACATTGCAGATAGGCTCTGCGTTTGTCTTCAAAATAGTGATTCACGCCTTGGTGATGGCATAAGGGACAAGTATACATAGCACATCCTTAAACAGGGATGCGAAACATACCAGAAACTGAGTTTATAGTGGAGAGGTATTGGGTGTTTTTTCATCAAATCAATAAAAAAAGCGATAGGAAAACCTATCGCTCTCTAAATCTGCCTATATCGGCCAAAATTTGCATACTCAACTTGGTACACAAATCTCCATTTGTTATTGGTGCTTTCCATGCCAAATTTGTTTGTTGTTCATCGTCCTGATGAGTTTTGGCTATCCTTTTCTAACACCTTGTTGCTGGGCTGTCCTAGCCTGATCCGTTTCTGTCTATACCGTTAGACTAGATGACCATCCGTATCTAAGTCAGCTCCTAGCTGATGGCCGTTACTTTACCGTGTTACAAAAAGACTACAAGAGTTCAAGTTCACACTTTTGTACACAAATCGATCACACATTGATAAATCAGACATCAGCAACAAACATATTAATAAAACCAATACAAAAGAAAACGCCCCGACCATTACTGATCGGGGCGTCTCTTCAATCTCGCTCGAGCGTACATTTCTTTACTCTGGCTAAGAGCAAGAAACCGACATATTAGTGTAAACCACCAACGTACTTCGATAAGGTATCAATATCTGCGTCTGTTAACTTTTTAGCTACATCACGCATCATCGCATTCATGTCGTTATTACGGCTACCATCGCGGAATTTCTCAAGTTGAGCCTTGATGTAATCTGCGTGCTGGCCTGAAATCTTAGGGAAACCAGAAAGTTCGGTACCGTTACCACGTGGACCGTGACAAGCAATACACGCCGTTACGCCGCGTTCTGCGTTACCCGCGGTGTAAAGAACCTTACCTTCATCTACTACGTTCTCAGGAGTAGAGTTACTAGAGATAGGTAGCGATGCGTAGTACGCCGCTAGGTCAGCCATATCTTCTTCAGATAAAGACATCGCCATTGCACCCATTACAGGTTCATTACGACCTTGCTTACCACCACTAGTCATACCGAGCTTAAGCTCTTTTAACTGCTTCTCTAGGTACTTCTCATGTTGACCAGCCAGCTTAGGGTACTGAGTGATCAGACTGTTGCCGTCAGCACCGTGGCAGGCAACACATGTTTGTGATTTGGCTTTACCAGCTTCAATACTACCTTGAGCCCATACTGAGCAGCTGGCTAAAAGACTCAAAATTAGCGCTAATTTCTTCATGACATTCCATTATAATTATCAAGCTTCCAGTACCACTCTATGTTGCCACTCATGGTACAATAGGCGACCTTATGCCGAGCACGGTTATTTTACACAAATTCACAAAAAAGTAATCAATCGACTACACAAAGTCGAGATGGAGTTAACAGTGAGCGTAAAAATTCATTATCAAAACACGCATTTCATTACCAGTGCACCTGATATTCGTCATTTACCAGAAGACGAAGGGATCGAAATTGCGTTTGCAGGACGCTCCAATGCTGGTAAATCTAGCGCGCTAAATCGCGTTACAAACCAAAAAGGCTTGGCGAAAACCAGTAAAACACCCGGTCGAACTCAGCTAATTAACCTATTTAAGGTAACGGACGGTTGTCATATCGTCGATTTACCAGGATATGGCTTTGCTCAAGTCCCGCTTGAGATGAAGAAAAAATGGCAGAAGTCGCTAGGCGAATACCTACAACGACGTGAAAGCCTAAAAGGTTTAGTGGTATTGATGGATATCCGTCACCCAATGAAAGACCTTGACCAACAAATGATCTACTGGGCTATCGATAGCCGCATCCCAGTACAAGTTTTGTTAACAAAAGCAGACAAACTGAAAAGTGGTGCGCGTAAAGCACAGCTACTGAAAATCCGTAATGATGCGAAATCTTTCGGTGGTGATGTTGCGGTTGATGTCTTCTCTTCAATGAAGGGTATCGGCGTTGATCAACTGCGTGCCAAGATGGATGAGTGGTTTGCCCCAGTGTTTGCTGATCAGATCATTGATGAGCTAGCGGACGAAGAGCACAACGACTCAGAGTAGTTCTTCTATCTATAGCTTTATCTATAATTAGAAGTTAAAGCACTTACAGCAAGTGATTTAGCCTTATTAATACCCTTCCTCATATAGGTGGGGTATTTTTTTGCCCAAAAATTAGTGAGTTAAACCTAAGTCTTGAGAATTAAAGACAAGATTAACCAGTTAGAAACGAGAGAAGTGAACCATACTAAAAGACACATCTAAATAAACAGAACAATGAGAAAGGAATACTCATGTGGAAAACACCGTTGGCCATCATTGCACTAATGCTGGTCTCATTGACAGGGTTCGCCTCTGAAGCAGAACAAGAACAAGCCCCACTGATCAATGTTGATATGACCTTGGACTTGGATGGTATGGAAAAATACGCTCAAGATGCGAGTGAGTCTCTTGAGGTGATATCGCAATCTTTGCAGGCGATCGTCAACAACCCCAACCTTAGTGAAGACCAACAACAAGCTCTGAACCAAACCGTTGAAAGCATCAACAAGCTTGCGAGCTCTACCAAGACATCACTCAATCAACTCCCACAAGCCTTAGACCAATCTCGACTCGCCTTTAAAAAGACCAGTCAAATGCTGTTGGATGATATTCAGACCAAGATCATCATTGCGTTAGCAGCCGTTATCGCTGTCATTGTTATCGCTTTGACTGCTATCTACCTACTTATCCTAAAACCCATGCAGCAAACCTTAGTGAAAGCGACCAACAATATCTCTTCTATGGCGCAATCCATCCAAATCACCGCCGAAGCGCTGAAATACAGTACTGAGAAACAACAAGAAATCATGGATTACATTGAGCATTCACCCACTCAATACACTGATAAATAAGGTGTGAGCGATCAATCCTTTATCGGCAACTTGTAAAATAAAAGTTATTTTAAATGATAAAACAATCAAATGAGAGACGGATTTAAATTACCAAATGCTGATCGAGTTCCAGATCTAAGGCAAATCAGGTGTTTATCACTGTGCTTGAGAAAGCGTAAGAAAAGACACTAAAAAGGGCGGGTTTACGGGAGTAATAGTAGGTTAGAAATATTTTTCTTTCGCACAAGAAAAAACGCCCCAGTCAAATACTGACTGGGGCGGCTGAATCAGCCTAATCCAATAACGTGAAACAAAAGGTCTGAAAGATAGAACATCTTACCTCTGTACCCTACAAGATTTAATGTACAACAATTGCTCAGAAATGAAAACAATTTTTGTAGTTTTTTTTCATGAATGTTTTATTAAAACACTTAAATTCTTCTTACGGCTCAACTTTATTCGAGACAAAAAAAAGCCAGTGTTTGTGCACTGGCTCATACTAATTCACTCAATAAGGTCAAAAATTGATTAGTGGGCTTGATCCCAGTTGTCACCGTGGCCTGCTTCCGCGACTAACGGTACTTCTAGATCAGCGGCTGACTCCATCAATTGTTGTACTTTACTTTCAATTTCGGCTAAAGCTGACTCTTGAACTTCAAATACCAATTCATCGTGTACTTGCATCAATAGCTTCACACGACCATCGCCTTCCGCTTGAATCCATTCATCCACTAACAGCATCGCTTTCTTAATGATGTCTGCTGCCGTACCTTGCATCGGTGCATTGATCGCCGCACGTTCAGCGGCTTTACGACGCATGCCATTACGAGATTGGATTTCAGGCAGGTGCAAACGACGACCGTAAATGGTTTCAACAAAGCCTTGCTCTGAAGCCGCGCTGCGTGTGTCTTCCATGTACTGCATTACACCAGGGTAGCGTTCAAAGTAAGTGTCCATGTAGTGTTGTGCTTCACCACGAGGAATACCCAGTTGCTTAGCCAAGCCAAAGGCACTCATACCGTAGATAAGACCGAAGTTAACGGCTTTAGCACGACGACGCTGTTCAGTGGTAACTTGATCAATAGCCACGCCGATAATCTCAGCAGCCGTTGCCGCGTGAATATCTTTGCCTTGTTGGAACGCTTCCAGCAGCGCTTTATCACCCGATAGGTGCGCCATGATACGCAATTCAATTTGAGAGTAATCGACCGCTAGGATCTTCCAACCATGTTGTGCAACGAATGCTTGGCGAATACGACGACCTTCTTCATTACGAATTGGGATGTTCTGTAGGTTTGGATCCGTCGAAGACAAACGACCGGTTGCCGTTACCGCTTGGTGGTAAGAAGTATGAACGCGACCCGTTTCAGCGTTGATCATCTTCGGCAGTTTATCCGTGTAAGTAGACTTCAGTTTCGCAAGGCCACGATACTCAATGATCAGCTTAGGCAACGGGTAATCAAGGGCCAGCTCTTGCAACACTTCTTCGTTAGTTGAAGGCGCACCTGATGGCGTTTTCTTGATAACCGGTAGACCCATTTTTTCAAACAGGATCGCTTGCAGCTGTTTTGGCGAGTTCATGTTGAACTCTTGCTCTGCAATCTCGTAGGCTTTCTGTTCTAACTCATCCAGACGAACCGCAATCTCTTGTGATTGAGCCCCTAGCAGCATGTCATCGATGAATACGCCAGTACGCTCAATGCGAGACATCACAGGAATCAGTGGTACTTCGATTTCTTCATAGATGGTTTTAAGCTTTTCATCTTGCTCGATGTTTTCCATCAGGCGGTTATGCAGACGTAGTGTCACGTCAGCATCTTCTGCAGCGTATGGAGACGCTTCACCCAGCTCAATCTGGTTGAAAGTAAGTTGTTTCTTACCTTTACCTGCGATTTGCTCAAATGAGATGCAGCTATGCTGTAGGAAGCGTAGCGCTAGGCTGTCCATATCGTGCTTGCCACCTACGCTATTGAAAACGTAAGAAGCCAACATAGTATCGTGTTTGATGCCTTTCATCTCGATACCGTAGCGCGCTAGCACACTCATATCATACTTCAGGTTTTGACCCACTTTTGCTTGAGCATCATCTTCAAGAATCGGCTTAAGCTGTTCAAGTACCCAATCACGGTCCAGCTGCTGCGGTGCATCTAGGTAATCATGAGCAACCGGCACGTAAGCGGCAACGCCTTCTTCGGTTGCGAATGACAAGCCAACGAGGTTCGCAACCATGTAATCTAAGCTGTCTGTTTCAGTGTCGAAAGCAAACAATTCAGCTGCTTTAAGCTTTTCTAGCCAAACATTGAATGACGCTTCATCTAGAATCGTTTCGTAGTTACTGCGATCAATTGTCACGGCAGACGTATTCATCTCCACGGTAGACGTTGCTGCAGAAGCACTGCTGCGTACCGCACCAGATCCCGTTGCTGCAGATCTTTCATCCGCCTCAACCACACCACTACCACCTTCAAGCAGCTCGTTCAACCAAGATTTGAAAACCAGTTGGCCGTATAGTTTGATCAGCTCGTCGATATTTGGCTGTGCTTTGACGAGTGACTCTGGTGTCTCTTCAAGTTCAACATCTAACTTAATCGTCGCAAGCTGGTAAGACATATCAGCATTGTCTTTATTATCAGCTAGCTTCTTAGCCATGGTTTTCGAACCACGGAAACCAAGCGCCGCAATATCATCAAGATTTTGATACAACTTTTCGATACTACCGATACCTTGCAGCAATGCCGTCGCAGTCTTATCGCCAACACCTGGAATGCCCGGAATGTTATCCACTTTATCGCCCATCAGCGCGAGATAATCGATAATAAGCTCAGGCGGAATACCAAACTTCTCAATAACACCTTCACGATCCATCACCACGTTGGTCATGGTGTTGATCAGAGTAACGTTGTCATCGACCAGCTGCGCCATATCTTTATCACCGGTACTGATAAGCACAGGCATACCCATCGCAGAAGCTTGAGAAGCCAACGTACCAATCACGTCATCTGCTTCAACGCCGGGAATAGAGATAAGTGGTAAACCCATCGCACGAATCACATTGTGCAATGGTTCTATCTGGCAACGAAGATCGTCAGGCATAGGTGGGCGGTTTGCTTTGTACTCTGGGTACATATCATCACGGAACGTTTTCCCTTTCGCATCAAAAATAACCGCAATACGATCAGAAGCAAATTGACGCATCATGCTGCGTAGCATGTTAACCACACCATAAACAGCATTCGTTGGGATATCACCATTGCTCATGGTGCCAGGGTAAGCATGGAACGCGCGATATAGGTAAGAAGAGCCATCGATCAGAATCAATGGATTATCAGGAATACGAGCCATAATGTTTGTGAATCCAGTAAGTACAGAAATTATCTGTTAAGAATGCCACGTCTGTTGGTTGGATTCTACGTTGTCGATCTGTATCCGTTCACTCGGTTGTGTTCGTAATAATCGATTTGTTGTTATTTTTTGTTCTTAGACACAAGCGTTCTGTGGATAACTCTGTTTATATTATTTACCCACCCTGTTGAGAACTAAGGTAAACCACCAAAAAAACGCAAATAAACCACTGAAAATAAAGGATAAAATTACAGATCGAACATATGATCAACGATCTTTTCTCGATCTTGCATTGTGGAAAAGAATGCTGATGGCGTTTTATTCATAAAAAAACGTGCCACTAAATATGCATCTTGTTGAAATGGAGGTATAAAAAAAGCGACACCCGAAGATGTCGCCTAGCAAAAACCGGTAAAGCCATTCAAATTGAATACCACAGCTTTACCTAAAAGCTATAAATTACACTGGAAGCAATGTGAGCAATGTCGTGTCAAAAAGAACTTAGTACAAGTTCGCGAGAATTCTGTTGGGTAACCAAGTAGATACTTGAGTACTTAACATCCTTGTGAACATTTCCTCATTCCCTAAGACGAAGTTAATAATAATGATTCTCATTTAATAGTCAACACTTAAATGATAATAAATCTCATTTAATTTATAAACCGTTAGCCACAGTGCTCAAATTTTCTTCAGAAAATGAATTCTATGGGCATTAATGTCTTCTTTTTCTTCTAATTTTTCAATTAGGTAACCGTTTCTCAATAACAGACGCAGCATCGCGGGAAACAGGTTACGAGATTTCACTTTCAGCTGTTGGTAGCCCTGTTGCTTCACCCACTGTTCTTGAATATCTAATTGCGCCTGTGCAACACCTTTATTCCTTGCGATCGGTAACACGCCCCCAAACCAGCTGTAAAACGTGTTTTCATCCAATTCATAACCGATCTTAAAACCCAGTAACACACCCGCCTCTTCAGCAACGAGGATCAGGCTTGTTTTACCCGCTAATCGCTCCGATAAAGACGCTACACTCTCTTTTTTGGCGAACTCGGTAATCTGTTCAACAACAGAAACAACCTCTTCTAATGAGCCTTCACGCACAATGACAGACATCTTGTTTCATCCTCATAAAACAAAAGGGCTGGCACAACGGCCAACCCTTTGGTGATCATATGGTTTGCTTGATCGTACTTACTTGCCTTGCAAGTGCTCAGCAGCTTGTGCGTTATCTTCAGCAAGCCACTCTGCGACATCTTTAGCGAAATACGTCAGGATGCCATCAGCGCCAGCACGCTTAAAGCACAACAGTGATTCCATTACGGTTTCGCGCTCTTTCAGCCAGCCGTTTTGAATCGCCGCTTTGTGCATCGCGTATTCACCAGATACTTGGTAAGCAAACGTAGGCGCTTGCAGTTCGTGCTTAACACGACGAACAATATCAAGGTAAGGCATGCCTGGTTTCACCATCACCATGTCCGCACCTTCATTAAGATCCATCGCGACTTCATGAATCGCTTCATCGCTGTTGGCTGGATCCATCTGGTAGTTCTTCTTGTTACCACCTTTCAGGTTCGAAGCACTGCCAACTGCATCACGGAATGGGCCGTAGTAGCACGATGCATATTTTGCAGAGTACGCCATGATTTGAGTATGAATGTAGCCAGCTTCTTCTAGCGCTTCACGGATTTTACCAATACGGCCATCCATCATGTCTGACGGTGCAACCACATCAGCACCCGCTTCAGCGTGTGATAGTGCCTGCTTGATTAAGACTTCAGTCGTCTCGTCATTCATCACGTAACCATCTTCATCGATGATGCCGTCTTGACCATGAGTAGTGAACGGATCCAGTGCTACGTCAGTAATCACACCCATATTTGGCACGTGCTCTTTGAGTAAGCGTACTGCTCGTTGGACCAAACCTTCTGAGTTATGAGCTTCAGCCGCGCATAAACTTTTAGCATCTTGGTTCACTACCGGAAACAGAGCAATTGCTGGAACACCCAATTTTGACAGGTAATCCGCTTCCTCAAGCATAAGATCGATAGACAGGCGTTCAACACCTGGCATTGACTCGACAGGTTCACGACGCTCTTTACCCATAAGAATAAACATTGGGTAGATGAGATCATCCACAGACAATTGATTTTCTGCCATTAGGCGACGGCTAAAGTCGTGCTTACGCATACGGCGCATACGACGACCTGGGAATTGACCTTGAATTGAAACAGACACTAGATTCTCCTTGCCTAGTCTAAGCACCAAAATGCTCAGATATGAAAGTGCTAAATACAGGCAAAAGCATATCACTGATGGCTCAGGACGCTAACAGTAAAATATAAAACCCACTCAAAAACAGGGATAAATGGCAAAAAATGACCTTCTCCTCACACTGCCGTATACTCATGACAACTCAGAAAAGACCGCTTTCAGGACACAACAATGATCGACACCCATGCCCATATTTACGCGAGCGAATTCGATGAAGACCGCGAACAAGTCGTGCAACGCGCGCTTGCTCAAGGTATTGATACCATTCTGCTGCCGAACATCGATTTAGAATCTATCGAGCCAATGCTCGCGACGGAAGCTCAGTTTCCTGAGGTGTGTCGTTCAATGATGGGCTTACACCCTTGTTATGTGGATGCGAATATCGAGCAAACCCTCAAAACCATTCGAGCTTGGTTTGATAAACATGACTTTATCGCCGTGGGTGAGATTGGTATCGACTTGTACTGGGATAAAACCTTCAAGGCTGAACAAGAGATGGCGTTTGTGACTCAACTGCAGTGGGCAAAAGAGCTTGATCTACCTGTGGTGATCCACACTCGTGATTCCATTGAAGAGACACTTGCCCTACTTCGTAAAGAACAAGATGGCAGCTTACGCGGGGTATTCCACTGTTTTGGCAGTAGCTTAGAGGAAGCTCAAGCGATCAACGAGCTAGGCTTTCATTTAGGTTTAGGCGGCGTATCGACCTTTAAGAACTCGGGGATGGATAAGGTGATTCCACATCTTGATATGAATTACGTCATCCTAGAGACAGATTGCCCATACTTAGCACCAACACCGAATCGCGGTAAACGCAACGAGCCCGCGTACACCGAACTGGTGGCAAAACGCATCGCTGAATTACGCGGAATTACCCTTGAAGAAGTCGAAAATATAACCACCATCAATGCTAAATCATTGTTTAATCTATGACAAATCTATTAATAAGTAAATATTACGGATTTATCCTCAATTCATTTGAGAAAACTAGGTGATATGTATACTATCAACCGCCTGCATATGGAGGTAGTTGATTATGTGTGACCATTCACAACACTTACAACGTCAACATCGAACTCTGTGGCATAAAATTTGGGGCATCAAAGAGCTCTATATATGTCAGAACTGTGGTTATCAGTTAAAGATTCGATAAACAGACATAATAAAAAAGCGGCCTAGGGCCGCTTTTTTATTATGTGATTGTTACTGAAGAACTCTAACGATCATGCTCATCCGTAATGACTACTGCTTTTATAGCATCTGCGAACATGGCATCTGCGAATTAAGACTCCGCTTCTTCCTCTTCATCCGCATCTGGTTTACGCACATAGAAACGCGCGAAGAACAGACCAATCTCAAACAGAATACACATTGGAATCGCCAACAGTGTCTGCGAAATCATATCAGGCGGCGTTAGCATCATGCCGACAATAAACGCACCTACAACAATGTAAGGACGCTTCTCTGCCAGTTCTTTAGGTGTCGTTGCACCCGTCCAACATAGCAAGATAATGGCGACTGGCACTTCAAAAGCGATACCAAAGGCAAAGAACAGCGCGAGCACAAAATCAAGGTAACTCGATATGTCGGTTGCGAACTCTACTCCCCCTAATGATATGGCGGTAAAAAAGCCAAATACCAACGGGAATACAATGAAGTAAGCGAACGCCACACCACAGTAAAACAGCAATGAGCTTGAAGCCAATAACGGCATGATCAAGCGCTTCTCATGCTTGTATAAGCCCGGAGCGACAAAGGCCCACACCTGATACAAAATAAACGGAACCGCGAGGAATATAGACGCGATCAAGGTCAGTTTTAAGGGTGTGAAAAATGGTGATGCTACATCAGTTGCGATCATCGTCGCGCCTTCAGGTAAACGATCTACCAAAGGTGCAGAGACGAACTCATAAATATCATTAGCGAAATAAATTAGCCCAACAAACACCACCAGAACAGCAACAATCGCGCGCAATAGGCGATTACGCAGTTCTAGAAGATGGCTAATTAAAGGCTGTGTCTGCTCAGTCGAAGACATGTCAAACCTCTTAAACAGGAAGATCGAAAAGGAGCCGCGTGCGTGCGTGCGTATCTATCCACTTGAATAGTTATTTATTTAAATAGCTGTCTACTTAAATAACTACATAAGCATCTGGCGACTCCTCCTTGCGAGACTATTCGGCTTTCTTATCTGACGGTGCTGAAGCTTCACTGTTGACCTGAATGGTTTCAGATTCCACAGTTTCCGTGACACTAGGTTCAGTCTCACTCGGCTTATCAGACTCAGGCTTAGCATACGGGCGTTGAACTTGAGCAGCGGCCTGCTTAAGTTCATCAACTGATGCTTTTAGGTCTGGAGATAAATCTTCCATACCCATTTTTTCCGCCTTGCGTAGGTTTTCTTGCAGCTCTTGCACCTTAAGCTCGTGAGAAAGTTCATCTTTCACACTGTTTGCCATGCTTTTCGCTTGTCCAACAAACTTGGAAATACTGCGAATCGCCACAGGCAAACGCTCAGGTCCTAAAACGACTAACCCAACGACAGATATTAATACCAGTTCCCAAAAACCGATATCAAACACGATTTACGCCTGCTCTTTGTCTTTCTTTGTTTCAGCAGTCGTTTCAGCGCTAGCTTCTTTCTTCTGCTGTTCAATGTTCTTTGGTTCAAAGTCTGCGTCTTTCTTATCTGCAGGCTTATCTTCATCGCTCATTGCTTTTTTGAAGCCTTTCACCGCTGAACCTAAGTCACCGCCCATACCGCGCAGTTTCTTCGTTCCGAAAAGTAAAATTACAATCACAGCAATGATTAGAAGTTGCCAAATACTGATACCACCCATTGTCATTGTCCTCGGGTCTGTCTACACATAAAAAATATTAAGGGAGTCTACTGTCTAACGACGGTAAGCTCGCCAACTTAGCAGCCAAAATGTGACACCTGCGATGCCACAGCCCATAGATAGCTGCTCATAAGGGCTTGAAACTAATATTGCGGAGCATACGACTAAAGTAGCTCCAACGCCAAACAAAAACTTTCCTGTTGCTTGCTGACGCTTACTATCTCGGTAACCTTGATAAAGCTGATCCATTCTGTGGTTCATGGCTTTACCTTGGCGCAAGCTGTCATAAAGTAGCTCTGGCAGCTCTGGCAGTTTTTCTGCCCAGAATGGCGCACGCTCTTTTACTGCGTTGATCACAGCTTGCGGCCCCACCTGATTCATCATCCAGGTTTCAAGGAAAGGCTTCGCCGTTGCCCACAAATCAAGTTGCGGATACAGCTGACGGCCTAGGCCTTCGACATACAACAAGGTCTTTTGCAGAAGCACCAACTGAGGTTGAACCTCCATGTTGAAACGTCTTGCTGTATTAAATAAGTTTAGCAACACATGGCCAAATGAGATCTCGCCAAGTGGTTTTGCAAAAATCGGCTCACACACCATACGAATCGCGAACTCGAAATCGTTAACGTTGGTGTCGTGTGGCACCCAACCCGAATCCACGTGCAGCTCTGCGACCTTACGGTAATCTCGATTGAAGAAGGCCAGCAGGTTCTCTGCTAAATAACGCTTATCTTCGCTATTGAGCGTGCCAACAATGCCACAATCCAAACCAATCCACTGAGGGTTGTCTGGATTTTCTGGATTAACGAATACGTTACCCGGGTGCATGTCGGCATGGAAGAAGCTGTCTCGGAATACTTGAGTGAAGAATACCGTCACACCACGTTCTGCCAACAATTTCATGTTAGTGCCGTTGGCGTTCAGAGTTTCAATATCGGAAACCTGAATACCATAGATTCGCTCTGATACCATCAGGGTTTCACTGCTTAAATCAGGGATAACCTCTGGGACATACAGCTCTTCGCTGCCTTCAAAATTACGTCGCAGCTGAATGGCATTGGCTGCCTCTCGGCGCAGGTCCAGTTCATCAATTAACGTTTTTTCGTACTCGTGAACGACCTCAACCGGTTTCAAACGACGTGCTTCAGGAAGCGACTTAGCGACTATACGCGCCATTCGGTGCATCAGTTTTAGATCTGCATCAATCACCGGACGAATATCAGGGCGAATTACCTTCAGAACAATCTCGCGGCCGCTCTCTTTAAGCTTTGCCGTATGCACCTGAGCGATAGAAGCAGAGGCCAATGGCTCGATATCAAAGTCGGTAAACCAGTTATCTAAACTGCCACCCAGTGCCTTTTCCATATCTTGCTTGGCCAATGCGCCATCAAATGGAGCGACTTGGTCTTGCAATAACGCCAATTGATCAGCGATATGAGGAGGGAACAGATCACGACGTGTCGACATCATTTGACCAAACTTGATCCACACTGGCCCAAGTTCTTGCAGCGCAAGGCGTAAGCGATGACCCAACTCTTTATCTTGATGCTTGTTCTTAAGCCAAAACAGTGACTTTCGCGCCAGCAAAGGAGCTTTAGTCAAATGGTGCTCAGGCATCAATTCATCAAGGCCGTACTCTAACTGTACCTTGATAATATGATAAAGACGTTTCAGTTCTGTTGGGGTCATATTTTCTCCAACAGAGCGTTCAACTTAGCTTCAAGGCGAGCTACCGAGCTTTTTACGTCATCAACCTGATCGCAAAAATGCACCACTTCTAACGGAGCCGGTGCAATCTTCCACTCTTCTGTCAGAACCTGAGCAACATGGTTTTGATGCTTAGTTGCTTGCTTCGCCACAAAACCACCGACGTTTTTAACGCCTTGTACCAAGGTATGCGCAACCACATCGCCCGTTACGCGCGATAGCCACTCTTCTAAGTCCGGCTTGCAGTCTGTCATCAGCTGAGCAAATTTTTGTGCGAGTTGAATGTCACCCTCTAAGATCAGCTTATCTTGCTTGATCAGCTTGGTGATGTTCGATTGCTCACGCAGTTCAGGCAGTACCGATAGGTTCAAAGATAGGTAGCAATCAGGCTGCCCTTCATATTCAGACAACACATCGATTTGTTGGCTAAAAACGAAAGTGAGAGTTTTATTCAGCTCTTTCAAATTAACTTGAATGATCTGCCCCTTTAAACGAGACAAACGACGAACCAAGGCTGGATCATCGTTCACGAAAGTATTTAAAGAGGTTTCAATAACCGCGGTGACCAATGGATCAAATGGCATGACTGTCCTTACCTTTGAAAACGGATAAGCGTTAACCTATCCGTTCTGTCTTTATTCTTATTTTTTAGCACGCCCTACGAGCCTGCTACCAAGTTCGACTAGAACTTGTAACCACGGTGCAGCGCAACAATGCCGCCCGTTAGGTTGAAGTATTTTGTATTTTCAAAGCCCGCTTCTTGCATCATGCCTTCCAAGGTTTCTTGGTTAGGGTGCATGCGGATTGATTCTGCAAGGTAACGATAGCTGTCTGCGTCGTTGGCAATCAGCTCACCCATTTTTGGCAACAGGTGGAAAGAGTAGGCATCGTAAACCTTTGAAAGAGGCTCAAGTACTGGCTTAGAAAACTCAAGAACCAACAGACGACCGCCCGGCTTCAGCACACGGTACATTGAACGCAGCGCTTGGTCTTTGTCGGTAACATTACGCAGACAGAAGCTGATGGTAATGCAATCGAAGTAGTTATCTGGGAAAGGCAGCTCTTCAGCATTGGCTTGAACGTAATGTACGTTGCCAACAATACCGCTATCACGCAGTTTATCGCGGCCAACATTCAGCATTGAGTTGTTGATATCAGCAAGAACCACGTGGCCTTTTTCGCCAACGATACGCGAGAATTTCGCAGTCAGGTCGCCAGTACCACCACCAAGATCTAGGATGCGTTGACCAGGGCGAACGCCACTGCAATCAATCGTGAATCGCTTCCACAAGCGGTGAACACCACCCGACATTAAGTCATTCATGATGTCGTATTTAGCGGCTACAGAGTGAAATACCTCTGCTACTTTCGCGACTTTTTCGTCTTTTGCGACTGTTTCGAAACCAAAGTGTGTGGTTTCTGACTCTACTGCTGAATTTGTCTGCACGCTTGTGTCCATAATGCTGTTATCTACCATGGTAAGTTCTCATCGACAGTACACTCTCTATTTAGAGGCGCTGCGGCCGATTAGTTTACTTTATCCTCAGTAGGTTGTCTTTCTACTAAAGAGACATTTTCTGAAAAAGCCTCATTTTGCGCCATTTCAGCCAAGCCTACCGAAATCGGTTTCTTCACCTCAACACCCAATTGCTTGAAGCTTTCCGCCTGACGGATCACATTGCCACGCCCAGTCACCAACTTATTCATCGCTCCTTGGTAGCTTTGGTTGGCTCTATCTAATGAACTGCCGAGACCTTCCATATCATCAACGAACAGGCGTAATTTGTCGTAAAGCTTGCTCGCACGTTCCGCGATAACTTGCGCGTTCTGGTTCTGTCTGTCATTACGCCACAAGTTATCAATGGTACGCAGTGCCACCAACAGAGTGGTAGGGCTGACCAAGATAATGTTTTGCTCCATCGCATCTTTAACTAAGCTAGGGTCGGCTTGAATCGCCACCTGAAACGCAGGTTCTACCGGAATAAACATCAACACATAATCCAAGCTCTGTATGCCTTTGAGTTGATGATAATCCTTCTGGCTCAAGCCTTTAATGTGCGCGCGCAATGAAGCCAAGTGATCACGTAATGCAGCATCACGTTGTTGATCAGTTTCAGCATTGAAGTAACGCTCAAACGCCACCAAAGCCATTTTTGAATCCACCACCACTTGCTTGTCTTGTGGCAGATGCACAATCACATCTGGCTGGTAACGCTTGCCCGCATCGTTTTGCAGGTTCACTTGAGTTTGGTATTCATGACCTTCGCGCAGCCCTGATTCTGCCAGCACCCGTGCCAGTACCACTTCGCCCCAGTTACCCTGCTGTTTATTATCGCCCTTTAGTGCTTGGGTCAGATTAACCGCTTCACGTGTCATGCTCTCATTAAGACGTTGCAGGTTTTTAAGCTCATGAACTAAGGTATGACGCTCTTTGGCTTCTTGACTAAAGCTGTCGTTCACTTGTTTCTTGAAGCCTTCTAGTTGCTCTTTCAGCGGCGACAACAAACCCTCTAAGCTTTGCTTGTTTTGTTGATCGACCTTAGCGGTTTTACTCTCAAACAGTTGATTCGCTAACAGTTCAAACTGCTGCTTAAGTCGAGATTCTGCTTGTTCTAGCAGTTGCAGCTTTTCACTGTTGGCGAGGTTTTCTTGGTCATGTCTTGCCTCTTGCTCGCGAAGCTCAGCCTCTAACTCAGACTTATGCTCCTTAAGAACATTGATATCATCGGCATACTGTTGGCGCTCTTGCTTGACCGCCTCAAAGTAGCGAAGCTTTTCCATCGCGGCCATCACCTTGCCATGGGCTTGCTTGAGCTCGAATGCCGCTTTGTCTCGGTCATCATCCAACTCATTAAGCTCTTGTTGCGCCTCTGCGAGCGAGGATTTGAGCTGGGATTGTTGAGACTCATGCAGCAAACGGTCGGACTCTAGCTGCTGTTCAAGAAGTCGCTGTTGAAAAGAGAACTTCTGTTTGATCCACCAACCCACCACACCGCCGCTGACGAGCGCGCCAGAAATAGCAGCAATAAGCGGTGCTTGATGTTCGATAATCCATTGCATGATAATGATTTAGCCTAATTGGAAGTAACTCATTAAATGGTATTTTGATACTGGATAAATGTCCAGTTTGCCGTATTAAATTTCGACAGATAGACTAGGCGCTCCGTATTCTGTCCCATCAAATTAGAATGAGTTGCTATGAACGAACGTCGTGCCTTGGGCTTTGGCCTTTCCGCGGTATTACTGTGGTCAACAGTTGCTACTGCTTTTAAGCTGACCCTTGCTGAGTTTTCGCCGATTCAAATGCTGACCATTGCCAGCATAGTGTCATCAATGGCACTGATCGCCATCTGCGCCTTTCAAGGCAAGCTTTCTCAGCTGAGTACTACGTTTCTTTCAAACCCTTGGTATTACCTACTGCTCGGCTTGGTCAATCCACTGGCCTACTACCTGATTCTATTCAAAGCATACGACCTATTGCCTGCATCTCAAGCGCAGGCCATCAACTACAGTTGGGCAATCACGCTAACCTTGATGGCGGCGGTTTTTCTCGGACAAAAGATTCGTAAGCAAGATTGGATTGCTTGTACCTTCAGTTATGCCGGTGTGGTGGTCATTGCCACCAAAGGCGATGTGCTAGGAATGCAGTTCGATAGTCCACTCGGTGTGGCTCTGGCGCTACTTTCAACCTTGCTTTGGGCGGGATACTGGATTCTAAACACCAAAAACAAGGCTGACCCTGTGATTGGCGTATTGCTTGGTTTCTTAGTGGCATTGCCCTTCGCGATCGGTTTAACCCTTTACGAAGGCGAGAGCTTTAGTCAAATCACAGCGAAAGGCTGGATGGCGGTGACTTATGTTGGCCTGTTTGAGATGGGCATTACCTTTGTCTTGTGGTTATCAGCACTGAAGCTGACCAACAACACAGCGCGTATCAGCAATCTGATTTTTGCCTCGCCGTTTATCTCGTTGATGCTACTTTCGACCATCATTGGTGAAGAGATTCACCCAGCGACCCTGTTTGGCTTGGTACTGATCATTGCCGGCTTGGTGATTCAACAGGTCAAGTTTTCAAAAAACAAACCTGCGTGACTGAGTAAATGAGTAAATGAGTAAATGAGTAAATGAGTAAATGAGCCAAAAGACTCGATTGAGCACGAAAAGCTATCGATAAATTCGAATCTAGAGCTAGATTACCGCTTATAGATACAAAAATGGCGAGTCATATGACTCGCCATTTTTATGTAATTTAAAATCTAATGGATAAGCTCAAAGCTTAAACCCACTGGCCTGCTGCAAAGCCAGAGCTCCAACACCATTGGAAGTTATAGCCACCAAGCCAACCTGTTACGTCCATGACTTCACCAATGAAGTACAAGCCTTTGATGTCCTTACATTCCATGGTTTTTGAAGATAGATGATTGGTGTCCACACCGCCTAGAGTCACTTCGGCCGTTCGGTAACCTTCCGTGCCGTTTGGCGCTATTTTCCAGTTCTCTAAATGCTCTACAATGTCATTCAGCTGTTTTTCATTGAACTGCTTGAGCGGCTTGTCTTCCAGCTCTTTGCGGTCAACCAACACTTCCACAAAACGCTTTGGTAGTGCTTTCGCCAAGGTGTTTTTCAGGCTCTGATTTGGGTGCTTCTCACGAGAGTTTTCAAGTAGCTCAGCAACGTCCACTTCTGGTACTAGATTAATCGAAACTGATTGACCCGCTTTCCAGAACGAAGAAATCTGCAATACCGAAGGGCCAGATAAGCCGCGGTGAGTAAACAGCAACGCTTCTTTGAATAAGGTGCCGTCTTGCGCGGTGATCTCGGCAGGAATCGCGATTCCTGAAAGCTCAGCAAAGGCTTCTTTGTCTTCTTTATGCAGAGTAAATGGCACCAAACCCGCTGTAGTCGGCATCACAGACAAACCAAACTGCTCGGCAATCTTATAGCCAAATGGCGTCGCGCCTAGTTTCGGCATCGATAAACCGCCCGTCGCCACGACAAGTGAGTCACACTCAACTTCGTCGGTATTAAGGTGCATCTTAAAGCCAGCGTCTGTTTTTTCGATGGAGTGAACATCACAACGGCAGCGCTGTTCAACTTTCGCCTGCTTACACTCTTCAAGCAACATGCTCACGATGTCTTTTGCAGTGTGGTCATTCACACAGAACAATTGGCCGTGGTCTCGCTCTTCGAACTCAATACCGTACTTGCTCACCATCGAGATAAAATCCCAGTTGGTGTATTGAGATAAAGCTGACTTCACGAAGTGAGGGTTATTACATAGGAAGTTGTTGGCTGAAACATCATAGTTAGTGAAGTTACAACGGCCGCCACCTGAGATTAAGATTTTTCTGCCTGGTTTCTTTGCATGATCAACCACCAGCACTCGTCGGCCACGTTTACCCGCTTCCGCAGCACACATTAAGCCCGCGGCGCCCGCACCAATTACGATTACATCAAACTTTTCACTCATTGGGGTTCTGCTTTCTTCACTTTTGCACCTCGAGTACGCCCTGTTCTCGAAATGCCATCAATAAAAAAGGATGTGCATAAACAGCACATCCTTACTAATTGCTCGCTATTCTAGCGGCAATTTTAAACTTTGCAATTGATGTTCAATTGTACAGTTTGCAGACAGCAGCAAAACCACTACTTGACTTAGCGAACCAACAACCGAAGCTTTACACCAAAACCTAAACTCTACTTCACACGTACTAAATAACTTAGACGATGAAAGAAGAAAGCAACGTTACACCCAGCAGAGCGGAAGAAAGTATAAACAACTGTCTTACGCGATCACACTTCGACATAAACACTTCGTCGTGGTGATGGTGATACTCTTTGCTTTTGATGTAACTAAACAAGCGAACCTGTTTGGTCATATTGCCATGAGTTGTGAAGAATCCACCTCCATCTACTTGTTGATAAAGTAGAGGATGTGCTTCTCGCATTATATAAATGAGTGTTCTTAGCGCAGTAAAATATCGCGCCCAGTTCACGCAAGTCACAACCATTAGTGCAAATAGAATAGTGTCGCCGCTGATCATCCTTTCCTCCCTACATCTTCATAAGAAAACTCAAAAGAAAAAGATAATCAGTGTCTTTCCCGTACTACCTAAACGGCAGGAGCTTCCATAATTGAAGATGAACCATCTTTTGCCAATTGCGCTAAGTCTTTATCAATAAAGAACAGTGCTTTACCGTCTTCACCAACAAGCTCTAGCTTATCCAATACACCTTTAAACAACTTCTCTTCTTCGTGTTGCTCTGCAACGTACCATTGCAGGAAGTTAAAGGTTGAGTAATCTTGTGTGCTGAAAGCAACGTGAGCCAGTTTGTTGATCTTTTGAGTAATCATCTGCTCATGTTCATAAGTTTCACGGAACACTGCACCAAGGCTATCAAATTCATGTTTAGGCGCTTCAATTGCACCTAGAATTGGCATTGCACCTGTTTCACTTACGTAAGTGAAAAGACGCTGCATATGTTCCATTTCTTCTACTGCATGAACACGCAGAAACTCTGCTGCACCTTCAAATCCTTTGTCTTCACACCAAGCACTCATTTGTAAGTATAGATTGGATGAGAAAAATTCTAGGTTAATTTGATCATTCAGTTGCTCAACCATAGTTTTTGACAGCATTTAAGACTCCTAATTACATCCTCAATTTTCTCTACTATATCACTATTTAATGAATATCTCGCAGGCCATTAGTTAACCAATATTTCGAGCTGTCATTACGCAAGACAGTGGATATGAGATCACTTCAGCAAAAAAAGCCATCGCATAGTGCTAATCTTAAATCAGACAATGAATAAAGGAGGTAGCGATATGAGTTACAAACATATTTTGGTCGCGGTCGATTTATCAGAAGACAGCAAATTAATTGTGGATAAAGCGGTAGCATTGGCTAAGCCATTGGAAGCCAAAGTCTCTTTTATCCATATCGATATTAACTACGCAGAGCTGTATACCGGCCTAATTGATATCAACATGGCAGAAACCCAACATAACGCGATGGAAGCATCTCGAGTTCAGCTGCAAAATTTTGCTGAGCATGCTCAATACCCAATCACCCATACCTTAGTGGGCAGTGGCGATTTGAGTCATGAGCTGTGTGACACCATCAACGAGTTCAATGTTGATTTGGTGGTTTGTGGTCACCATCAAGATTTCTGGAGCAAGCTACTTTCTTCAACACGACAACTGATCAACGCCTCTCCGGTGGATATGCTGGTCGTGCCTCTAAGAGATTCAGAAGACTAATGAATTAAGGTTAGGTAACATACAGCTCATATCTTATTAACGAAGTTTTACTATGAGCTATTTAGCTGGTGTTACCCTCCTATGGGCCTTCTCCTTTAGCCTGATCGGCGTTTACCTTGCTGGTCAGGTTGATGCTTGGTTCTCTGTACTGATGCGTGTTGCCCTTGCAGGTATCGTGTTTCTTCCTTTCCTTAAGTTCCGTGGCGTCTCGCGTAAGCTGATCGCTAAATTGATGGCCATTGGTGGCATCCAGCTTGGCTTAATGTACTGCTTCTACTATCAGTCTTTCTTACTGTTATCCGTTCCTGAAGTCCTTTTGTTTACCGTTTTTACCCCAATTTACGTCACGCTTATTTATGACTTCCTCAAAGGGCAATTCTCTCCGTGGTACTTAGTGACTGCGGCAATTGCGGTATTGGGCGCGGTATTCATTAAATTTGCGGGCATCAATGAGAACTTTTTAGTTGGCTTCCTCGTCGTGCAAGGCGCGAACCTGTGCTTTGCTATCGGTCAGGTGAGTTACAAGGTGGTGATGGAGAAGGAATCGACTGAATTACCTCAGCGAACCGTATTTGGTTACTTCTACTTGGGGGCGTTATGCGTCGCTTCCGTTGCTTTCATGCTACTGGGCAACCCAGAGAAGCTGCCAACCACCACTCTTCAATGGGGAATCCTTATCTACCTTGGCTTGATTGCGTCGGGGCTGGGTTACTTTATGTGGAATAAAGGCGCGTGCATGGTCAATGCTGGCGCACTGGCTGTGATGAACAATGTCTTAGTTCCAGCTGGCCTTGTGGTGAACATCCTGATTTGGAACAGAGATGTCGATTTGGTTCGCTTGTCTATTGGTGGTGCCGTTATCTTGTTCTCTTTGTTCGTCAATGAGACGTGGGTGAAGAAGCGTGTTGCGAGAGATGCTAGCAATGCCTAGCGCGTTAAGCTAACAAGCTGTATTTAACTAATAAGCTTTGTTTGACTAGCAAGATTCTTATTTAAAATAATACCCAGAAAGCAAAAGAGCGACCGTAGGTCGCTCTTTTTAAATCATCTGTGTAGCAATAAGCTCTTCGAATTAACTTCAGTGGATGTGATTGTGGCTCACCACCTGAGTCTTGCTTTCAGTGAAGGCAACGTCATCAAGTTGTAGGTTGATGCGTTCAAGATCACTTTCCAGTTTTTGGCTTTTCTTGAACAGCTTTTGCTGTTTCTTAATCATCTTCGCTAGCTTTTTGTTGTACTTCTCTTGTTTCTTCGCCGCTTTCTTCGCTTGTTTGAGTTCAGCTTTCTCATCGCCGCTCGCCTTCGCCATCAATTTTTTCAGCTTGGCTTTTTTCAACGCGACTTTATCCGCTTTTTCTACGATAGCAGGATCAAAGATTTGTACCGTTGGCTCAACGCTGTCCATTACCTCAATAAGAGAAACTTCTGGAGTTGGCAATGTTTCAGCAAGTAGACCACACGCGACTTTTTCTTCAGCGGGTCTATTCTGACAATCAATCGGTGGGATGGCTGTTGGTTTGCATAGATTCGCTTGATCCGACGATGAGCGCGCACAAGAGCGGCACACGAACTTTGGTTCAGTGACCAAGCTGTGGATTTCTCCCAAGTGTTCGGTGATATCTCGACGGTTTAACTTACAAAAGCGTTTAGCCATGCTACAACTCCAGCTAAGAATAATAATGATTCTTAGTTAGATATACATCCGTAACGCGACTATCGCAAGTGTTAAATAGTGATTTATCGTATTTATGACGGGAAACTTTCTTAGCGCGTCTCTAAGTTATTGATGTCTTAACTAGGTCATTGATGCTTTCACATACACATCAAAACGGTTCTTTTTGGTTTCGATCGCCATGCTCGGTTTTTGCTCATCTAACCATGCTGCGTAATCCGGTCTTTTGACCACAACTCGCTTGGATGCGAGCTTAAGGGCTGGTTGCAATAGAGCATCTGCATCCATATCGGCACCCACCAATGATTGGAATACACGCATCTCTTTCTTAACCAACGCCGATTTCTTCTTGTTCTCAGGATGCGGGTACATTGGGTCTAGGTACACCACATCAGGCTGTTCGAAATTTGGATCGTTGCTGAGTTTATCTAGCGCATCGTGACTTGAAGCGTGAATCAACTTCATACGTTCAGTTACCCAACCACCAATGTCAGGGTCTTGTTGAGCTCGCTGCAAGCCATCATCAAGCAGTGCTGCCACAACAGGGTGACGCTCGACCATCTGTACTTTACAGCCCAACGAAGCCAGCACAAACGCATCACGTCCTAGACCAGCGGTACCATCGAGGATAGTTGGGGTTGCACCTTTGTTTAAACCTGCCGCTTTAGCAATCGCCTGACCTTTACCACCACCGAACTTGCGTCTGTGACCAACTGCCCCTCCGACTAAATCAACAAAGATAGCGCCAAGCTTCGGTTCATCGACTTTACGTAACTCAAGTCGCTCGCTAGTCAATACCAAAGCGAAATCGCTGTTTTCATCATGAGATAAATTCCAACGGGTCGCTAAGTCATTTAAATGATCGATTTGGGTAGCATCTTCGCAAATCAGTTGTAGTTGCAAGGTCGTCTCCAACAGACAGTAGTATTCAAAACAAAAGAGGCAACCAGTTTACCTGATTGCCTCAACAATACATATTAGCGGTGCAAACTATTAGTAGATCTGAAAGCTATTAGCACTACAAACGATTAGCACTGCTAGTGCTAAAGAATACTCATCGTGCAGCTTGGTTCAATTAATCCAAGAACTCTAACGTTCGCTCTTTTTGTAACTCTTCAACGAGCTCAGCAAGTGGTTTAGGTCGGCCTATGATGTAACCCTGTGCGTAGTTCACACCAAGTTCGATCAGCTTGTCGATTATCTGGGTATTTTCAACAAACTCAGCCACTGTGTGTTTACCCATCTGCTTAGCTAAATCATTGATCGAGCGAACCATCACATGGTCCATCTCGTTGACAGCAATATCACGCACAAACAAGCCATCGATCTTCACGATGTCGACCGGCAGTTTCTTTAAGTAACCAAACGACGATAATCCAGAGCCAAAGTCATCCAGTGCAATCATACAACCAAGCTCTTTGATTCGAGTAAAGAACTTGATCGCCTGCTTCATGTTACTCATCGCAGCCGTTTCGGTGATCTCTAAACAGATTTTATGGCACGGTATCGACGAGTCTCTCAAGCTCTCAATCAAGAATTCGACAAATTCTCGATTACCCATAGAGTGACCAGACAAATTGATAGAGCACATTCCAAGTTCATCTATCACCTTTGGTCGATGTTCCAACCAAGCGAGCGTTTGGCTCACGACTCGGCGGTCAATCAAGTGCGCTATGTTATAGCGCTCTGAGGCTGGCATGAAAATCCCCGGGGAGATGTATTCACCTTGGATATTCTTGATACGAACCAAGATTTCGAAGTGCATTTTCTCGCTGTTTTTATCTAGGCCAAGAATGCGCTGAGCAAACAACTCTAAGCGATCATTAGCTAAAGCCTCATGCACTAGATTGACGCATTCCATCTCTAGGTGACGACGACGTAGGTCTTCATCATCTTGATGGTAAAGGTTGTAACGGTTACGCCCTTCCTCTTTAGCAGCATGGCAAGCAGCATCAGCCTGAGCGTGTACCATCTGTGGTGAGGCCGCAGTATGGTCAATCAATCGGATACCAATGGAGCTGGTAAGATTAAGGCGAATATCACCCCACAAGAATGGGTTCTCACTCATCGTCGAGATAATACTGCGACACACATTCACCGCATCTCGCTCAGTACAGTCTTTCATTAATACTGCAAATTCGTCACCACCCATTCGCGCTAACACGGCATTGTATGGCAGAACCTCTTCCAGCAGCTTGGCACTAAACATGATTGCGGCATCTCCCGCTTCATGCCCCGCTGTATCGTTCAAGACCTTGAGTTGGTCTAAATCCAAGAACAGCATAGCGTGAGTTCGCATGTGGCTCTCAACCTCTTTGAGCGCCTTTTGCAGCTCTTGCTCAAAGTGGTTACGGTTAAACGTGTCCGTCAGCAAGTCATAACGAGCTTGATATTCTAGCTTTTCCGACAACTCACGAGTTTCGGTAATGTCTTCTCCAACAATCAACAGCTGATCAGACTCAACCAGCGGGCGAATATTTTCACGAATCCAGATGGTGCTGCCATTAGCATGGCGATATTCAATATCACGACGCCACACGCCTCGAATCTTATGTTGTGGTTGCAATAAAATATGACGCGGGATCATTGAGTTTTCATCGACATAGAACTCTCTAGGACGATGACCTAGTAGCTGGTCTAGCGGGTAGCCTAGTAACTGCTCAGCAAACTGGTTCACTTGTTGAATGCGATTATTGCCATCGAGCGTAATCATCATCACGGGTTGTTTGTCGTAATACAGCTTGAGATTCGCTTCACGCTGGAACAACTTATTCTCCGCGAGCTTACCCGAGGTAACATCACGAGCTTCAAATAAGAACTGAACATCATCCTCTTCACTACCCGGCATAGGCTTTAAAGAGATATCCAACACCATCGCACCACGATCACGACACCACACCTCAGCTTCAAATCGCAAAATCTGGTGTTCATCGCTCGAGATAAAGTATTCCTTCAGTTCTTGCCTTGCTGAGTCTTCCCAGTGTTGATGGCTTTGAAGAGGTGTTCCCAATTTATAGCCTTGGTTGTAAAGCAGCTCATGCAGTTTGCTGTTACTCGACTGCAATACACCGCCCTTATCAATGATCCCCATGAACTGCAGGCTTTGGTCGAATATCGACTCCAATAACAGTTGGCTTTGTCGGCTGGTACGCTCACTTTTCTTAAGGCGATTGAGGTAATACACCAAGGTTGCGATGACACACGACATCACCAAAAACAGCAAACCTATGGTGCGAATTTCATCTCGGTAGCGAACTAAAAATGACTTAGGTTTGTTGAGAAAAGTCACCGCCGCTTCATTCTCTGCACCCAAATCCCATCGTGATATTTGTTGGTAATCGAGTTTAATTTCTGGCGCGCCAGCAACCACTTGGGGCAGCGGTTTATCCGGATTAGCGAGCACATTCAGTAGCACTCGCCCAGTGTCTCGTCCTTGCGTTTCTCCACTGTGAATCACGCCACCAATCGCACCAAACCCAAGTCCTAAATCATGCACGATATACAATGGCATCTGAGTTTTTTTGTTGAGCTGACGCCAGTCTTCTTTGCTGCTGACACGGCCATTGATGTCGCGGTAGTAGGCCCAGAACAACAAGCTTTTGGTTAGATCAGCGCGTTGCGCGAACGTCATCAGTTCTTGATAAGAATCAGGCGTATATTGCTCCACCAACCCAGAAAACTCAGGACGTTTTTGTAGGAAGAGATCCACTTGAGCGCGAATAGCTTCACCCGTTACCGAGTGATCGGTAACCACGTAAACTTTTTTAACCGTCGATTGAAGTCGATTGATCAGCTCAATATTGCTCGCCATATCAATATCTTCAGTGATACCGGTTGCGTGCAAGCCTTCAATCATTTGCGGAGAGAAATTGTTGATGCCACCAAAAATAACGGGCGTGCCATTGAGTTCGGGCGCTAAGCGTTTCATCAGATTGAGGGCGTTATTATCACTGACGACTACAGCGGCAAACTCTTCATGCGACAGCTTGGTGCGGTATAGCTGATAAATTCGCTCTAAGTATTCAGCGTTTTGAGTTCGCTTGGTATCGAGATAAACAACCCGGTAAGACAACCCATCTCGATCGAGTTCTTCAGCCAGCCCTTTATGGAAATCATCCGTCCAAAAAAAGCCTTGATGATAAGAGTGAATAACCAACACATCTTTTGCCTGAGCTGAAGCAAAAACACTCCAACACATCACAATAAAAAATAACGAAAATCGCACTGAATTCACCCTAACCCTATAGTTACTGCTAATATTATCACCCTTGGCTATGATGTGTACTCAAGCCGGTATGTTTTTCATTCAATCTAAGGATTATGCATGTCCACAACTACAGCTCGTCTAGATGATCTAGACCGTGCCATTCTCAAAACTTTGATGGAAGATGCACGTACTCCTTATGCTGAAATGGCAAAGAAGTTCGATGTCAGCCCTGCGACGATTCACGTTCGCATCGAAAAGATGAGATCAGCAGACATTATTGAGCGAACAGAAGTTGTGGTAAACACCAAAAAGCTAGGTTACGACGTGTGCTGCTTTATTGGTATTAACCTTAACGCAGCCCGCGACTACCACTCGGCCATTGCGAAGCTAAATGCTTTAGACGAAGTGGTCGAGGCGTACTACACCACCGGTGCTTACAATATTTTTGTAAAGCTGATGTGTAAATCGATCGAAGAATTGCAGTTCGTGCTGATTGATAAATTGCAGGCGATCGACGAGGTTCAATCGACTGAGACTCTTATCTCGCTGCAAAACCCAATCAATCGCAACGTGAATCCATAATCTATACACGCATTAGATTATGTTTAGGTGACCCAAAAAGAAAAGGCTGAACGCAATGTTCAGCCTTTAATCTATCTAGCTTATGTCGTCTAGAATCTAAGCTTGAATACCAGCATGACGTAGCATCGCGTCGATTTGTGGCTCACGACCACGGAAGCGTTTGAACAGCTCCATCGGCTCTTCACTGCCACCCATTTCAAGGATGTTGTTCAGGAAGCGATTACCCGTTTCAGTATTGAAGATACCTTCTTCTTCAAATGCAGAGAACGCATCTGCAGACAATACTTCTGCCCACAGGTAGCTGTAATAGCCTGCACTGTAGCCACCAGCAAAGATGTGACCAAAGCTGTGCGAGAAGCGGTTCCAATCAAGGCTTGGCAATACCGATACCTTAGACTTCACGTCGGCTAGTGTTTCTAGTACGCGAGCACCGACTTCTGGATCGTATTCTGTGTGCAGCGTGAAATCGAACAGGCCAAGCTCTAGCTGACGCAGAATAAACATCGCTGACTGGAAGTTCTTCGCCGCTAGCATCTTCTCTAGCATCTCTTTCGGTAACGCTTCACCGGTTTCGAAATGACCAGAGATGAACGACAACGCCTCCTCTTCCCAACACCAGTTTTCGAGGAACTGACTTGGCAACTCAACCGCGTCCCAAGGCACGCCATTGATACCAGAAACCGCACCCGCATCAACTTGCGTTAACATATGGTGGATACCGTGGCCGAATTCGTGGAATAAGGTAACCACTTCATCGTGCGTAAATAGCGCAGGCTTATCACCGACTGGCTTATTGAAGTTACACGTTAGGTAAGCCACTGGCGTTTGTAACTCGCCAGATTGAGTAATGCGACGACCGCGACAGTCATCCATCCAAGCGCCGCCACGTTTGTGTTCACGTGCGTATAGATCTAGGTAGAAGCTACCGCGCAATGTGCCTGTCGCATCAAAGATGTCAAAGAAGCGCACTGAATCATGCCATGTATCCACACCTTCACGCTCAGTCACCGACATACCAAACACACGGTTTAGTACTTCGAACAAACCAGACACTGCGTTCGACTCAGGGAAGTATGGACGAAGCTCTTCATCAGAGATCTCGAACAGGTTCTGTTTTTGTTTCTCGCTGTAGTAAGCGATATCCCACAGGTTTAGCTCAGAGACGCCAAACTCTTTCTCAGCAAACTGACGTAGCTCTTCTACTTCGCGCTCACCTTGCGGTTTGGCTTTTACTGCTAGGTCGTTAAGGAAACCAAGTACTTGGTCTGGCGTTTCTGCCATCTTAGTCGACAGAGATTTTTCGCTGTAAGTGCTAAAGCCAAGCATGCGTGCGATCTCGTGACGCAGCTTAAGTTGTTCAGTGATGATCTCAGTGTTGTCCCACTTGCCAGCATTTGGACCACGGTCAGAAGCACGCGTTACGTAAGCTTCGTAAAGCTCTTTGCGTAGATCTTGGTTATCACAGTAGGTCATCACAGGCAGGTATGATGGGATATCCAGAGTCAGTAGGTAACCTTCTTGCTCTTTAGCTTCTGCCGCGGCTTGTGCTGCCGCCAGTGCTGATTCAGGCATACCGGCCAGTTCAGCGACGTCTGTGATCTGCTTGCTCCAACCCATGGTTGCATCAAGCACGTTATTTGAGAATTGAGAACCTAGCTCAGACTGGCGCTTGCTGATCTCACCGTAGCGATGCTGTTCGTCCGCAGGTAAGCCAATGCCTGACAATTCAAAGTCACGCAGTGCGTCAGTGATGGTTTTTTGTTGAGCTTGGTTTAATGCCGAGAATGCTTCGCTCGCCTTGATCGCTTTATACGCTTCGAACAAACCTTTGTGTTGACCGACCCACGTGCCGTACTCAGAAAGTACAGGCAGGCAGCTCTCATAAGCGTCACGCAGTTCGTCGCTGTTCATCACAGAATTCATATGGCTTACAGGTGACCAAATACGGCCTAAACGATCATCCACTTCATCAATTGGAGCAACGAGGTTGTCCCAGCTTGGTGAAGTATTACCTTCAAGTACTTGTTCTATCTTGTTGCGACACTCTTCAATCACTTGCTCAACCGCTGGCTTAACGTGCTCAGGTTTGATCTGTGAAAACGGAGGTAAGTCCGTGAAGGTTAATAGCGGATTAGACATATAAACATTCCTTTGGCTTTAGAGACTTTCGTCTTTTTTGTAATGAGGTCGTCTTACAGTCATCAGGCTCAGGGTCGCCCTAAAAAATCACCTGCGAATAGTTATTAGATAGTGCCCAACAAGGCAAATTTCAATAGTAGAACCAATAACTAACTGCATATTGCTAGCGACTGTTCCTGAATTGTTCGAGAATTTATGGTCCATTGGGGGTTATAATAGTCAAACTAACCCCACCTACACTAACCACACTCTAATTCGAGAGTGTTACGAGAGTTTAATTTGTTAAGTTATCGCCACAGCTTCCACGCGGGCAACCATGCCGACGTAGTAAAGCATATCGTACAGAGCCTTATTCTTAATTCTTTGAAACAGAAGGATAAGCCTTTTGTTTATCATGACACTCACTCTGGTGTAGGTCGTTACGACTTAACGCATGAATGGTCTGAAAAAACGGGCGAATACAAACAAGGTATTGCACGTCTATGGTCTGCAAGTGAAGCGGGGCAACAAGATCTTCCTGAAGACATTCAAAGCTACCTTGAGTCTATCTCTGCACTCAACAATGGCGAAAAACTGCGTTTCTACCCGGGCTCACCACGTGTTGCACGCGCGCACCTGCGTGACCAAGACCGCATGGTATTAACCGAACTTCACCCTGCAGACCACCCTCTGCTTGAGCAAGAGTTCCACCGCGATCGTCAGGTGTCTATCTACAAAGAAGATGGCTTCCAACGCCTAAAAGGCAGCCTGCCACCTAAAGAACGTCGTGGTTTGGTGCTTATCGACCCGCCTTATGAGCTGGCAAAAGAGTATCGAGATGTTGTGACTGCGATTGCTCAGAGCCATAAACGCTGGGCAACTGGTATCTACGCAATTTGGTACCCAGTGGTAAATCGCTGTGATATCGAAGATATGATCGAAGGACTTGAAGGCTTAGGCATCAACAAAATTCTACAAATCGAACTTGGCGTATCACCAGACACCAACGAGCGTGGTATGACCGCATCAGGCATGATTGTTATCAACCCACCTTGGAAGCTAGAAAGCCAAATGAACGAAATTCTTCCATTCTTGAAGGAAGCAATTGCGCCGGCAACCGGTCACTTCAAAGTAGAGTGGATCGTACCCGAGTAATCTCGAACTTAACGTCATCGTCTGACGAATACTCAGCAGACTGTGACGTACACGAATAAATTTTAAACAGGGAGATTGAGTTCAACCGATCTGCCCTCAATATAATAATTAGACAATTTAAGAATCTATAGGACGTAGGTGTTCAGTGCGCTCACTGTACCCACAACCTTCAATAAATGGAGAAAGTAATGGCGACTCATTTTGATTACATCTGTATCGGCGGCGGTTCAGGCGGCATCGCATCAGCTAACCGCGCAGCAATGCACGGTGCAAAAGTTGCACTTATCGAAGCTCAAGACCTTGGTGGTACTTGTGTAAACGTTGGTTGTGTTCCTAAAAAGGTTATGTGGCACGGTGCTCAAGTTGCTGAAGCAATCAACCTATATTCAAAAGACTACGGCTTCGACGTTGACGTAAAAGGCTTCAACTGGGGCAAACTGGTTGAAAACCGTCAAGCGTACATTGGTCGTATCCACCAATCTTACGATCGCGTTCTTGGTAACAACAAAATAAACGTAATCAAAGGCTTTGCTAAGTTTGTTGACGAAAAGACCGTTGAAGTTAACGGTGAACACTACACCGCTGATCACATCCTGATCGCAGTAGGTGGTCGTCCAACCATTCCAAACATCCCTGGCGCAGAGCACGGTATCGACTCAAACGGTTTCTTCGACCTGATGGAGCAACCTAAGCGTGTTGCTGTAATCGGCGCAGGCTACATCGCAGTAGAAATCGCAGGCGTACTAAGTGCACTTGGCACAGAAACACACCTGTTCTGTCGTAAAGAGTCACCACTTCGCAGCTTCGACCCAATGATTGTTGAAACACTGGTTGAAGTAATGGAAGCGGAAGGTCCAACACTTCATACACACTCTGTACCTAAAGAAGTGGTCAAAGAAGCAGACGGCACACTGACTCTGCACCTAGAGAACGGCAACACTCAAAACGTTGACCACCTAATCTGGGCTATCGGTCGCCACCCAGCCACTGACGCTATCAACCTAGCATCAACTGGCGTTGCAACCAACGACCGTGGCTACATCAAAGTAGACGAGTTCCAAGCAACCAACGTTCCTGGCATCTACTGTGTTGGCGACATCATGGAAGGCGGTATCGAGCTAACACCTGTTGCTGTTAAAGCCGGTCGTCAGCTTTCTGAGCGTCTATTCAACGGTCAAACAAACGCAAAAATGGACTACACGCTCGTTCCTACTGTTGTATTCAGCCACCCACCTATCGGCACTATTGGTCTAACGACTCAAGAAGCTGAAGAGCAATACGGCAAAGACAACATCAAGGTATACACGTCTGGTTTTACTGCAATGTACACCGCAGTCACTCAACACCGTCAACCTTGTAAGATGAAGCTAGTATGTGCAGGCGAAGAAGAGACAGTCGTCGGCCTACACGGCATCGGTTTCACTGTTGATGAAATGATTCAAGGCTTCGGCGTTGCAATGAAGATGGGCGCAACCAAAGCAGACTTCGACTCTGTTGTGGCTATCCACCCAACGGGCAGCGAAGAATTCGTAACGATGAGATAGTCAACGCCATTTGTTGATAACTCTTAAAAAGCAGGCCTTGTGCCTGCTTTTTTTATGCCTACTCTTGAACCTTACTCCCCAACTCCACGTAACACAGATACTGACCTATCTAGAACAGCAATGGAGTTTGTGATGAATCTACTAATTGAATCATTTGAAGGCGGGATCTACTTGGCTTACCAAATCATTGACGAGCAAAAACAGTTAATCAAAGACGATCACCAGCACCCAATGAAGTTTTTGAGTGTTAACCAAGCACGCGACCACTTTAGCGACCAAGGCGTGGCGTCGGCAATGCTGGTTCACAACAGTGCCTACGACGAAATGTGTGGTGAGCATTGTGGCCACACCCAACCGTTCGAGATTGATTTGAAGTGGAGTTAAATCAACTTCAAATCAATCTCGATAAAAATTGAAAGGCTTACATCAATGTAAGCCTTTCTTACTGGGAGTAACTTTCCCTCTTATTCACTTAAATCAACGCAATGTCCGCTTCTGTCTGCGTTTGATGTTTTGCTCTTTCACAATAAAATCGAACAGTGGGGCGAAGAGGTTGGCGAACAAGATAGCCAGCATGATGCCCTCTGGATAAGCAGGGTTGAGCACGCGAATACCAACCGTCATCACACCGATAAGAATCCCGTAAGCCCATTTACTCTGATTGGTAAAAGCGGCAGAAACTGGGTCGGTCGCCATAAAGAAAGTACCAAAGGCAACGCCACCCAACACAAAGTGCCAGTAGAACGGCATAGAAAACATCGAGTTGGTTTCAGATCCGATCCAATTCATCAAACTAGAGGTCGCCACAAGGCCAATAATCACACCCGCAACAATGCGCCAAGAGGCTATCTTCATGGCAATCAGAATCAGACCCGTCAACATGATAAGCAGTGACGACACCTCACCCATCGAGCCCGGTATATTACCGATAAACGCATCCATCCAGGTGATCGACTCGCCAGTCATATTATTGATAAGCGAAGTACTGCCACCCTCATACCATTGACTCAGTGGTGTCGCGCCTGAATAGCCGTCAGCGGCAACCCACACAAGCCCACCCGACATGTTGGCTGGATAAGCGAAGTAGAGAAACGCGCGGCCTGCTAGTGCAGGGTTAAGGAAGTTTCGTCCTGTACCACCGAACAGCTCTTTGGCGACAACGATACCAAAAGTGATACCTAATGCGGCTTGCCAGAGCGGAATGGTTGGCGGGAGGATGAGTGCAAACAGCACCGAGCTAACAAAGAAGCCTTCATTAACTTCGTGCTTGCGAACGACTGCAAACAAGACCTCCCAGAAGCCACCCACAACAAACACTGTGGCATAAACAGGTAGAAAATAGAGTGCACCAAGCAACATCTGACTTGCCCAGCCACTTGCTATCAATGACTGCGCATCACCAAATGCCCATGACAAGCGCCAGCTGCTTTCAATAACAGAGGTAAGTTCGTTAAGTTGATAACTGGACGTTAATGCGAGGAAGCTTTGGTTTCCGACGTTATACATCCCCCAAAACATCGCGGGAAAGGTCGCTAGCCACACCAGAATCATGATTCGTTTGAGATCGATACTGTCTCTAACATGGGTCTGGCCTCGGTTTACGTTGCCGGGCGTATAAAATATGGTGGCGAACGCTTCATACACAGGGTAAAGCTTTTCGTACTTCCCTCCAGCTTCGAAGCGTGGAGCCACGTCTTCTAATCGTTTTTTTAAACTCATAATCTCAATCACCTTATTGCTTGAGTTATGGTTTTCTACGCATCAACTGCTCTATTTGAACAATTTATAGCGATTTTTAGTCAAATTCGTATGAAGAAAGGGTGTCCAAAAGTCGAACCGATGTTGAAAAAGGAAGGTGTATAAACAACAAAGCCCCAGCAATGGCTGAGGCTTGTTTAGTCTTACAACGGGTCTTCGTTATTTCACGCACATCACATTAAGCAATGAAGAACCTTTCAATTGGTTTACGTTTCCGTTGGTAAACAGGCCTTTCTTATCTGCGCCCCAATAAGGTAGATGCATTGGCCAGTTCTGTTTTTCCATAACTTTTGAGCTCAAGATGCTCTGCCATTGCTTTTCAGTCATCAGTTTCATGCTGACCTGATTACACACCAACTCAGCGCTATCGAAATCTAGGCGGCTCCAAGGCTTGCCTTGTTCCATATAGAACTGTTGTTGATGGTCTAGAAGGTAAGGAATCGCATATTGGCTACCCGCAACATTGGCTGTCACACGGATTTCGATTTCCAAATCGTTGTCTGAATTCGCGTTACCGCTTGGTAGCGTCTGAATAGCTGCAGCACTCGTTACCGCTGCCGCTTGCTTCGCAGCCACAGGTTTCGGAGCAGGTTTTGGTTTTACAGGAGCCTTAGGCTTTACAGCTTTTGACTCTGCCGGTTTTGCAACGATAGGCTGTGATGAGGTTTTCGACTTATCGACCATGCGAATAAAGGCTTCACCATAACCGGGGACCTTGCGCACCTGAGCTAGGTCTTTTCTCGCATCCGAGAAGGTAGAATAAGGTCCGATTAAGCAACGATAGTCTCCGCCTTCAGGCTTCATCCAAACGTTGGTCGAGATCTTCTCATATAGGGGCTTTGCTCGGTTCAGTGACAAAGGCTTATTCAGCAGGCCACATTGAACCCAAAACAGCTCGTTATCTGAATGACGTTTAGGCGCCTTACTTCCCCAAACACCCTTGCCTATCGGACATGATTGCTCTAGCTGTGGTAATTGGTTAGTGCTTGCCTGAGTTGCATCACATAGAACCGACTCTGCACTCACTTGGCTCGAGACCAAAAGGGATGCAGCGATAAGCCCCATACGATAATTTCTCATCACAGCACGACATACAGCATTCATTGTCAATTTCATAACCACCACTTAAACCCTTACGGGCTAATTATTACCGAATATATGTCGATAAAACATGAATTCCATTTTAAGTATTATTGACACTATCAATGATACTAAGTTCCAGATCCATTAAGCAAAAAAAGAGCCGTAATTGCTTACGGCTCTTAATTTAGTGACTTTTTTATCTAAAAATCAATCAGAGCTATCACCCTTTATAAATTTTAGGGTTAAACACGTCACGTAACCAGTCGCCTAATAGGTTAATAACTAGAACCAATGTTATCAAAAGCACACCTGGGAATGCTGTGATCCACCATGCTCCTGAGAAAATGTAGTTAAAACCTGTACTGATCAGAGCACCCAGTGATGGTTGGTCTACCGGAAGGCCTAAACCTAGGAAAGAAAGTGCCGCTTCTGACATGATGGCATTTGCCACCTGCACCGTAGAGATAACCAAAATTGGAGATAAACAGTTAGGCAGAATATGACGGAACATGATGCGAGGCGCTCTAAAGCCCATCACACGTGCCGCTTCTACGTATTCTTTCTTCTTCTCTGCCAATACCGATGCGCGAATTGTACGAGCATACTGCGGCCATTCAGCAATACCGATGATCACCACCAGCATAACAACGGCATATTGCGCGTAGAAGTCACTGCCGAAGCTAGCCTTAAAGATGGCCGAGACAATGATCGCAACCATCATGGTTGAGAACGAAAGCTGAACATCAGCGAAACGCATCAAGAAACTATCAATACGGCCACCGAAATAACCCGCAGACAAGCCAATGATGATACCAAGCGTCAGTTGTAGGCCTACCGCTAAAAAACCAATGGTCAGTGATAAGCGCGAACCGTAAAGCATAGTCGATAAAATATCACGGCCTTGCTCATCCGTTCCGAGCAAGAAACGTTCTTCGCCATCTTCCATCCAAGATGGTGGCAGCTCTGAATCCATGATATCAATCGATGTCACGTCGTACGGGTCTGTTGGCGCTAGAATAGGTGCTGCTAATGCCATCACTAAAAAGATTGAGAAAATGGCGAAACTCACCATTGCCACTTTGTCGCGTAAGAAGTAATACACAATATCTGATTGCTTAAAACGTTCCCAGCGAGACGGCACTGTCGATGTCTGTTCCATGATTATGCTCCTTTCCCTGTGATGTTAACGGTTGGGTTGATAACACCGTAAAGCAAATCAACAATCGTGTTAGTCACTACGAAAATAAGACCAACAAAAATAACGTATGCGGTAATCAGTGGTGTATCTACACGGTTGATCGCTTCTAAAAATAAGAAACCTGTACCGGGCCACTGGAAAACCGTTTCAGTAAGAATGGTGTATGCCACCATAGTACCAATCTGAACACCACCAACAGTAAGAACCGGTAGCATGGTGTTTTTCAATGCGTGTTGGTAATAGATTTTGTTTAGCGCTAGGCCTTTCGCTTTACCAAACTTAATGTATTCAGAACTTAGAACTTCTAGCATTTCAGAACGAACTAGACGAATAAACAGAGGTAGCATGATAGATGCCAGAGCAATACTCGGCAGTACCAAGTGTGCAAGGCCATCGAGCGTTAAGAAGCCAGACTCCCAACCAAACCAGTTTGCCGTATCACCACGACCAAATGACGGTAGCCAACCTAGCTCAATAGAGAACACATACATCAGCATGATTGCAGTTAAGAAAACAGGTACCGAGATGCCGATACTACTGCCCGCCATGACCAATTTAGTGAAGAAACTTTTTGGGTGTATCGCAGAATAAACGCCTAATGGAATCGACAGACAAACAATAATCAGAGAAGCACCGAACACAAGTTCAAGCGTCGCGACCAATTTGTCTAAAATTACGTCCACTGCAGGGCGTTTAAAGAAATATGAAGTACCAAGATCACCTTGTAGGGCTGCGCCTATAAAGCGAGTATATTTTGTAACGAAGGGATCATTTAAGCCGAGTTCATCGCGTAGCGCTTGACGCTCCGCCTCTGAAACAGATTGACCGACTAACTCACGTAACGGGTCGCCCAGGTTATCCTGAATGGCAAACGCCACCAAACTGATCACAAACATCACTATCAGTGCCTGAAACAGGCGCTTGACCAGAAACGTAACCATTCCTTGCCCCTTATCTATCCATGACTGTCTAACCGAAATCCGCGACTAGACAACAAAAAATTCAGTCTTAAAAAAGGTATTTAGCCAGACTGAAGGAAGACCAAATACCGAAACTTAAATCTATATCTTAATAATATTGAGAGCCTGAAAGCTTCAGGCTCTCGATTCTAGCAAGCTAGATTATTTTACAACTAGGTCGCCGAAGTAAGGCATAACCATTGGGTTTACTACGTCTGCTGCACCTACGTTAGATTTCGCGCCCCACGCTTCACTTTGCCAGTGTAGGGGTACGAATACCGCATCGTTGTAAAGTGTTGCTTCAACGCCTTTCAGCATCTTAGAACGCTTAACAGGGTCAGTTTCAGTGTTAGAAGCTTCTACAATCGCATCCATTTCTGGGTTTGAGTAACCAGAACAGTTGTATTGACCACGGCCCGTCTCTTCGTTACGAGTCATTGTTAGGAACTCGTTGAAGTTAGCTGAATCTTCTGTATCTGAGTGCCAGCCGATCATCATCATGTCTGCTGAACATAGGTCAAACTCAGGCCAGTACTGTGCTTTAGGCATCGTCTTAAGATCAACTTTGATACCAATCTTAGACAGCATTGCCGCAGACGCTTGCGCTACTTTCGCATCGTTCACGTAACGGTTGTTAGGCGCTGCCATAGTTAGTGTAAAGCCATCTTCGTAGCCCGCTTCTTTCATCAGCTCTTTCGCTTTTTTCAGGTCGTAACGAGGAACTAGATCTTCGTTGTGACCCGCGTAGCCTGTTGGGCTTTGCTGACCAGCAGCTGTCGCGAAACCTTTCATGATTTTCTTAACAATACCTTCATTGTTAATCGCATGAACGATTGCTTGACGAACGCGCACATCTTTCAGTGCTTCGTTGCTGTTTTGGTTCATTTGGAACGTAATGATACGAGTACCAGGTAGCGTTACTAGATCGATGTTCTTAGCGTTTTTAACACGCTTGTGATCGTTTGGTGCTACAGGGTGAATCATATCCACGTCACCAGAAAGAAGTGCAGCTACACGCGTTGCATCTTCTTTGATTGGCACAAGTGTTAGCTTGTCTACGTTGCCTTCAGTTTCTGTGTCCCAGTAATCGTTGAAACGTTCGAACGTTACTTTAACGCCTTGCTCACGTTGAGTTACGATGAATGGGCCAGTACCTGAAACGTTAGTCGAAGCGAACGAGTTACCGTGCTTAACTAGCTCAGATTTATCATTACCTTCCGCTGTCTGACCAGAGTAGAACTTGCTGTCCATTGGGAAGATGTAAGTTGCTGTTTGTAGTACTAGTGGGTAAGCCGCTTTTGATATTAGCTCAACTGTGTAGTCATCCACTTTTACCATTTTTTCGTATGGCGTGAAGATAGACTTAAAGTCTGGAGAAGCTTGTAGACGTTCAAAAGTCCACACAACATCATCAGCAGTCAGTTCGTTACCAGAGTGGAATTTCACACCTTTACGTAGATTAAAACGGAAAGTCGTATCATCAACACGCTCCCAGCTAGATGCTAGGCGGCCTTCAAAATCCATCTCTTGAGTGAAACGTACTAGAGGGTCAAACACCATGTGAGACATTTGCAGTGTGCCACCAGACAGCTGCTCGTGCGGGTCAAGTGATACTGGGTCAGCTGCGTAGCCAACGGTAATATCTGCTGCTGCTGCACTAAAGCTTAGGCCAGCTGCCATTAAAGCTACTGCTAATTTGCTTTTCATGGTTTTCATTGCATAACTCCTTCATGCGGGAATCCAGATCCCTAGTTGTTGTATTTGCGTCTGTTTATTATTTTTAGCAAGCCAAACTCCAGCCTGCTGATTTTTATATCGCGGCTTTTGCCACTGCTTTTTCTTCTCTTAAACCCGTAAATTCAGGCATTAAAGAAATTAGGTGTTTGCTGTATTCATGCTGAGGCGATTGGAACAGCTGCTCTGTTGGCGCTACTTCCAATAGTTCTCCCATTTGCATCACACCAACACGATCACACATTTGACGAATAACCGGTAAATCGTGACTGATGAACAGCATGGTTAGGTTGAGCTCGTCTTGTAAGTCTTTTAATAGATTAAGAATCTGAGCCTGTACCGACACATCTAACGCCGACGTAGGTTCATCACAAATCAGAAGACGTGGGCGAGTTGCCAAGGCGCGAGCGATAGAAATACGCTGACGTTGGCCACCTGAGAATTCGTGTGGGTATTTAACTCCAGCCATCTTGCCTAAACCAACGTGCTCTAGCAGGTCGTGAACGATCTGACGAGTTTCATTCTCGTTGCGCGTAAGTTTATGGAATCGGATAGGTTCAGCAATGATGTCGAAGATCTTCATTCGAGGGTTCATTGATGTGTATGGGTTTTGGAACACCATCTGCATTTGGCGACGCATTGGGCGACGCTCTTTCTCAGACTTAAGCCCAGTAAGGTCAATACCTTCAAAGGTCACTTTGCCTGAGTTAGGTGCGTACAAGCCAGCAATCACACGAGCAATCGTTGATTTACCCGAACCAGATTCACCCACAAGACCAAAAGTTTCACCTTCGTGTACTTCAAAGCTCACATTGTTTGACGCCTGAACGTACTCACGACGACTCTCAAAGAAAGAATCCTTGGTAGTAAAGCGTAAGTTGACGTTTTCAACATTCAACAACGGGCCAGTGTAATCACGGTGATCTTGGCTTTGACCTAACCAGTGGTTTTTCACATCAAGTGGTTCCATCTCGTGCGCTTCTTCGATGTAGCTCACAAGAGGGAAACGATCGAGTTTACGATCTGAACGCGGAACCGCTGAGATAAGACTGTGCGTGTAAGGGTGTTCAGGAGTACCAAGGACTTTCGCCGTTGGGCCAAACTCAACTAAATCACCACGATACATAACCGCTACGCGATCGGTAACGTTAGATACGACACCCATGTCGTGCGTGACCAACATACAACCTACGTTCTTCTTAATACATAGGTCGCGAATTAAACCCAAAATCTGGTCTTGGATAGACACATCCAGTGCGGTTGTTGGTTCATCGGCAATGATTAAGTCAGGCTCACCGGCCAATGCGATCGCGATAACAACACGCTGACGCATACCGCCAGAGAATTGGTGTGGGTACTGCTTTAAACGGTTTTCTGGTTGCGGAATACCAACTTGGTTCATCAAATCTAATGAGCGTTGGTAAGCTTCTTGATCCGAAACCTTCATGTTGGCATGAATCGTTTCTTTTAACTGCTGCTCTACTGTGAATAGAGGGTTAAGAGAAGTCATTGGGTCTTGGAAGATAAAACCAATCTTTGAGCCGCGAACAGAACGCATCTGTTCAGGAGATAGGCCAGAGACTTTTTCGCCATCCAAAAATACCTCGCCGCTAGCAATGCGACCAGGAGGGCTCAGTAGATCGATCACAGCATTGCCTACTGTTGATTTACCGGCACCAGACTCCCCTACAACGCCAACAATCTCACCACGTTCAATGTTGAACGAAAGCGATTTTACTGCTGCGTGAACTCCATGACGAGATGGGTATTCGATACGAAGATTTTTTACTTCTAAAAGTGACATTACCAGACCTCTACTGCTTTGGCAGCTCTCTGCCCTGTCTGCAAAATTGAATCCATTCTTACCAGAATATTGTTCTGATATTTTATACGGTTGACAATTTGGCAAATAATTCACAGAAAAGCAACAAAAATAGGATAAAAAGTCGACATTAAACGCTTAACAAGCAAAAGCACCACATAACTATTCACCCAGAGAGCATATAGTAATAAAAATCAACATTCTATTGTCGATAATAAATACTCACAAATCCCTTACTACCACTTACTTGTAGAGTTAAAACTATGGTTAAAAGCAGATCTCACTACCAGTCACTAAAAACAAATAATTATTCCAAAAAACAATTAACACTATAGAAACAAATGCTATTTTTTGCAATTTAAGCAAACAAAACAACCAGATAGAAGCATATTAACCATATATATTACCCCTAACATCATTTCAACGAATACCAACCAGTGAAACGAAAGACTTACTAAAATGGAGACGATTTTGAGCGACTTGATGTAAAGAAAACTGTCAAATACAGGCCTTAGAGAACATATTTAGCGTCAAATTTCACTTTTCATAGAAATCTTTAGACCAAACCTATTAATTTGTCGAATGATTGGCGGTGAGTTTTATATAAAATTAGATATCGATCAGCTCATTTAATAAAGCCGACACCTTTAGAAAGGCGGGATAATCTAGAAAAAAGGTAAGAGTTCTCCTGATACAAAGGATGAATTTTACGAAGGCCACATCAAGCAAGACATTGAAATATTTAGGGTATCAGTATTCACAATCAAGAATAACTTCAACGACAGATGTCAAAAATCTCAACCTTTCGACTGAAGCCTCTATTGTGGTAATACCAATTCCATTAAA